>NZ_JAFUMA010000077.1 GCF_017483025.1 Anaerotignum sp. | reverse complement strand
CGCTGCAGGTTACACAATGCTGCCCGTAAGAGCAGTTGCAGTAGCTCTGGGTATCCTGAACAACAACGTTCTGTGGGATCAGGCTACAAAGACTGTAACAATCCTGTACGGTCAGAGAATCATCACAATGCAGGTTGGCGCTAAAGTTGTTTATGTAAACGGCTCCGCTATCCCCGCATCCGCTTCTCCCGAAGTTGTTGATGGTAGAACATTCCTGCCTATGAGAGATCTGGCTACAGCACTGGGCGTAACAGATATCACATGGGATGCAGCTACAAAGACAGCTACACTGAACGGCAACAAATAATTTGTTCCTTCAATGCGAACTGAATGAGTAGAAATTCCGAGAGGACTCCGAAAGGAGTCCTCTTTTTTTGTCACGAAATCGTAAGAAAGTTTTCATTAAATCTTCCTTAATATACTGGATTTTTTCTAATAATATGGTATAATTAGTTTTAGTTTAAAATCATTTTATACTGGAGGAATATTGATGAAAGCATTCTTATATAAAGCAAAAGGCGCATTGGCGCTGGCTTTGGCTATGAGCATCTGCAGCACGCAGGTTTTCGCGGCGGAAGCCCTTTCCGCTGAACAGCAGGGCGTACAGGCTGCCCCTGTGGTGGAACTGACAGAAGAAGAACTGGCGGCTCTGGCTCTGCCCCAGATGACAATGGAACAGGCTCTGGAACTGGCGATCAAACATAGCCCCGACCTGAAGGATATCGAAGATACTCTGGATTACCTGAAGGAAACAGACGAAGACCTTTATGATCGTGTTGGTTCCGTAAAGATCCCCACTTATGAATACAGAAAATGGGCATCCGACGGTATGCATGCGCTGGTTTCTTCTGTTTTCCAGCTGGAAAATGGCATGGAACAGGCAAAGCTGGGCGAAAAAATTCAGAAAATGGCTCTGGAAGTAACGATCAAATCTTATTTCACAAATATCAAAAATACTCAGGACAGCCTGGCGTTGGTGGAAAAAAATGCTGAGATCCAGCAGAGATTGTATGAACAGGGCTACACAAAATATCGCCTGGGTATGCTGAGCAAATATAACCTGGATCAGCTGCAGATCGCAGCGCAGAAGGCGCAGGATAACGTTGCTCTGCTGGAAGCTTCTCTGGAACAGACTTATGTGAAATTCAACAGCCTCATTGGGGAAAACTCTGATGCGCGCTTCGAATTTGTGTATGATGTAACTTTCGAACCCTACACAATGACACAGACCATCGATCAGTATATCAACAGCGCTCTGAAGGAAGACCTGACGATCCAGCTGCAGGAACTGGCGACAGATAAGGCAAAATTCACAAGCAACTATCGTTCCTATTCCGATACAGGCGCATCCTATGACAGCGATAAGCTGACCTACGATCAGCAGAAACGTGCTCTGAAAACAGCAAAAGAAAAGAAAGAAACATTGATCCGTAACACATATCTGCAGCTGCAGCAGTTGGAAACAACATATTCTTCCGCACAGGCAGACCTGACAAAGGCCCAGGCGGATTACCGTGTGGCGCAGGTGAATCTGCAGGCAGGCAACGTAACAAAGACTGTGGTAGAACAGGCTGAAATGGGCGTGATTTCCGCGCAGAATGCCCTGAACCAGATTGTTTATAACTACGATATGCTGGTTTATACATTTGAAAACCCCAGCCTGCTGGTAGATACAACAAGCAGCAGCCAGTCTAAATAAAATCAGAAATCAAAGAACTCCGAGAGATCGGGGTTCTTTTTTTGCATAAAATCCCCATCTCCTGCCAAACTAAGGAAAAAACATAGGCGGTGAATCTATGCGGTTAACAAAAGATCTGGAGCAAAATAGGGCTGCCATTGAAGAGGCCTTGCGGGATTGCGGAGATGTTGTCTGGCGTGAATTTCGCATTGGTGGCGGCGCAGGCAGGCTTTTGATGCTCTATACGGATAATATTGTGGATGGGGAGGCCATTCGGGAATCTATTCTGGAAACGATCATGCTGGATTACCAGAACCATAAAACGGAAGGCCTTTTGCAGACCCTGATGGAGGAAAGTATTGCCATTGGGGAAGTAAAGAAGATCACCACCCTGGATGAAGTCTGCGATGGAGTGCTCTGGGGGGATACAGTCCTGTTGATGGATGGAGACGATTTTGCTCTGCAGGCCACAACAAAGAAATTCCCCAATCGGGGCGTCAGCAAGGCGGAGACAGAGGTGGTAGTGCAAGGGCCAAAGGATGCTTTTATGGAAGTCATGGCTTTTAATATCGTGCTGACCCGCCGCCGTATCCGAGACCCTCGCTTGAAGCTGAAACGGAAAAAAGCGGGCAGCCGCAGCAAAACAGATATTGCACTGATGTATATGGATGACCTGGTTCGGCCTGAATTGTTGGCGAAGGTGGAGCAGCAGCTGGATAATATGGATCTGGATGCAGTTTTGGACAGCGGCTATGCGGAACAGCTTTTGGAAAAGCGACAGTTTTCTCCCTTTCCTCAGCTGCAGATGACAGAGCGGCCCGATAAAACGGCGGCGGCTCTTCTGGAGGGGCGAGTGGCGCTTCTGGTGGATAATACGCCTTATGCCATCCTGCTCCCCGCCACGTTGAATACCTTCTTTCAGGCGGCGGAGGATTACTATGACCGATGGGAAATTATGAGTTTTATTCGCCTGGTGCGGTTTGGGGCGGCTTTTCTGGCGGTTTGTCTGCCGGGGCTGTATATTGCTTTTTCTGTCTATCATCCCCAGCTGATGCCAACGGCGTTGGCTCTGAAGGTGGCTGCAACACGGGAAGCCATTCCCTTTTCTGTTATCGGAGAAGTCCTTATCATGGAGCTTGCCTTTGAGCTTTTGCGGGAAGCAGGCATTCGCCTGCCGTCTCCTGTCAGCTCGACCATTGGTATCGTCGGAGGTATCATCATTGGCTCCGCAGCCGTGGAAGCGGGCATCGTCAGCCCTGCGGTGGTCATCGTTGCGGCACTGACCGGCATCTGTTCCTTTGTCATCCCCAATGTATCTATCGTTTCGGGGCTGCGTATCATCAAATATCTGGTGATTCTGATGGCTTCAGTTTTCGGTATTTTCGGTGTCTGGGCGGCGCTGCTGCTGCTTCTGGCCCATCTTTCCAGCCTGACGTCCTACGGCATCCCCTATCTCTATCCCTTCTGCTCCTCCTCCGTCAATGACGATATGGATTGGGAGGACAGCATTTTTCGCCTGCCTTTGTCCGAAATGAAGCGCAGGCCTATCTTCACCCGACCCTCTGCGCGGGCGCGAAAGGAGGAGGAATGATGTTTGCGGAAAATCGGAAAATCTCTCTCAGACAGCTGCAGGCGTTGTTATTATTGGATTGTTTTGGTACAGCTGTCCTTTTTCTTCCGGCGGAGCTGGCGCAGATGAGCGGGCGGGCCTGCTGGGTGGCGGCTTTGCTGGGCGGGGCGGTGTTCGTGGCGGTTTCTCTGCTTTTGACATTCGTCGGGAAAAGAATGCCCCATGGTACCGTGGTAGAATGGTGTCGGCGGTGTTTTGGGGATTTTATTGGGAATATCGTTTTGATTGGCCTGGCGGT
The DNA here is from genome assembly GCF_017483025.1 of Anaerotignum sp. Lineage (GTDB taxonomy): Bacteria > Bacillota > Clostridia > Lachnospirales > Anaerotignaceae > Anaerotignum_A. Next base: position 33,787 of record NZ_JAFUMA010000077.1, on the reverse strand, counting down.
GAAGCTGGTTTTCGATGGTGCGCTGGAACTGCGCATTTTCAGTGAGATCGTCTGTCGCTCCATGCTTCCCTCTACGCCGGTGGCGGTGATCACGCTGGTGATATTGGCGGCTGCAGGCTCTCTGGCGGCGCAGGGGACGGAATGTCGCGGCAGATCGGCGGAAATATTATTCTTTATCGTTGCCATCCCTTTGGCCATCATACTGATCGCTGTAGCGATCTCTTCAAAATATAATCGTATCCTGCCTCTGGCAATGCCTTCTTTCGGGGAAGTAGGCAGCGGCATTGCCGCCATGAGTATCGTCTTTCAGGGGCTGGTGTTTCTCTATTTTATTTATCCTGACCTGAAACGTCCTGCCCATGCCCTCGGTGCTGTTTTGAAAAGTACCGCTTTGACGGCGCTTGTGGTAACACTCATGGTTTTTCTTTGCCTGGCAGTCTATGGGGAAGGTGTCCTTTCGGAAAAACTGCTGCCTTCTCTGCAGATGATGGAACGGGTCAGCTTCACAGGGGTTTTCCTCACCCGGCAGGATGTGCTGCTGCTTTGGTTTTGGATGGCATCGGCGGTTGTATTCCTTTCGGGAACGCTTTTTTTCAGTTCTCTTTTGGGCGTGCAGATGTGCCGACAGGCGGAAACAAAACGAAAAACATGGCTATGGATCTCTTTAGCAGTGATATTTGCTGCCGCCTTTCTGCCGGAAAATCTTTCTGCGGCATACTATCTGCGGTTGGAGCTTGCACCATGGATAAATCTGGTGTATTTGGTGATCTTGCCGCTCCTGCTGCTTATTTTTTCAGGAAAGGGAGGGAAAGGATGATGCGGAAAAAAAGATTGCTGCTGCTGGCGCTTTTGCCCCCCTTTTTTCTGACAGGCTGTTGGGATAAAAAAGACCCGGAAGATCGGGCATTCATCATCACTTTAGGGGTAGACAGCACTTTGACAGGCTGCAGCTTCACCTTTGCTCCTGCCAATATTGAGACTGGTGAAGAGGAGACCTATACGGCTGAAAGCGATACCCTTGCGGGGGCGGTAGCCCAGGTGGACACCAGAACTTCCAGAAAAACTGATTTGGGGCAGTTGAAAACAGTGATCCTGGGGAGAAATCTATTGGAAAACAGCGCCAAGCTGGATTCCCTCCTGCGCGAACTGGAGCGCAGCCAGACAGTTTCTGAAAAGGTCATGCTTCTTGCCACAGATGGTTCTGCGGCGGAATGTGTGGAAGCTGCCATGGCGGAGGATAGCAAAACAGGGCTCTTTCTCTGGGATTTTTATAAAAATACTGCCAGGGAAGTGGCGGTAACAAAGGGCATGGATCTGGATACCTACTTGACGGAACGGGAAGAGCAGGGCGGAAATGGCATCATCCCCCGTATCAGCGCAGTGGATGGAAAGCTGCAGCTGGGGGGCGGTATGGCGGTCACTCCAACAGCGGTTTATACCATGGATGAAGAAAAGGAACGGGGCTATCTTTTCCTTCTGGGAGAAGCGGAGGGGGCTCTCTTGGAGGGTGAGTATCAGGGAGAAACGCTCCCTGTGGAAATTGGCAAGACCCACGTGTTCTATGATTTTTCCGAAGTGGGAGATTCTATCCTTTGCACCATCACGCTGCCTGTAGAAGGCACCCTGCAAGGCGGGAGTGGGCATCTGCTTTCGAGGGAATCCCGAAAAGATCTGGAAAAGATTTTTGAAGCGATCATAAAAGGGGAGGTGGAGCATACCCTGAAAATAGCAATGGGTGCGGGGGAAGATCTTTTCGGCATCCTGCCCCGCCTGCAGCGGGCAATGCCCCATCTGGCGGAGGAATATGGCAGAGACACCCTTTGGGATGCGATGGTCTTTGAAATTTATCCGGAACTGGAATTGAAGGACATGGGGCGAAAACGCTGATGTTTAGAATTAGGAAAAAGTGGAAATCCTGTATCCGAATCCATCAAAAAAAGGGGAGAATGACATGGAATGGAACTGGAAACAGACGATCATAGATCTTTGGAAAAAAGAAAAATGGTATTGGCTGATGGCTGTGGCTCTTGGGGTGGTATTTGCTCTGATCTTTGCTGCCCATTGGACAAAGGGCTATTCAGATATGATACAAAAAGGCATCGGCGGCAAGGTGGTGCGGTTTCATGTGCTTGCAAACAGCGACAGCGAAGCCGATCAGGCGTTGAAGCTGGCGGTACGGGATAAAGTCCTGCAGGAATACAGCGATCTGCTGCAGGTTTGTGAATCCAAGGAGGAAACATTGGCGGCCCTGGAAAATGCCCAGGCAGAGATCTGCCAAACAGCGGCGGAAGAGGTGATTTCCCAGGGGTATGATTACCCTGTGCGGGTTTCCATCGTGCGGGAGGAATTTCCTTTTAAAAAATACGATGATCTGATCTTCCCTGCGGGGGTCTATGATGCCCTGCGCATCGAGATAGGAGCGGCAGAGGGGCAGAACTGGTGGTGTGTCCTCTATCCGCAGATGTGCTTTGTGGATGTGGCCTGGGGCTATTCCACGGAGGAAAGCCATGCCCGTCTGGAAAATACCCTGACGGAAGAAGAATTCCTGGTCGTTTCCGCTCTGGAGCAGGAAGAACTGACGCCGAAGATCAAATGGAAGATCGTAGAGCTATGGCAGGGATAAGCAAGTAAAAAGCCTCAAGTCTTATGACTTGAGGCTCATTTTTTATTTCATGACGAAGGCAAATTTGCCGATCAGCAGGAAAGCTACCAGTATATGCAGGATCGTTGTGATGGTATATACCAGAATGAAATCCAGCTGTTTGTTTTTATGGTGTTTGGATATCATGGCAATCAGACCACCCATACCGCCGCCCAGAACTGCCAGCAGATACAGGTTTTTTTCAGGGATACGCCAGCCGTCTTTGATGGCTCTTTTTTTATCAATGACCATCGTGATATACATAATGATATTGAGGATCAGATAATAACCGAAAATCACAGCCAGAGCAGTACCGTTGAAATACATTTCCATAGAAAAAACGTCCTTTCCTTAACGCATTACGTTTCTCCAGTCCAGATCGCCTCTGTCCAGAGCCAGCAGCAGCACTTCTGCCGTTGCCAGATTGGTTGCCAGGGGAATATTGTGCATGTCGCACAGGTGCAGAATGGAGTTTACTTCGGATTCATAAGCATGGGGCGTTACGGGATCTCTCAGGAAGATCATCAGATCAATGTCGTTATTGATGATCTGTGCGCCCATCTGCTGTTCCCCGCCCAGGTGTGCAGAAAGATACTTGTGTACAACCAGATTGGCTGCTTCTTCCACCAGACGTCCTGTGGTGCCTGTGGCAAAGAGCTCATGCTTGCACAAAATATGTCTGTATGCGATGCAAAGATTCTCCATCAATTTTTTCTTGTTATCATGTGCGATTAAACCGATATTCATAACAAACCTCCCTCAAATAGTGATTTTGTCTCTTTTTTTCTTATGTTCAACATTAGCCCGATGGCTACCATGTTTGTCCACATGGAACTGCCGCCGTAGCTGACAAAGGGTAATGACATACCTGTATTCGGCAGGATGCCTGTGGCTACGCCTGCGTTAACGAAAGTCTGAAACGCAAACATGCCGGCGATGCCTGCAGCCACCAACTGGCTGAAAGTATCCCTGGCCGATATTGCTATTAATATACACCGAAAAACGATAAAAAGCAAGACGGCGAGGACAAATATACACCCGAAAAAGCCAAATTCTTCCCCGATAACGGAAAAAATAAAGTCATTATGGGGTTCCGGCAGATAGCTCAGCTGGTTCAGTGTGCCTTCGAAAAGCCCTTTCCCTGTCAGCTGACCGGAACCGATGGCGGAAATGGATTTCTCTGTCTGATAATACAGGCTGGCGTCACGGCTGGGGTCCACAAAGGACAGGATACGATTGAACTGATGCTGGGCAAAGACCTTATCCGTGAACAGAGGATTTTCCCTGCTTACATCGAAAAGTATCAAAGCCACGATAGGAACGATAACGACCAATACATTTCGGATGATTTTCCAGTCCAGCCCTGCAATGAAAAGTTCGATGCAGAAGATAGCTACCAGAACCAGGCTGGCAGACAGGGCCGGCTGTTTCTGGATCAGCACCAGCGGGATACCCGTGAATACACAAAGATAAGCAATGGTCTGCAGGTCGTTTAATATCTTTTGCTTTAAGGTAATGACTCTTGCCAGGCAGAATATCATGATGACCTTGGCAAATTCAGAAGGCTGGATGGTCAGGGGGCCGATGGCGATCCATCTGGTCGCGCCCTTACTGTCTGTACCGATCAGCAAAACTGCTACCAGCAGCAGGATATTGGCGATATAAATGGGAATATGAAATTGTGCGAAATATTCATAATCTACATTGGCGGCAGCGATCATCAGGCCCACCCCGATGAGAAGGAATACCCCCTGTTTGATCACATTGGAAGGGCTTTCCCCCAGATTGATGCGGGTCGCGCTGGCGATACAGACCAGCCCGAAGAGGGCCAGCAGAAATACCGCACCGACGAGCCACCAGTCCAGATTCTGAATGTATTTTTTGATTTCCATAGAAATTCTCCTAGTGGTGTTTTTTCGAATTTTCTGTATCAGGCTTATGGAAGTAAGCCTGATACAGAAAACCCGAAAAGACCTTCAAAGTTTTGCATCCTGCGATTTTGAAGGTCTTTTTCATTGGTCTTTTGTTGAAGCAAGGAATCAGTCCTGATTCATCTTGCGCATGCTCTTAATGGGGATGTTTGCGTACAGTACAGGAACTGTGCCGCTGTTGTCTTCAGACTGTGTCTGGGTGATCTGGATATCCAGTTCTTCTGTGTCGATTTCCATGTAGTTGGAAATGACTTTGATGATATCTGTTTTCAGCATTTCCAGAACCTGAGAAGAGCAGTTTACTCTGTCGTGTACCAGAACCAGCTTCAGTCTGTCTTTTGCCACGCTGCCGGAAGGAGGGGCCTGTTTTTTACGGAAAAAGCTAAAGAAATCCATCGTTACACTTCCTTTCAGGGCGCTTATTTACGGAACAGCTTTTTCAGCTTGTCCATGAATGTTTCAGGTTCCTGTTCGAATGTCATAATGGGCACATCTTCGCCCAACAGACGCTGAACGATGTTTCTGTAAGCCTGGCCGGCTTTGGATTCCTGGCTTGTTACAGCAGGTTCGCCTTTGTTTGTAGCAATAACGATGCTTTCGTCATCGGGAACGACGCCCAGGATATCGATCGCCAGGATTTCTTCCACGTCTTCGATATTCATCATTTCACCACGCTGCACCAGGTCGATACGCAGTCTGTTCAGGATCAGTGTGGGGTTTCTCAGTTCGTTTGCTTCCAGCAGGCCGATGATACGGTCAGCGTCACGCACGGCACTTACTTCGGGTGTTGTGACAACGATGGCTCTGTCTGCGCCGGCAATGGCATTTTTGAAGCCCTGTTCGATACCTGCGGGGCAGTCCAGAATGATGAAGTCGAAGCCTTCTTCTTTCAGGTCGTCACACAGTTTCTGCATCTGTTCGGGAGAAACAGCATCTTTGTCTCTTGTCTGGGCTGCGGGCAGCAGGAACAGACCGTCATAGCGTTTGTCTTTGATCAGCGCCTGTTTCAGACGGCAATTGCCTTCTACTACGTCTACCAGATCATATACGATACGGTTTTCCAGACCCATAACAACGTCCAGATTTCTCAGGCCGATATCAGCGTCTACCAGTGCAACTTTTTTGCCTAATACTGCAAGACCACAGCCAAGGTTTGCGCTTGTTGTAGTTTTACCAACACCGCCCTTGCCGCTGGTGATTACGATTACTTCACTCATTGATGTTCCTCCTAATCTCAGAAGTTTATTTTACGTGTTTTCACAGTTTTTTCTATCTTCGATGTGTGCATCCAAGATACTTCGAGAAAATATCTGATTTCTATTACTATATTAACAAAAATATGCCCATTTTGCACTCCTTTTTTTTAGCAAAAGGGGAGAACTTTTTCCAAAAAGCGACAGCATTTTCCAGCCTTGGAAAAAGCCTTAGGAAAGGGCCATCACGAAGATCTGACCCTTCTGCACGAAGGCATATTCAGGGGGCTTGGGACCCTTTTTGTTTTCTTCGGGGAAGCGGGTGATGATATCCGCAATTCTCAGCTGCACGGGAGCCATGTAAATGGCTGTCACGAAGGCATCTGTCATGCCTTTGCAGCCTGCGTGGGCCATGCCCTTCAGCTGACCCAGAACGATGATGTTGCCGGCAGCCTTGATCTCAGCGCCGGGGTTTACGTCACCGACTACCACTACGCTGCCGTCGAATTCGATCTTCTGGCCGTTTCTCAGGGAGCCTTTGTGGAATTTTGTCAGGTTGTAAGGAGACATTTCCTTTTCCAACAGATCGCTCAGGCGTTTCAGCTCATTGTTTTCTGTTTTCACGAAGGTGATCTCCATGGTGGTATATTTTGCAATGATCTTCAGCAGGAGCTCTTCTTCCTCTTCTGTGAACACACGGCCTTTGAAGGCCAGGGATGTTTTCACATTATCGAAGAAGCGGCCTGCTTCTTCTACTTTTCTTTCCAGCTGTCTGCAAAGGATATCGAAGGACACTTCAGGGTCGAAAATAACGGTTACGCCGTCTTTTGTGCCTTTGAAGATTACATAGTTTTCATTGTACATATTTTTCCCCTCCTGTATTTACTGTGCCAGTACTGTCTGCATGGTCGTATTTGTGGGCGTATAATCCAGCCCCAGATATTCTCTGATGATCGCCTTGGCAACTTCCGGCGCGGGGGTGCCGCTGCCTTCGCCGAAGGGGATCATGACGGTGATGGCGATCTGCGGGTCATCATAGGGCGCGAAGCAGACGAACCAGGTATGGGAGCTGCGGTTCTTGTCTTCTTCGGCGGTACCTGTCTTTGCTGCCACTTTTACGGGCAGATCGTTGAACGCGGTACGCAATGTGCCTCTGGTACCATTGGTTACCAGATACATGCCTTCATAAACGGCCTGCAGGTTTTCTTCTTTGAATGTGATGACATTTTCTACCACTTCTTCCGCTTCGGAATGGAGACTGCCATCGGGATTTTGGATATGATCCACCATGTGCAGCTTATACAGCGTTCCGCCGTTTGCCAGGGTGGAGATATATTTTGTGATCTGTGCCGGTGTGTAGCTGTTGATGGACTGACCGATGGCAGTACGGATGGTATCGCCGTCTGTCCAGCGGGTCTGGCTGGTGGTCGCATCGGGGTTGAATGTCTTCACGGCTTTTTCCTTATTGGAAGGGGATGCCATGGTAGGGCCATATTCATCCAGTTCCAGGCCTGTATAGCTGTTCAGGCCAAAGGCTGCCATATATTCATTCAGTGTGGTGATGGACTGATTGCTGTTGCCGTTGTCCACATTGCCCATGCGGTATGCCAGTTCATAGAAGAAGTAGTTACAGGATACTTCCAGGGCATGGGTCACGTTTACAGGGCCATGGGTGCCGCCGGTGTTGGAATAGATCCAGCAGCGGGCGTAGGGCACGCCGGTGTCCTTGAAGATACCTTTATCAGTGATGAAGGTTTCCGGTGTGATGGTGCCTGTTTCCAGACCTGCCAGGGCAGTGATCATCTTGAAGGTGGAGCCGGAGGCCTTCTTCTGTTTCAAGGGACGATTTACCAGAGGCGTGTTGCCGTCCTCCAGCAGATCGTTGTAATAGCTATTGTTGAAGGTATTGACCAGTTCGTTGTTATCGTAGGAAGGATATGTCACGCTGGCGAGAACTTCGCCGGTGCCTACCTGAGTCACGAAAACAGAACCGGTACAGGGGTCAAGGCCTGTGTCTGCGGGGGACATTTCGCCGCTGCTCAGTTTTTTGATGATGAGGTTCGTAGGGGATGCGCCGTTTTCAATATCGGCTTTTTCTGCATCGGTCACGGGCAGGTGTTCCTGCTCGATCATCATCAAAATCAGCTCTTTGGTGCTGATGGTGCCTTTTTCCAGCCCTTCGATGAGGAATTCTTTTGCCACCGTTACGGCGTCATCCTGATCGGGCTTGAAGGCGGGAATGGCCTGCTTCAGCTTGTTGTAAACTTCTTTCTGTACGCCATCCTCCGCCTGCAGCATTTTCTGGGCGGAAATATGGTTCACGTTGATCATGGAAGTGAACAGCTCGTTGGTGGAAACGGCATTTTTGCCGCCGCCGGTCAGCTTCGTCAGCACGGCTTTGCGCAGCTCGCTTTCCAGGGTATCGTAGGCCACTTTCTGCAGTTCGCTGTCCAGGGTCAGGAAGAGATCCTTCCCGGCAACAGGCTCTGTGGAATCCAGGACGCTCATACGGCGGCCCTGGTTGTCTACTTCGATCTGGACTTTACCGTCCACGCCGTTCAATTCTTTTTCATAAAGCTTTTCCATGCCGTCCTGCCCAACAACGTCGGTCTGGCTGTAAAGGGGATTGCCCTCTGCATCCACTTCATCCTTGTACAGGGCATAGTCGCTTTCCGTCATCTGGCGGATATAGCCAATAATATGTGCAAAATACTCACCCTGAGGGTATTCTCTGAGGGATACCGTGTCGATGATGACATTGGGGAAAGTATCCTGATTTTCTTCTACATAAGCCAGGGTCTTGTCGCTGACATCTGTAGCGATGGTGACAGACTGGAACTGCTGATAGCGTTTCAGATACAGGGAATAGCGGATACCCAGGGTATCGCGCACCAGGTCATTTGGCAGACCTTCCGGCAGGCCAAAGAAATCTCTCAGATAATCCAAAGTCTGCAGAGAACCGTATTTCAGCTGTTCCTCTTCCATCAGCATGCTTTCTTTCCAGCTTTTTTCACGGTTTGCGTTGCCATTGAACTGGAAGGAATAGGGTGCTTCTGTATCCAGAGGCAGTTCGTCCGTGATGGTCTCGCCGTATTCATCCAGCTTCAGGGCCAGAGTCAATGCCATCAGGTTGCGGTCGTCGCTCATAGCCAGAGAAAGGTAAATGCGTTTCTGCTGGTCGTTATAGCTTTCGGGCACGTCATATTCCTCGTACAGATAAGCCAGACATTCTTCTGCTGTCAGCTTGTACTGTTTTTTCTCCAGACCAATAGAGGCTTTCCAGCGGTTTTCCAGTTTTTCGATTTCCTCTTCTGTGCCTTCGTAAGTAAATTTGTAAGGAGAAGAAAGGGTGATGGGCAGGGAATTGACCTGCTTGTGGCCATTTTCCCAAAGCCAGTCCATCAGAGCCATGGAAAGGGTCTGACGTTCCTCATCAGAAAGTTCCAGCGTCACGCTGCCGTCCACCTGTACGGAATAGGCCACGGTGTTGATGGCAAGAGGTCTGCCGTAGCGGTCGTAAATGCCGCCTCGGGAAGCGGGAACGGGCAGTTCCTTGGAAACGCTGGCGGTGATGGATGCTTCGTATTCCTCCCCGTGGATGATCTGCAGGCTGAACAGACGGAGCACGATGATGGCGAAGAGTACGATGATCCCGCAAAGCATTACAAATATTCGGTTTTTACATAAATCTAAAAAATGATCAATATATCGTCTCATCGGTTCCTCCTAAGGGAAACAGATTTTTTTGGGTGCCTTAAAAAAGGCGGTATTTATATTTTTCTTTCAGTTCCAGCCATTCATTGATACCAAACAGCAGTCGATACAGGGGAACTGTCACGATAGCCACATAGACCAGTTCAGGCAGCAATACGCTGAAAAGGAAATAGAGGATATTGCCTTCCCCGCGGAATACAAACCCAGTCACATACAATACTGCCTGATATATCACTGTAGAAATCGTACAGAAGATGATGGGCAGGATGTAGTTTTCACGGTAAAAGCTGCGCTGGCTGCGGCCGAACAACAGGCCAAAAGCCAGATACAGCACGGTATAAAAGCCGATGTAGGTGTTGAAAAACACATCCATCAGAAACCCTGCGCCAATGCCCACCAGTGCGCCTTCCTTGCTGCCGCGCAGCAGCGCATAGGATGTAACAATTAGGAGGGACGTATTGGGAAATACGCCCTGAATGGCAAACAGGGGAAAGATGGTAGTCTGCAAAATAAAATTAACAAATACGATCAGTGCTGTGATGATGATCCTCATTCAGCCACCTCCGTACCTGTGGTGTTTTCTTCCGTCATATCTGTATCTTCTGTCTCGTTGCCTGCTTCTGCTGTATCAGCGGCAGGTGTAATTGTTTTCGCAGCGGGTGCGCTGCTCTTATCGATGACCAGGATGGTATCCAGATGCTTCAGATCCACGTAAGGCTCAATGACAGCATATTTTGTCAGGCCGTTGGTGTCTGTTTCGATTTCCAGAACTTTACCGATAGCCAGACCTTCGGGATAGATGTCGGACAGATGGGAAGTAACGATTTCGTCGCCCACCATGATTTCCGCATTGCCATCGATGTATTCCATCTTGCAAAGGCCGTCATTGGAAAGGCTGTAATCGCCCTTAACAACGCCCAGATCGCCTGTACGCACGCTCATGGCGGGCACAGAGGAACGGCTGTCCAAAATGGACTGGGCCTTGGAGAAGGTAGCGCCGCTTTCCAGCACCTTGCCGACTAAGCCTTCGGGGGCGATCAGCACCATATTTGCGCTGATGTCGGAAGAAGTACCTTTGTCGATGGTGAAGCCGTCATACCATACCCCGGGGTCTTTGGCGATGATCTTTGCGCCGACGCTTTCATAATCGGGGTATCTCTGGGCGATTTTCAGCAGAGAGGAAAGCTGTGCATTTTCTTCCTCATACATCGCCAGTCGTCTGTTTTCTTCCATCAGTTCAGCGATCTGATTTTTCAATTTTTCGTTTTCTTCTTTTAAATCTGTTTTATTGCGGGCGGATGTAACGGTTTCGTCGATCCAGCTGCTGATCCCCGTGGTCAGATCCTGAAACGGGGTAACAACGACACCGATGGCGCTTTCCAGCAGAGTGGCGTTCAGCTTCACACCGCTGGCCGCAACTGTGATCACGACCAGAAGGGCAATGCCCGCACTGATGATATGCTTTTTATGTTTTAAGAAAAACTCCTGCAAAGTGAAATGCTCCTTTCGGTGTTTTTATCCTTAGAAAAGTGCTTTTCTGGGGGAGATCAGCACAGATTTCAATTTGTCGATCTGTTCCAGAACCATGCCTGTGCCAAGAGCAACACAGTTCAGAGGTTCGTTGGCGATGTTTACGGGCATGCCTGTTTCTGCAGTGATCAGGTGATTCAGACCACGAAGGAGGGCGCCGCCGCCTGTCAGTGTGATGCCATATTCCATAATATCCGCTGCCAGTTCAGGGGGAGTTGCTTCCAGTGTCTGCTTAATACTGTTGATGATGGAGCCAACAGGTTCGCTGAGGGCTTCGCGGATATGGATGGAGTTTACTTCGATGGTCTTGGGCAGGCCGCTTACCAGATCGCGTCCGCGAATTTCCATGCGTTCTTCTCTTTCCAGGGGATATGCAGAGCCGATGGTGATCTTGATTTCTTCTGCTGTACGGTCGCCGATGGCAAGGCTGAATTCTTTTCTGATATAAGTTACGATGGCGTTATCCAGAGCATCACCGGCTACGCGCAGGGATGTGCTGGTTACGATACCGCCCAGAGAAATGATAGCAACTTCTGTGGTACCGCCGCCGATATCTACGACCATGCTGCCGGTAGGATCAGCCACGGGCAGACCCGCACCAATGGCTGCTGCCATGGGTTCTTCGATCAGGTAGGTGTCTTTTTCCTTGGAACCTGCTGCGATGGCAGCTTCCAGAACTGCACGTTTTTCTACTTCTGTTACGCCGGAAGGAACGCAGATGACGATGCGGGGTTTAGGCCCGAACAGGGAACGTACATAGGCTTTGTTGATGAAATAGCGCAGCATTGCCTGTGTCACGTCGAAGTCTGCGATTACGCCATCCTTCATGGGGCGGATAGCAACGATATTGCCGGGTGTACGGCCGATCATGTCCTTCGCTTCGTTGCCCACAGCCAGCACTTCTCTTGTCTGTGTGTTGATGGCAACAACAGAAGGTTCGTTTACGATAATTCCTTTTTCTCTCATATAGACCAAGGTATTCGCTGTACCCAGGTCGATTCCCATATCTTTGACATTGAACATCATGTGTTTTTACCCCTTTCATTATTGGAAAACGCTGCCGCAAAAGTGCTGCAGCCGTTGATTCTCTTGAATTTTGCCTTACATTTAATCATACCGCTTTTTTGCTTTCTTTTCAAGAAAAGCACTGTATTTTTCGGAAAAAATGCATGGATTCTGGTGACGAAAATAACAGAAAAAAAGGGCGCTTGATTGTGCCCTTTTTTATCACATTTTTCTATAAATAAAAAATGCCAGAATGATGCCGATGATGCCTGCGATGGTGAAGCGGATGGTCAGACCAAACTGTAATGTCAATACTCCTAAGTCCAGAACAAGAGGGGAGGAAAGACCAAAGCTGCTGCCGTAAGCCAACCAGCTCAGGGCAGAAATGCCACCCAGCATATTTGCGATGAAGCCACCCAGTACAACGCCTGCCAGCATCAGCAGAACCAGTACCCATATATTTTGTGAGGAACGTCCTCTCATATGTAACTCCTCCTTAGAAACAAATGAATATTTTAGCTGATTTAGTATACCATAATTTCTAACAAGGGTAAAGCGAACACAAATAAAAAAGCTCTCCGATTTCTCGGAGAGCTTTTGGTTAGCTATGATTATTCAGCTATTCAGAATTATCATTCTGCTCTTTGCCGCGAAGCGGTAAGTCTGAATTATTCAGCCTTAGGAGCTTCTTCTGCTTTAGGAGCTTCCTGTGCAGGAGCCGCTGCAGGAGCGGGTGCTGCCTGAGCTGCAGGTGCAGCTGCGGGAGCGGGCTGAGGAGGTCTCTTACCTGTCAGAACGCCCTTAGGACATTTGTTAGCACAGATACCACATGCTTTACATTTTGTATAATCGATAACAGCCAGGTTGTCGATTACGTGGATTGCATCGAAAGGACAGTTCTTTTCACAGATCTTACATGCGATACAACCAACGGAGCAGTTGGGGATTACGTTCTTACCCATATCTTTGGAAGAACACTGTACTTTAACTTTCTTTTTCGCGGGCAGCAGTTCGATGATATGTTTAGGACATGTGGATACACATTTACCACAAGCTACACATTTATCTTTATCGATTACAGCTACGCCGTCAACGATTTCGATGGCACCGAAAGCACATGCTTTCTTACAGCTGCCCAGACCCAGACAACCATAGGAGCAAGATTTTGCACCCTGGCCAGCCAGCTGAACTGCGAAATTACAGTCATCGATACCGAAGTAATCATATTTATTTTTTGCTTTATCGCAAGTACCGCCACATTTAACGAAAGCAGCAACGGGTTCAGATTCGGATGCTTCAACACCCATGATCGCACCAACTTTAGCAGCAACGGCAGCGCCACCAACGGGACAAGCGTTTACAGGAGCTGTGCCAGCAACGATAGCGGATGCACAACCACCACAACCGGGGAAACCACAGCCACCACAGTTAGCGCCGGGCAGACATTCCAAAATCTGACCGATACGAGGGTCTTCGTCTACTTTGAAAACTTCACTCGCAACACCCAGACAAGCGCCGAAAACAACGCCCATACCACCAACGCTCAGGACGGGGAATAAAATACTCATTGGATCCATATTCTTTTACCCTCCTTCATTACAGTTTGATCAGACCAGAGAAGCCCAGGAATGCGATAGACATCAGACCAGCTGTGATCAGAGCCATAGGGAAACCATCGAAGGCTTTAGGTGTGTCATTGTCAGCGATTCTTTCACGAATACCAGCGAACAGGCAGATTGCCAGAGCGAAACCAGCCGCACCACCAACTGCGTTCAGTACGGATTCGATGAAGTTGTAGCCTTTCTGCATGTTTGTTACGGCTACACCCAGTACTGCACAGTTTGTTGTGATCAGGGGCAGGAATACACCCAGTGCCTGATACAGTGCAGGTGCAGCTTTTTTCAGGAACATTTCTACAAACTGTACCAGGGAAGCGATCAGCAGAATGAACGCGATGTTGTACAGATATGTGATGTTCAGGGGTACCAGAATCAGGGCATATACCAACCATGCCGCTGCCGCAGCCAGAGCCATAACGAAGATTACGGCCATACCCATGCCGGCTGCTGTATCTACCTTCTTGGAAACGCCGAGGAAGGGACAGATACCTAAGAACTGAGACATTACGTAGTTGTTTACGAAAATGCCAGCTAATACTAACAGAATCAGATTCATTTATTTCCCCTCCTTCTTACGCTTTTTTGTTTCTGAAGTGATTCAGAAATGCCATTACCAGAGCCAGTGTGAAGAAACCACCGGGAGCCATTACGAACAGCAGTGTTCTAGGGAATGCTTCGGGCAGTACAGATACGTTGAACAGTGTACCAGCGCCGATGAATTCACGGATCAGACCCAGGCAGCCCAGAGCTACTGTAAAACCAAGGCCCATACCGATACCGTCACAAGCAGATGCAAAAGGACCATTCTTGGAAGCGAATGCTTCTGCACGAGCCAGGATGATACAGTTAACTACGATCAGTGGAATGTACAGACCCAGGGATGCGTTCAGTGCGGGCAGATATGCCTTCAGCAGGAACTCGATGATTGTTACGAATGTAGCAATAACTACGATGAAGCAAGGGATACGTACTGTATCAGGGATGATCTTTCTCAGCAGGGATACGAAGATATTCGCAAAGATCAGTACTGCTGTTGTGGAAAGACCCATACCGATACCATTGATAGCGGAAGATGTTACCGCCAGAGTAGGACACATACCAATAACCTGAACGAATGTAGGGTTTTCATTGATAATGCCGTTTTTGATAATTTTTACAGGGTTAGCCATCAATAAGCACCTCCATTCGCTGCAACCCAATCCAGGGCTTCCTGTGCACCGGAGCATACTGCTCTGGATGTGATTGTAGAAGATGTGATGGGAACGATTTCGCCGCCATCTTTTGTTACGGATACGCTGCCGGATTTACCAGCAAACTGTTCATAGAATGCGGGTTCTGTGGATTTTGCACCCAGACCAGCTGTTTCAGAGTGGCTTGTTACGCGCAGGCCTGTGATCACGCCGTCAGCGTCAATACCAACCATTGTGTTAACAGCGCCGCCGAAACCGCCGGGAGCTGTTGTAAGAACGAAACCACCGTTGTCGCCTTTGTATACAGCTGTGATTGTACCTGTCAGTTCAACATCCAGCTGTTCGAAAGAAGATGCATCGGGCATAACTGCCTGCATGCCTTCGTTCAGAGATTTTTCATTCTGTGCAGCAATAGGAGCAGCTGTAACTTCGGAAACTACGCCCAACAGGCCAGCAGCTACAGCGGAGATAAGCAACAGAACGATCGCGGGTCTTGCTACTGCTTTAGTGTTCATGCTTATTTCGCCTCCTTTGTTTTAGGCAGTGCACCGAAGATTGTAGGTTCTGTGAATCTTTCGATCAGAGGTACACAGCAGTTCATGATCAGGATAGAGTAGGATACGCCTTCAGGGTAACCACCGAATGTACGGATCAGGTATGTCAGCAGACCACAGCCTACTGCGAAGATGATCTGGCCTTTAGGTGTTACGGGAGAAGAAGCGTAGTCAGTTGCCATGAAGATTGCACCCAGCATCAGACCACCAGCGCAGATTTCATGCAGGGGCATTCTTACGCCCTGTCTGCCGATTACTGCGAACAGGATTGCTACTGTTGCGATGTAGATTACGGGAATCTTCCAGCTGATTACATGTTTGTACAGCAGGTATACGCCACCGATGATCAGAGCGATTGCACATGTTTCACCGATTGTACCACCACACTGACCCATCAGCAGTTCACCCAGAGAAGCGTCCAGGTAACCAGCTTTCAGCTGTGCCAGAGGTGTAGCGTATGTAGCTGCGTCAGCAACTTCCAGGCCGTTGGGAACGGACCATGTTGTCATTTCTGTAGGGTAGGAAGCCAGCAGGAATGCACGACCTGCCAGTGCAGGGTTGATGAAGTTCTGACCCAGACCACCAAACAGCTGTTTTGCAAAGATGATAGCAAATGCGCTACCTACGATAGCAACCCAAACGGGAGCTGCTGCAGGCAGGTTCATTGCCAGTAACAGACCAGTTACAACTGCGGACAAGTCGCTGATTGTAATAGGTTTTTTCATAAGTTTTTCATAAAGCCATTCGAAGAAAACGGCAGATACGATAGAAGCCACGATCAGGATCAGTGCCTTCAGACCGAAATAATAGATACCCGCTGCTGTTGCAGGAACCAGAGCGATTACTACATCACGCATGATGCTCTGGATGGATTCTTTAGAACGCACGTGAGGGGTACCGGATACTACAAAGTTAGCCATGTTTTATTCTCCCCCTTCTTATTTCTTTTCTTCAGCTGCTTTTTTCTCAGCTTCTGCTTTTGCTCTTGCTGCTGCGGCTGCTGCTGCTTTCTTGCCTGCTTCGATCTTCTTAGTAGCTCTGATGGACTGAGCCAGCTGACGTTTTGCAGGACATTCGTAAGAGCAGGAACCACATTCGATACAATCCAGACCGTGATGTTTTACAAAACCTTCGCCATCGCCTTTGATTGCACATGCATTCAGCATGAAAGGCATCAGGCCCATAGGACAGTGTTCAACACATTTACCGCAACGGATGCAGTTTCTTTCTTCGGGAATGTATGCTTCGTCTTTTGTGAAGCACAGCAGACCGGAAGTTGTTTTTACGGATGCAACATCCAGTGTGTACAGTGTGGGACCCATCATAGGACCACCTGCAATCAGTTTTACGGGAGGGTTTTCTTCATTGAAACCGCCGATCGCATCTACCAGATCTCTCAGTGTCATACCGATTCTGATCTTGTAGTTGCCGGGGTTTTTGATACCTTTACCGGAAACTGTAACGATTCTTCTCATCAGAGGTCTGCCTTTGCAGATTGCTCTTTCGATCGCAACAACTGTGTCAACGTTGTCTACGATACAGCCAGCAGATGCGGGCAGGGCACCGGATTTTACTTCTCTCTTTGTGATAGCGTAAATCAGGTGTTTTTCGGAACCCTGAGGGAATTTTGTTACCAGAGGCTGAACTGTGATGTTATCGATGCCTTCGCATGCTTTCTGCATGGAAGCGATTGCTTCGGGCTTGTTCATTTCGATACCGATTACGCCTTTTGCATTGGGATGCAGTTTCAGCATAATCTGCAGACCTCTTACGATTCTTTCGGGTTCTTCGATCATCAGGCGGTAGTCACATGTGAGGTAAGGTTCACATTCAGCCGCGTTGATCAGGATGTGATCGATAGGTGTGTCTTTAGGAGGGTTCAGTTTTACGTGTGTAGGGAAACCTGCACCACCCAGACCAACAACGCCGGCATTTTTGATAGCTGCCAGGATTTCGTCGTTTGTCATAGTTGTGTAATCTTTACCTTCGTTGAGACCTTCGATCTCTTCCATTTTGCCGTCGTTTTTCACAACGATAGCTTTTACCATAGCACCGCCGGGTACCAGCATAGGTCTGATGTCTACTACTTCGCCGGAAACGGAAGCGAAGATAGGAGAAGACATGAATGCGCCGGACTCAGCGATTTTCTGTCCTACTTTTACATGATCACCAACAGCTACCAGTGGATCACAAGGAGCGCCGATGTGCTGGCTCATAGGGTAGAACAATTCAGAGTTTTCTTTGGGCATAATCACCTTGATGGGCTGGTCTTTTGCCAGTTCTTTCCCATCAGGAGGATGTACACCACGTTTGAACGTTAAAGCTTGCATATTATCCCCCTCTGTTCAAAATAGTTGTGTGCCTGGGAAGGCACGGGTTGCAGTTATACTTTTATAAAAATATAGCTATATATAACAGCAATATTTTAATACAAAAATAAGAATTTCTCAACAATTTCGCAGAAAAAAAGCGAAAAAACTTTTTTTCAAAAGAAATTTTCACCTGAATTTTCCAAAAAAGAAACCTTCTTCCACAAAATAATGTCGAAATCTGATCTTTGCCTTATAATATTGCGGAAACATCCGCCGTTACAAAATCCTTTGTATGCGAATGAATCATTGCTTATAGTTTACACTTATTATGTATAAAAGTAAATGTTAATTTATTACCATAATCGAGAGGCTTTTCTTATGATTTTTTGGGGAGATTTTGCCAAATGGGTGTGAAAATTGACGAAATTGTGATAAAATAAAATCAATTAAAATACTAGGGAAAGGAGGGATTTCATGGAACTCTCATTGCAATTGCAACAAAAACAGGTTTTATCGCAAAAAATGCAACAATCCGTTGAAATTCTGCAAATGAATGCCCTTGCCCTTTCAGAATATGCAAAAGATCTGGCGGAGGAAAATCCTCTGCTGGAATGGAGCGAGGAAAACGAACCGCTGGAAAACCGCGGGGAAAAGCTGCTGCAGAAACTGGAATGGCTGGAAGAAGCCGATGAGCAGAACCGCAGTTTTTATCAGGTGGAGCATGAGCAGGAAGAACAGGAACGGGAAGACGGACGCTTTGGCAGAAAAGAAGGCCAGAGCCTCAGGGAATATCTTCTCTTTCAAATCAATATTCTGAAAATACCGGAAGACAATAAAAAGGTACTGCGTTTTCTGGCAGAAAGCACAGCGGAAAGCGGTTGGCTGGAAAAGGATGCCATGGAATCCCTCATCGAACGATATCAGCTGAAGCAAAGCACCGCCGCCCGTATCCTGGCAGAATTCCAGACATTAGATCCCCCTGGCGTAGGTGCCAGAAACCTGCGGGAATGTCTTCTCATTCAATTAAAACAGAAAAATGCCTCTGCCCTTGCGTATAAAATAGTAGAAACTCATTTGGATGAACTGGCGAAGAATCGCCTTTCCCATATGGCAAAGGCCTTGAAGGTCTCCAAGGAAGAATTGATGGCTGCCCTGCAGGAGATCCGCTCCTGTCAGCCGAAACCCGGCAGCGGCTTTCAGGGGGAAGGCGGCGTGGAATATGTCATTCCTGATATTCTGGTAGAAAGAAAAGGGGAGGAACTCATCGTTTCAACCAATAATGCTGTCATGCCCCGTCTGAACATCAGCCATGCCTATGTGAAGCTGCTGCGGGAAGGGGCCAATGCCGAAACAGAAGAATATATCGCCGATAAGCTGAAACAGGCGGAATGGGCGCTGCAGTGCATTTCCAAGCGGGAAAGCACTTTGCAGCAGGTGGCGGAATATATCGTCCGATACCAGAAAGAATTTTTCCTCCATCCCCATGGGCAGCTTTTGCCTCTGCGCATGGCCGATGTGGCGGAAGGATTGGAGATCCATGAATCTACCGTCAGCCGTGCTGCAAAGGAGAAATATCTCCAGTGCGAAAGAGGGGTGTTACCTCTCCATGATTTCTTCTCTAAGGCTATGGCGAAAACAGAAGAGGAAGGCACCGTTTCAGCCGACAGCATCAGAGAACGGCTGAAGACCATCATCGCGGAAGAAAATAAACAGAAGCCCCTCAGCGACAGAGAATTGACAGAGAAACTGGTGGCCGAGGGCATTCAGATTTCCCGCCGTACCGTTGCCAAATACCGTGAAGGTATGGGCATTCCGGGAGCGTCAGGAAGAAAAGCCTACTGAGTGTGTAAAAACCTTTACAACTTTTTAACGATTTGGAGTATATATAATATGGTAGAAATTTTTCAAATCCAATTGAATAAAACAGAGGGCGGCCCTTTATATCAGCAATTGGCAGAGGGTATCGAAGCCCTCATCACCGATGGGATTTTGTCTGCCAACAGCAAATTGCCCCCCATCCGTAAGATGGCAGAGCATTTTGGCGTGAATTCCGTGACCATCGTCAATGCCTATAAATATCTGGAAAATAAGCAGTTGGTCTATTCCCGCGTGGGCAGCGGCACCTTTGTTTCCCCTTTGCCTGTGGAGCATATTCCCGAGCCTGTGGCAAACCGCAATCTCCGCTCCTTCGACAGTGGGTTAAATATGGAAAATGCCATCAACTTTACAAGTACATCCCTGCCCCATGAAATGTTCCCCGTGGATGCCTTCAAGAAGGCTTTTAACGAAGTCCTCGATCGGGAAAAGGGCGGCGCGTTCCGTTATATGGACAGTATGGGCTATGAACCCCTGCGGGAACAGCTTTGCCGCTATCTGGAGGGCTATGGCATCAAGACTTCCCTGGAAAATGTGCAGGTCATTTCCGGTGCCCAACAGGGTATCGACATCATTTCCAAGGCCATGCTCCGCTATGGGGATGTGGTTTTTGTGGAAAAGCCGACCTTCTATGGTGCGGCGGGGGCATTTCTTTCCCGGGGCGGCAAGCTGGTGGAGATCCCTATGGAAAACGACGGCATGGATATGACGATTTTAGAGGACTTTCTGAAGCTGTATCAGCCGAAATTCATCTATATGATGGCCTATTACCAGACCCCCACTTGCATTTCTTATTCCATGGAGAAAAAACGCCGCCTGCTGGAACTGGCGGAAAAATACGATACATATATCATTGAAGAAGATGACTTTTACGATTTCCATTACGGAAAGGAGCCTATTGTGCCCTTAAAAGCACTGGATTATAAGAACCGTGTCATTTACATCAAGAGTTTTTCCAAGATTCTGATGCCGGGGCTTCGTATGGGGCTCATCGTTTTGCCGAAAAAGATACACCAGGCCGTGATGGAAGCGAAATATACCACAGATATTTCCACTTCTGGTTTTATCCAGAGGGCTTTGGAATATTATCTGCGGGAAAATGGCTGGGAAAAACACGCAGCGGAGACCCGCCGTTATGGCAGTGAAAAATACCGCAAGACCCTTTCTGCCGCGAGAAAATATCTTTCCGGCGCAGCAAAATATGGTCATCCCAATGGCGGCGTCAGCCTTTGGGTGGAATTGCCCGAGGGTGTGGGCGCGGAAGCCTTCTGCAGCCGCATGCTGGAAAAAAACGTCATCCTGACCCCCGGCAGCCAGTACGATATCAGCGGGGAAGAGGACAGACATGTCCGCCTTAGCTTCGCCAACCTCAGTGATGATAAAATTGAAGTTGGTCTGAAGCGTATGGGCGATACGATTCGGGCGATGTTGGAATAAAAAATTATCCTGCCTGCCTTGACAAACTTGTCCCAAGTGCTATAATCAAATCATTAATGGAAAAAGCCATGAAAAGAAGGAGTACATCCCGGTCAGGACTTTCAGAGAGAGGCAGAATGGTGGAAATGCCTCAGCAGCGCAGGATGGAAGCAGTCTTTTCGATTCTCTGAAAAGAGAGTCAGCTTCGCGGTGGAACAGGAAGGAAACTTCCATAGTATACTGCGGCGTATGTCGGCGTTAACGGCTTCGAGTGACGGTCAAAGGCGGCCGTAACTAGGGTGGTACCGCGATCATTCGTCCCTGTTCTTTGGAACAGGGACTTTTTTAATGCTTCCGCATACGAAAAAATCAGGATTTTTTCGTGGTACTGGTTGTATAAACAGATCTGTGCCTGTATGGAACTGCAAGCAGCAGCCAAAGGCTGGTTTGCAAAGCAAACTTCCAAGGCGACAGCCTGTTTTCCTCGGCGAAAAGCGCGGTTTCCGCCTGCGGATTCCAGTCAGAAAACGCTTCGTTTTCCGAACCTTTCCGCGGCGAGGAATTTTGAGTCGATAAATAAATTAAAGGAGGAAATAACTATGAAAAATCTCGGTGTAAATGAAATCAGAGAACAATTCCTGAAATTCTTTGAAAGCAAAGATCACCTGCGTCTGAAATCCTTCTCTCTGGTGCCCCATAACGATAACAGCCTGCTGCTGATCAACTCCGGTATGGCACCCATGAAGGCATACTTCACAGGTCAGGAAATCCCCCCCAGAAAACGTGTCACAACATGCCAGAAATGTATCCGTACTGGCGATATCGACAATGTAGGTAAAACAGCCCGTCACGGCACATTCTTTGAAATGCTGGGCGACTTCTCCTTTGGCGATTATTTCAAAAATGAAATCATCCCCTGGTCCTGGGAATTTGTAACAGAATGGCTGGAAATCCCCGAGGACAAGCTGTATGTAACCATTTATGAAGAGGACGATGAAACAGGTCAGATCTGGCATGATAAAGTTGGTCTGCCCTGGGATAGAATCGTAAAACTGGGCAAAGAAGATAACTTCTGGGAACACGGCACAGGCCCCTGCGGTCCCTGTACAGAAATCTACTATGACCGTGGCCC
Source organism: Anaerotignum sp. (assembly GCF_017483025.1). Lineage (GTDB taxonomy): Bacteria > Bacillota > Clostridia > Lachnospirales > Anaerotignaceae > Anaerotignum_A. The sequence continues at coordinate 11,675 of NZ_JAFUMA010000077.1, read as the reverse complement.
CGAATATGGCTGCAATAGCCCCACTTGCGGCGTAGGCTGTGATTGTGACAGATATATGGAGTTCTGGAATCTGGTACTGACACAGTTCAATGCAGAAGAAGACGGCACATACACAGAACTGGCATCCAAAAACGTTGATACAGGTATGGGTCTGGAACGTATGGCTACCATCATGCAGGGTGTAGACTCCATTTTCGACGTAGATACTGTAAAATCTGTTCGTGATGCAGTTTGTGCAAAAGCTGATGTAGAATATGGCAAAGAACATAAGATCGACGTTTCCGTTCGTATCATCACAGACCATATCCGTTCCGTAACAATGATGACAGCAGACGGTGTTCTGCCTTCCAACGAAGGCCGCGGCTACGTGCTGAGAAGACTGCTGAGAAGAGCAGCCCGCCACGGTAAACTGCTGGGTATCAAAGGCGAATTCCTGGCTGAACTGTCCAAATCCGTGATCGCTTGCAGCGGCGAAGCTTACCCCGAACTGGTAGATAAACAGGAATATATCTTCAAGATCCTGTCCATCGAAGAAAACAGCTTCTATAAAACAATTGATAAAGGTATGGAAATCCTGAAAGAAGATATGGATGAAATGAAGGCTGCTGGTCAGACAGTGATGACTGGTGAAAAATCCTTCCGTCTGTATGATACGTATGGTTTCCCTATCGACCTGACAAAAGAAATCCTGGAAGAGGCAGGCATGAGCGTAGACGAAGATGCTTTTGCAGCAGAAATGAAAGCACAGAAAGAACGTGCTCGTTCCGCAAGAGCAAAATCCAACTATATGGGCGCTGCTGAAACCGTATATAACGAACTGTCTGCAGAACTGACAACAACCTTCGCTGGCTATGATGTGGCAGAAGTAGCAGATGCAAAAGTGATTGCACTGGTTGTAAATGACGAAGTTGCTACAGGCGCACAGGAAGGCGATTCTGTTGCTGTATTCCTGGATAGAACACCCTTCTACGCTGAAAGCGGCGGTCAGGTTGGTGACCATGGTGTGATCAAAACAGAAAATGGTCTGGTAGAAGTAACAGACTGTGTGAAAGTTGTTGGCGGTAAAGTAGCTCACATGGGTACTGTTGTGGAAGGTACAATTCTGGTAGACGGAACTGTTTGTGCATCCATTGATCTGAAACACAGAATGGCTTCCTCCAGAAACCACTCTGCAACACACCTGCTGCAGAAAGCTCTGAGAACTGTTCTGGGCACACATGTTGAACAGTCCGGTTCTTATGTAAGCGCTGACAGACTGCGTTTCGACTTCACACATTTCACAGCCATGACTCCTGATGAAATCAAAGAAGTAGAAAGACTGGTCAACGAAGCAATTTTCGCAAGCTATCCCATCAAAGCCGAAGAAATGGGCATTGATGCGGCAAGAGAAAAAGGCGCAATGGCGCTGTTTGGTGAAAAATATGGTGACGTGGTTCGTGTCGTTGATATGGGCGGCTACAGCATCGAACTTTGCGGCGGTGCACACCTGAAAAATACAGCACAGGTTGGTTCTTTCAAGATCGTTTCCGAAAATGGTGTTGCTGCCGGCGTAAGACGTATCGAAGCGCTGACAGGCGAAGGTGCTCTGCATCATTATCAGGCACAGGAAGACGAAGTGCGTACACTAGCACAGATGGTAAAAACATCTCCCGATAAGCTGGTGGCAAGAGTGGAACAGCTGTTGGCAGAACAGAAAGAACTGGCAAAAGAACTGGAAAAACTGAAAGCAAAAATGGCTGGCGGCGCTGCGGATGAAATTCTGAACCAGAAAGTAGACATCAACGGCGTAGCAGTGCTGGCTGCTGAAGTAAAAGATATGGATGCCAACGCAATGCGTACACTGGGCGATCAGCTGAAGAATAAGCTGGGCAGCGGCGTGATCGTGCTGGCTGGTGCTGCAGGCGGCAAAGTAAGCCTGGTTGTTATGGCTACAGATGATGTGGTTAAGAAAGGCGCACATGCCGGTAACATCATCAAAGCGGCGGCTGCAGTTTGCGGCGGTGGCGGCGGCGGTCGTCCCAACATGGCTCAGGCCGGCGGTAAGGATGCTTCCAAGATCGGCGAAGCTCTGGAAAAAGCAAAAGAAGTTGTTGCGGAACAGATCAAATAAACAGATCAAATAAATCAAGGCAAAAAGAAAACCGATGGGGAAACCCATCGGTTTTTTATTATGTTCGTTATTCGAGCCAGATACCGCCGTTGCCTTCAACCAGCAGGTTATAATTTGTTTTGCAGGTATAGAGTTTGCCTTCTTTTGTCTGCAGCTGATATTCAATGGAGATGTCATTTCTCTTGCCGTAATCAGGAAGGTAAGGCTCAGTGTTCAGTACCATGACACCATTGGGGAAACTGTATTTCAGATAGAAATCTCTTGTAACTTTGTCAACTTCCAGATATTTCGCTGCATAAGCACCAGTGAAAATATCTGTTTTTGCCTTTGTGCCGCATACGTTTACGGATTTTGTAGAGATCGCCTTGAAAGGAGAATCATCAGCAAAGGTTACGGCTTCGATGAAGAAGGGGTCGCTCCAGTAGCTGTCATAATAAATGCTTACGATTTCAATATCCACGCCCATTTCTTTCAGTTCTGCCATGGTCAGTTCGGTTTTTTCTTCTTTCTGTGTAGGTGTTACCACAGTGGAAAGACCTGTATCAATGGAGATGGTCTGAGAAGCATTATCCCAGCCAATATTAAAGCCAAGGGCATTACCCAGATCACGCAGTTTGAAATAGTTGTTGCCTTTGATGGTATATGCCTTCAGAGCAGCTTTCTGACCATCGATGAGGATGGTGGACTTGCTTTCTACAGCATCCTTGATATCTTTGGTGCCGCTGACTTTCATTTCGCTGCCTGTGGGTGCATAAGCCTCGCCTTTTTCCAGAGCGATGGAATTTGCTGTGCCGTCCCAGCCTACGGAAAAGGCTGCTTCTGTACCGTTCAGTACATAGGCGATGTCCCTTAATTTGAAGTAGTTGTTGCCACCGATGTTGTAGGCTTCAAAGGCTTTTGATTTGCCGTTCACCAACACCTTCGATGCGGTTGGTGTGGCAGGCACGCCTGCATAAACAGGTACTGCACTCAATGCCATGATGGTGGTCAGAATCAATGCCAGTTTCTTTTTCATAGGAAGGCCCCCTTTTCTTTTCTGAAAACAAATGTCTTTGTTATAAAAACAGGATAACATAGAATGATGTAAAAGACAACCTTATATTTATGAAAAAGAAAAACGCTATCAGAAATGATAGCGTTTTTGGTATAGGTGTCCAGAGGGATAATCCCTCTGGCGGGTTTTAAGGGCAGAGCCCTTAGGAGATTACAAACTCCTGAATGCCCATGGAACCAGGAGCGATGGAATATTCGGGGAAGGAGATGACAACATTACCCTCAGCGTTCAGATAGAAGGGTGTGCTGTCGTCTACTGTTGTGAAACCTTCCGCAAATCCGTCATCATCACCGAAGCCGAAGAAGGCTGCGTTTTCATCTGCTGCCAGTCTTGCATTGATCTGGTCCGTGATGGATTTGTTGCAGATTTCCACATAATTTTCTCCCAGCACATCTGCCAGCGTCAGTTCTGTATCTTTTTTCAGATCGATATTGTAGAAGTAATGTTCTTCCTCAGCAGAAACCCAGCTTTTTGCTGTTGTTACCTGCAGGGAAAGGATATCGTCTTCTAAATATTTCACATCATAATCGATGAACAGGCTCATGGTGCGGTCAGCCCATTCTTCTTCCGTGCCGCCGTTAGCAAAGAAGGATTCTTTGTATTCTGCCAGTTCTGCCTTTGCCTCTGCTTCATAGTTGGTTGTCAGCTGCTGGATCTGTGCATTTACCTTGGCGGGCAGTTCCTTACCGTCCATGCCTTTTACCATGGGGACGGTCACATCCAGTTCCACATCGTCAACGATGCCTGTAAAAGAGCGGAAAGTCAGCACCTGTGCCAGCGTGCCGATGACAGGCACCTTGCTCATTTCTTCTGCAAAGGCAGGGCTGGCGTTCAGCCCGACGGTACCTGCCACTAGGAATGCGGCAGCGGCTGCCATACAGCCTTTCCAGAGGGGACGGGATGTTTTAGATGTTGTTTTTGTGTTTTCGTAGCTCATGCGAATTTCCTCCTTATTTTGAGATGCGATCGTCTGGGCTACCATTTCGTTCAGTTTTTCTGGAATGGGAATGGATTCGTAAGTCTGTTTGCCGTTTTCGGGATTCATTTATGCTTCCTCCTTCAGGGTCTGTTTCAGTTTTCGTAAGGCACTGTATAGGCGGGTTTTTACGGTGCTTAGGGGAGTGTCGGTAATCTCTGCGATCTGTTTCAGGGTCAGGTCTTCATAATAATGAAGGATGACGACGGTCTTCATAGGCGCAGGCAGCCGCATCACAGCGGCGTAAGCCTCGTGATCTTCGGTGAAGGCTGGCTCCGTATAGGTCAGCCCTGCCGTATGTTCTTCTGTGAGCGTCGTCAGGTTTTTTTGTTTGCGCAGATATTGCAGCGATTCATTCACCACGATGCGGTAAAACCACGTCTTGATTGCCAGGGGATTTCGCAGCCCGTAGCAGCCCTCCAGACCGCGGATGATGGCGTTTTGCACCACATCCAACGCGGCCTGCTCTTCTTGCACATAGCTGTAAGCCAGACGATAGAATTTGTTTTGATTTTCAATGATATATTGGACAGTGCAGTCGTAAATGTCCTGCATTGAGGTACCTCCTTCTGTCATGTTCCGCGGTTGATTTGGAAAACTGTTTCTGTTTTCTGTCTTATAGATGTGTGGAAGGCGGAAAAAGTTTGCCGTTGGCGAAAAAATTAAAAAAATAGAAAGACACTGCCTGTGGCAGTGTCTATTCTATCATGATAATTCTATTTGTAAAAGGGAGGAATATCGGGGGGTGATTATACTGCATCGGGGTCTTCATCATCTCTGCTGAAAGAGAAATTGTTTTCGGAAGCAGGGATGCATTTGCCGATGATGCCGCCAACGATGGCAGGAACGATCCAGCCACACTGGTATGTGCCCAGGGGCAGTTTCTGAACGAATTCCAGAGACAGGCCAAAGCCGCACAGAACATCTGCTGCGCTGGCTGCCAGAGCGAAGGCTGCTGCAAAGATGTAAATGTTGTTGTTTTTGATGCGGCTGCTGAAGAAATTCAGCACGATCATCACCAGAACAACGGGATACAGCAGATTCAGCACGGGAGCGGCAATGCTGATGATAGTAGAAATACCGAAGTTGGATACGATATAGCTGAAGGCAACTGTCAGGACCACTACTTTTGTATAGGATACCTTGCCTTTTGTCAGGCCTTCAAAGTAGGATGCGCAGGAAGAAACCAGACCAATGGCTGTAGTCAGGCAGGCGAAGAATACGATGATCGCCAGAACCAGCACGCCGTAATTGCCGATCAGAGACTGCGTGATGGCTACCACCAGACCTGTCTGATTGTAATTTTCGAAGCCGCCTGTGGATGTTGTGGCACCCAGGAAGGCCAGGCCGCCGTAGATCACGAACAGGGCGATGGCCGCAAAGATGCTGGATTTAATGACAACATTCATTGTGTCTTTTGTTTCTGTGTAGCCCTTATCCTTCGCTGCGGAAATAATAATGATAACGAATACGATGGAAGCCAGAACGTCCATGGTCTGGTAACCGGCCATAACGCCTTCTTTTACTGTTTCAAATTTAGCTGCTTCGCTGATATCACCGATGGGGTTGATCATACCCATGATGATCATGGCCATCAGGCAGGCAACCAGCACGGGAGTCAGGTATTTGCCGATGACATCAACAACGCCGGAAGGACGTACAGTAAACAGCAAAACCAGACCGAAGAAGATGGCGCCAAATACCCAGCTGTTGATGCTGGGAAAGAGGGGCATCACGCCCATTTCAAATGTCGTTGCTGCAGTTCTGGGGATCGCCAGGAAGGGCCCGATACACAGAACGATCAGTGTATTGATGATGGCAGAGGGAATGGGGCCCAGTTTTTTTGTCACGCTCTGGATGGAAACGTCACCGCTTTTGATCATGGAAAGGATGGCTACCAGAGCCAGACCTACGTCAGCCACGAAGAAGCAGAGAAAACCCAGGAACCATTTGCTGCCGGCATTTGTGCCAAGGTAAGGGGGAAAGATCAGATTGCCTGCGCCGAAGAACATGGCAAACAGCGCCAGCCCGATCACGGCAATGTCTTTCAAACTTGTCTTTTTGCTCATAAATTATTTTCCTCCTTCAAAATAAAACTTTTCTCTCTATGCACCTTTACTGCGGTGTGATGGTGCTTCTGCGTAGAGAGTATTATGCCTGAAAAATAAGATTCGAGCAAATCGGTGAAAATTAGTTTGGTGAAACAACAAGCCTCATTTTGTATACTCATGATAGAAAAATCAAACGAAAATGGTATCTTCTCTAAGAAATTATGCAAAAATGTGTCGAAATTCATAGATTTTCTTATTATTAAGAAATTGACATAATGTCAATAGAATTCGTTCTTCCCGTTGTTTTTCTTTCTGTGCTTTTGTGAAATCGCACAAAGAAATGGGAATTTACCTCATTTGTTTTCGGCGGGAAAATAGAAAAAAGCATGGATTTTTTTCAATCACTATGTTACAATGATGAACAATAAATTCTGAAATAGACTTCCAAAAAAATGGAAAAGTTCTATTTTAAAGAAACTTTTGCGTTGAATATAGCAGAAAATGCCTGTATTCGGCGTTGTGTTTTTTCATAAACAAAATAATGTAAAGAAACAGATCCTGTGGAAAAGGGGCGCCGCTTTTCTTTGTGGTATTTTACACATAAAGTTTCCATAAAAAAGTGAGAAGTATTGGAAAGAATACTTTGTTTCCAAAGGATTTTATACTATAATGGGCTTAACTGAAAGAAAGTTCATTCTTACATTATGATATAGAATAATAATATAGGAGAGAACGTAGGTGAAAGAAATGAAAGAAATCAGTATCCATGTGGGGCAGAGGATACGTCTGTATCGAAAAACAAAGAATCTGACCATTGAAACATTTGCAGGAATGATCCATAAGAGTAAGGCCACGGTTTCCAAATATGAAAATGGGGATATCTCCATCGATATCGAAACCCTGTTCACCATTGCCCGGGCGCTGGAGATTTCCGTAAATCAGTTGGTCGATTATGAAGATGCCAGCCAGGCGAAAGGGGAAGAAGGGGAGCCTACCAAACGCAAGCTGGGCAAAAGCAGATATTATATGTATTTTTACGATGGCAGACGCAGCCGCATCGCCCGCAATGTGATCGAAGTGCAGGACGGCGGCGAGGAGAATGGCGTTTTCAACGCAAATATGTATGCATATCTGGAAGATTTCGCAAATTATTACCAGTGCAAGCTGTTGTATCATGGCACCATGCGCCGATATGATACTTTTGTGAACTTCAATTTCGAAAATCAGAATAATAAAGTTGAGCGTGCATTCCTCTATGCCATCAATTCCTTCAGCCATAGCGGCAGAATGGCAGGGCTTTACTGCGGCCTGTCCACACAGCCTATCCTGCCTGCGTGCTTCAAGTTTGTCCTGTCTCCCGAGATTTTGGAGGAGGATGACGAACTGAAAGAGGAACTGATGGTCTCCAAGGAAGATATCAAAGCATTGAAAAAAATGAATATGTTCGTTGTCAGCGACCATGCGTAAAAATGAGCCTCAAGTCGAAAGACCTGAGGCTTTTTTATGCCTAAAATTGATCTGCCAAGGCAAGAGTTAGTAATAATCCAGCCATCTGGGCGGATTGGGTGGAGGGCAGCTCTTCTGCTGTGCCGCCTTCTGCGCTGCGGGCCTCCAGCAGATTTCCTGCGGAAAAATCCGCCACGCCCCGTTGGATATGCTGCATGGTATGCAGGAACAGCAGCCCATTCGTCATGCGGTCGATCTGTTGTTTTCCGTTTTCATCCATAAAAGCGGACATGGCCCGGAGCAGCGTCACCTCTCTGGGGGGATGTTCCACGGCGAAGGCCTTTTCGTGATTGGCGGCGGAACGTATCTTTAAGAGATATTCTTTTTCGATGGTATCCTGCAGAGCAGCCAGCATTTGGGAAAAATCCTTTTCCAGCCCATCGGTTTTCTGGAGGGTCTTTGCCAGGGTGTAGACAGTGTTTTCGGACATAAGAGAACCACCTTTCTTCAAAATGTGCGGCAGACCTCCTCTGTCAGAAGGCCGCCGAAGGGCTTGGCTTTTTGCAGCAGCAGTTTTTTGATCTCTGCGGGATGGGCGCGGGGGTTTCGCGCCAGCAGCAGGGCAGCTAAACCACTGATGAGGGGTGTTGCCATGGATGCGCCGCTCATGGTGATATAATTTCGTTCGATGATGCTGCTGCGGCTGCGATTGGGCAGGTTGAAGTCAAAATCCGGCGAAAGGACGGAAACGATCTCTTCTCCCGGTGCCCAAAGATCGGGCATATCCTCCTGAGAAAAAAGGGAAAAAGAGGGCGTCTGGAAATAGCTTCTGTCTTCCCATGCGCCCACGGAAATGACTCCGCTGCTGACGGCAGGGGGCGGACGATAGCCATTGCGCCCATCGGGATTCCCTGCGGCTGCCACCACCACGATGCCCCTTTGCCAGAGCCCTTCCACGGCTTCCTTCAAAGGCAGGTTGACCTTGCGGTCATTGGTGCCGATGGAAAGATTTACTACTTTAATATTATATTTGCGGGCGTTGTCCATTATCCATCTCAGCCCCAGCACTGCGTGGGTAGAATTTCCCTGCCCGTTACGGTCCAGAATCTTCACAGAAACGATATTTGCATCGGGGGCGATGCCGCGATATTTCCCATCCGAATTCCAGCCGTTGCCGCAGGCGATCCCCGTGACATGGGTCACGGGAGCGATGGCGGCGCCGATTGTACGCTTTCGTAGACATGGCGTCTTTTTTATTGCTTTTTGTATGCATCTGTTGTAAAATAGAGACAAAGAATCGGGAAAAAGGAGGTCGAAATTGTGCAAGCTTTATCAGATAAAGGAAACGCATTAATGGCGAAGTTCAAAAAATTCCAGAAATTGAGTTTGGTGCTGTATGCATTGGCAGCGATGGCATTTGTATTTGCATCCAATATTCCTCTGATGATCATTATCATTGCTCTGGATATTTTCCTGGAAATCAAATTGTATACCTGTCCTCATTGTGGCAAGGGGCTGGATTGCCGCAAAAAGATCCACGAAGATTCTGTATGTCCCAAATGTCAGAAATATATTTTCAGAGGACTTTAAGATTTGCTTAAGAAACCGTGACAAGAGCCTAATTTTGTTGCGGTTCTTTTATTTTGATACTAAAATATAAAAATCACCGTATATTTTTTCTAAAGAAGAAAAAGGAGCGGCGGCGATGAAGCAGGAAAAAGTGGCCATTTATTGCAGGCTTTCCGTGGAGGATACAAATAAGGGCATGGCGGAAAGTGAAAGCATCCAGAATCAGAAGTCTCTTCTGCTGGAATATGCCGAAAAGCATGGCTGGATGGTCTATGGCGTCTATGCCGATGAGGATTATTCAGGCCTGCGGGAGGACAGACCGGCCTTCCGGAAAATGTTGCAGGATGCAGGGGACGGCAGATTTTCCATCATCCTCTGCAAGACCCAATCCCGCTTTACCCGCAATGCCGCCACGGCGGAAAGATATTTACATGAGTTGTTCCCCCTATGGGGCATCCGTTTTGTGACGGTGGTGGATCATGTGGATACGTCCCTCCGTGCCAATAAAAAAGCTCGTCAGATCAACAGTTTGGTGAATGAATGGTATTCGGAGGAGCTTTCGGAAAATATACGGGCCGTGTTCCGACGCAAGATGGAAGAAGGGCAGTTTCTGGGGAATTATGCGCCCTATGGCTATCTGAAAGACCCCTTCTGCCGCCATCATCTTGTCGTTGACAGGGAAACGGCACCTGTGGTGGAAGAAATATATGACTTGTACTTATCGGGGCTTTCCTGTAAAATGATTGCAGAGCGATTGACGGCAAAAGCCATCCTAACACCTTCGCAGGTGAAAAAAAGCCGCGGACAGGATATGGGCAGAAAAGACTGCCAAAGATGGTCTGCGGGAACCGTACGGAAGATCCTGCAAAATCCTGTTTACCTGGGCCACATGGTGCAGGGAAAAGAGGAGAAGATCAGCTTTAAGGAGAAACGGACACGGGAATTGCCGAAAAATCGGTGGATCGTGGTGGAAAACACCCACGAATCTATCGTTGCACAAGAGAAATTCGAGGATGTGGGGAGAATGATGGAAGAGCGACGCAAAGGAGCGGCGCCCACCCCCGGAACAAAGGAATAAATCATCCGTCGAAATATAAAAGTGATATCTAAGGAGGAAAAATCATGAAAAAGAAAATGATTGCAATGCTTTTTGCTGTAGTGATGGCTTGTGGTGTGGCTGGCTGCGGCGGCAATGCGGAAGAAGCACCTGCAGAAGACCAGGCTGTGGAAACAACAACAGAACTGGATGCGGAAACAGAAGAAGTGGCAGCAGGGATGCAGAAAGAGCTGCAGAATTATGGGGCAGACCTGACAGCAGACAGTGCAGCAGCAACAGGCATGTTTACGATCCAGAATGGCACAGTGGTTGGCGGCCAGGAAAACTGGGATGCTTTTGCTGCAGGGGAAACGGATTCCGTGATCATCTGCCAGTTCTCTCTGAAGGGTGGCGCAATGCTGGATTATGTGAAGCAGCTGGAAAACGGCAGCTATCTGGTCGTTTCTGATATTACCAGAGATGGTTATGAATATGAAGAAAAAGTAGATTACACTCAGAAGGTTTATGAATGCCTGACAGTGTTTGAAGGCTTCACTCTGGAAGAAGGCAGTGCAGAACATACTGTTTGCGTGCTTTCCAACGAGGCAGAGCTGGATGAAGATACATTCCGCACATACTGGAACGAGCTGAGCATGGATGCCCATCAGGTATATTTGCTCTTTGTTATTTAAGCAATAAAAAAGGCCTAACAAATGTTAGGTCTTTTTTTATTGCTTTATGAAATCAAACCATCTGGCTTACCTTAAAGATCAGCTGTAGAGCTTTTCTGGAATTGTCCAGATGGGCTGTTACCGCTGCCCGCAGGGCATCCAGATCAGATGCCAGAGCAGCATCCAGAATCGCCTGATGTTCCGCAACGCATTCCATGTCTCTGTAACGAGGCTGGCTTACGTAGGTGCCGGATGCATAGGTGAAGGGCTGCAGGTCTCTTAATACATCAACGGCCTTCTGGTTGCCGGAAGCTGTCAGATATAATGTATGGAATTCCATATCCAGTTCGAAAAATTCTTCGGGTTTATGGGAAGAATCATCGTTTTCCACAAATTTGCGCTGTGCTTCCAGGCAGTCGATCAACTGCTGGCGCAGGGGCTGATTATAATTCAGTGTGGTAACGATATCCTTTACGAAGAAGGTGTCCATCATCAGTCGCATATCGAAGATATCTGTCAGTTCATGGGGTGTCAACGCCCGGACGCTCATACCCTTATTGGGGGTATTGACTACCATTTTTTCATCAGCCAGTCTCTGTAATGCCTGTTTTACAGGTGTATCGCTGACATTGTATTTTCTGGCAAGTTCTTTGATGTTTAATTTTTCGCCGGGTTGAAATACTTTGGATGCGATATCATCCTTGATATCCTGATAGATCTTGTCCGTAAGAGTGATTTTCTTCCCCGTCAACTCATCTCTTG
>NZ_JAFUMA010000076.1 GCF_017483025.1 Anaerotignum sp. | reverse complement strand
TTAATTTCTGCATAGGCTTCTGAAATCAATCTCATTCTCCTCATGGTCCTCATCTCCTTTCAATAAGGTCTTCGATATCTACATCCAAAGCAACTGCAATTTTTGCAGCAGTATCTGTTTTGATTCTTTTCCCAGCCCTAGCAAGCGAAAGAGTCTGCCTAGATACTCCACTTTTCATCGCTAACTGTTCCATAGTCAGTCCCCCAGATCTGGCAATTACCATCGCGAGTTTTTTTTCATCAATCTTCATATAATCCCTCCTCATATTTCCTTTCAAGTGAACTAATACAATTCAACCGTACCAAAAGTTATAACAATAATCAAGCCTTTTGCACTATTTTCTTTTATTTTTTACAATTTATACTTTACATTATTAGTCCAATATGATTAAATAGTTACAAGGGGTGAGAGAAAATGGGACTTGGCACGAACTTAAAAAAAATACTAAAAGATAAAGGGAAAACATTAAAATGGCTCTCAGCTGAAACTGGTATCTCAGTCAATACACTGTACTCCATCACCAAAAGAGACAGTACCAGAATAAGTATCGATAACGTCAGCAAAATAGCAGCAGCGCTTGGTATTACAACCTCTCAATTGATGGGAGAAATCGTTATCGCCACAGATGAAGAAGAGGATGAACTTTTCAAAGTCCTGACAGAAGAGCCGGAATTAACAAAAGAAGAAATCGCCACTTATAATTCGATCTTGCTAACAGAAGGTTTTGAAGAAGCTAATAAATACAGGGCCGAAATAATAGAACATAAAAATTTTATTCGAATTCGAAATTATTTCACCTCCCTTACAAAGTTACCGACTGACGAAAGTACCCTTTCAAAAGAACAGGACAATCCTGAGGCTAGCGAAACCCTATTGGCTGCATTCCATACTTTAAACCAAGCTGGAAAAGCAGAAGCAATAAAAAGAATCCAAGAAATGGCTCGCCTCGAAGAATATACAAAATAAAAAATCCCCACCCTGCGCCAACAGGATGAGGATCATAAGCGGTCACATAAATGCAACCACTCCTAGCAACAGTATTGTATCATAAGACCGCTTTATTTGCATACCCCAAAACCAAATAAAGGAGGTCTTTTTTTCATGGCACAAATCATCAAAAAAACCAACAAAAAGGGACAGGTAGCTTATCTGATCAGAGTCTCCGAAGGCTACCGTGCCGACGGCACACAGATCAAACGCTCCATGACCTACACACCAGAAACAGGAATGACAGCGAGGCAGGCCGAAAAAGAAGCGCATCGACAAGCAATATTGTTTGAGGAAAACTGTACAAATGGTCTCTACATCGACCACTCTATCACACTGGAAAAATTCATTGAAATGTGGTGGAACGAATACGCCACAAAGCATCTAAAGGCAAAAACCCTGCAGGGATATGAACAGTATCTAAGCCGGATCATCCCCGCCATGGGACATCTGAAAATCGGAAAGATCACGCCTGCCCATCTGATGAAGTTCTATAACAACCTGGCAGAGGAAGGCATCCGCAAAGACACCAAATATATCTGTACCATTGATCTGAAAACCGCTGCCATAAAAAAACACAAAACCAAACAAGCCTTCAGTGAAGTGGCAGGAATCTCTCTTTACACACTGAATAATGCCATTAAAGGTCAGAATATCGCGCAGACCAGTGCCGAAAAAATCAGTTCTGCTCTGGATATCAGCTTGCAAAAGGCCTTCAAAGCAAACAGCGAAAAAACAACCCTGTCGGATAAAGTCCTCTTGCACCATCACCGGCTCCTGTCCACCATCTTCCAGACTGCAGTCATGTGGCAGGTCATTCCCAGCAATCCATGCAACAGAGTAAAGGCTCCCCGTGTAGAACAGAAGGAAGTCCGCTGCATGGACGATCAGGAAATGATTCGTTTCTTCGACTGCCTGGGAAAAGAGCCTCTACAGTACAAAGCTCTCATTACTCTGTTGGTATATTCCGGAATGCGTCGTGGGGAAGTCTGTGGGCTTCAGTGGAAGGATATTGATTTCAATAATAAAATCCTTCACATCCAAAGAACCGTTCTCTATACGCCTAAAAAAGGCATCTACATAGACACTCCTAAAACTAAAGGCTCTGACCGTATCATCAAACTGGCCGACATCGTTTTCACTGAACTGGAACAGCACCGAAAACAACAAGCAGTGCAGCGGCTTCAGCTCGGTGACCGCTGGCATAATGATGATTTCGTATTCACCCAATGGGATGGTAATCCGCTACATCCGGACAGCCTGACATCCTGGATCAGGAAGTTCGTTCGAAAATATGACTTGCCCTATGCCAATATCCATTCCCTGCGTCATACAAACGCGACCCTGCTGATCGCAAACGGCGTTAATGTGGCCACGGTATCTAAAAGACTGGGGCATTCCTCTACAGCAACCACAACAAAAACGTATATCCATGCAATCAGATCTGCAGATGAAGCGGCAGCGGAAGTGCTCCAGAACCTGTTCCAACCCGTTCTACAAAAGCAGAAAAATATACAATAAGACACCAATAAGACACCAAAACGTGTTTTTACCCCAAAAATCACTTATTCGAGCAAATAAAAAAAGCCTGAGAAACCTTGATTTCTCGGGCTTTCTTCGTTCCGCACCCGACAGGAATCGAACCTGCGGCCTTTCGGTCCGGAGCCGAACGCTCTATCCCCTGAGCTACGGGTGCATAAGAGGTCGCAGCGCGACCTCCTTGATTGCATTGTTATTCTACATGGAATTGGGAGAGATGTCAAATCTTTCCCTTCGCCAAAATCTTACAGATGGATATCTACAGTAGGCAGATTCCAGATCTCATCAGCATACTGGCGGATGGTTCTGTCAGAAGAGAACTTGCCGCTCTTTGCTGTGTTCAGGATGGCCATTCTTGCCCATTTTTCGCTGTCGCGGTATGCCTTGTCGATATCCCAGTGAGCGCGGGCATAATCTGCATAATCTTCCAGAACAAAGTATTCGTCTGCTCTGCCGCCGCTGCCGTTGAGCAGGGCATCATACAGTTCACGGAACAGGTTCGTATCAGAATCGAATGTGCCGTCGATCAGGCTCGTCAAGGCCATACGTACTTCCTGGTTCATGTTATATACCATCCAGGGGTCATAGCTGCCCTGATATTTTTTCTGCACTTCATCGGCACTCATACCAAAGATGAAGATATTATCTCTGCCAACTTCTTCGCAGATTTCTACGTTGGCGCCATCCATAGTACCAATCGTCAGGGCACCATTCAGCATAAACTTCATGTTGCCTGTACCGGAGGCTTCCTTACCTGCTGTAGAGATCTGTTCACTGATATCTGCTGCAGGGATCAGTTTTTCTGCCAGAGATACACGGTAGTTTTCCATGAATACTACCTTGATCTTGCCGTTGATGGAAGTATCATTGTTTACCACATCAGCCACAGCGTTGATCAGCTTGATGATCAGCTTTGCTCTGCGATAGCCTGCCGCTGCTTTCGCACCAAAAATGAATGTTCTGGGGATCATATCCAGACCGGGGTTCACTTTCAGCTGATTATACAGACCGATGACATGCAGGATATTCAACAGCTGTCTCTTATATTCGTGGAGACGTTTTACCTGGATATCGAAAATGGAATCAGGGTTTACATCGATGCCCTTTGTTTCCTTGATATATTTCGCCAGAGCGATCTTGTTTTCTTTCTTGATTTCCATGAAGCGATTGCGGAAATTCGCATCGTCTGCGTAGGGAACCAGTTTTTCCAGTTCATCCAGATTTGTGATCCAATCCTTGCCGATGGTTTCATTGATCAGATCAGCCAGTTTCTTATTGGAATGAAGCAGCCATCTTCTCTGGGTGATGCCGTTTGTTTTGTTGTTGAATTTTTCAGGATACAGTTCATAGAAATCCTTCAGTTCCTGATTTTTCAGGATTTCTGTATGCAGGGCCGCAACGCCATTTACGGAATGGCTGCCTACGATCGCCAGATAAGCCATACGGATCTGACCGTCAGCAATGATCGCCATGCTTCTGATCTTCGCGGGGTCATTGCCATATTTTTCTGTCAGTTCCAGAACAAAACGACGGTTGATCTCTTCTACGATCTGATAGATACGGGGCAGCAGACGGCTGAACAGTTCCATAGGCCATTTTTCCAGAGCTTCCGCCATGATAGTATGGTTTGTATAAGCGCAGACTTTTCTTGTGATATCCCATGCCTGTTCCCAGGGAATGTCGTTTTCATCCACCAGTACACGCATCAGTTCTGCAACCGCCATGCTGGGATGGGTATCATTCAGCTGGAATGCCACCTTATTGGGCAGTTCATTGAAATCTGTATGCATTTTTTTGAAGCGGGCGATCACTCTCTGAATCGTTGCAGAGATAAAGAAATACTGCTGACGCAGGCGCAGTTCCTTACCCTGAATGTGTTCATCGGCAGGATACAGCACGTCTGTCAGTGTGTTCGCCAGCGTTTCTTCTTCCGCTGCTTTCTGATAATTGCCTTCGTTAAAAGATTTCAGATCCAGTCTGTTTTTCGGTTTTGCTTCCCACAGACGCAGAGTATTTACAGTGTTGTTGCCATAGCCAATGACGGGATAGTCATAGGGGATAGCTGTTACGGACTGGAAATTTTCATGGACCATTTTGTAGCCGCCCTTATCATTCGCCACAGCCTTTACATTGCCGCCGAATTTAACTTCCACAGCATATTCATTACGCTTCAGGCACCAGGGATCGCCATTTTCCAGCCAGTTATCAGGTGCTTCTACCTGATAGCCGTTTTCGATGCGCTGTTCAAAAATGCCGTAGTGGTAGCGGATACCGCAGCCATAGGCAGGCAGCGCCAGTGTGGACAGGGATTCCAGGAAGCAGGCAGCCAGTCGGCCCAAGCCGCCATTACCCAAACCAGGGTCGGGTTCTGCTTCTTCCGCTGCGTTATAATCAATGCCCAGTTCGTCGAATACTTCTTTTACTTCGTCGAACATTTCCAGATTGATGAGGGCGTTGCCAAAAAAACGACCCATCAGAAATTCCATGGAAAGGTAGTACACTACCTTTACGTCTTTTTCATAATATTCATCATGGGTCTTCATCCATTTATCTGTGATGACATCCCTGATGGAATACACTGCCGCCTGATACAGTTCTTCAGGTGTGGCATTTTCCAGTGTTTTTCGGTACAACGTTTTTACGTTTTCCCGAATCATGTTTTTCAGTTCTTCTTTTTCAATCAGATTCATAATAACCCCCTCGTTCTAAGGTAACCTTCTCTTTTGATTGACTTTTTCGGGATCGGCATTCCCGGCCTGCCACCTTATTTTGGTATACATGCTCCTTCATCATACCAAAAAAAAGACTTCTTTGCAAATTTAAATCTAATAAATTGCAGAAATACAACGATTTCTTTACAATAATGGCGAAAAATATACAGCTCCCAGAAGAAATCCGCCTGCGCTAAGGATAGCTTTCCTGATGCAAACAGGCTCTGGCAGGATGCCCGCCGAAGCATGATACAACCCCATGCCGCCAAAAAAGGCCAAGAGAACGGCCTCCGCCCAAACCAATTCCTTCCCCTGCAGCAGGTAAAAGGCTGCTGCCAGCGCCGCAAAAAGCACCGCCCGCAAGGCATTCTCTTTGGGAAGTTTTCCCTCCGTCAACAGCCCTAAAGCGACCCCCATGGCAGCACACGCCGCTGCCTGATAAAAAAAGGCGGCTTCCATGGCAAGGGGCAAAAGGGCAAAGCAGAGCATAGCCAGATAGATCCCATCGAAAAAACAAAGGGCAGCTTCAGCGGAACCCCGCCTTCCTGCTGCCCATGTAAACATCAGATATGCCCCTGAAAGAAGGAGCCAGATCGTATATGTCATTGTGTTTCCCCCGTTCTTTTTCTTTAGTAAAAAGATATGGAACGGACGAAATGTTCATGCGTTTTTAAAGTGCGAAAACAACACCAACGATGGCACTCAGCGCAATATAAAAAATCGGATGTTTTTTCCATTTATTCGTAGCAAAAAGCAACACCACGAACAGGATACATTCCTCGATGCCAACCATGCTGCCCAGATTGGACAGGTTCAGTTCCTCCAGCGTTGCGGAATGGAACAAAGCGCCGATGAGCACACCAAAACCCGCCGCGCCAATGAGCCCCATGACCGCAGGGCGCAGACCATAGAAGGCATAATCCACATATTTATTGCTGCGGAATTTTTCCAGCACCTTAGAGATCAGAATGATGATAACAACAGAGGGAAAAATCAGCCCCACCGTCGCACAGATGCTGCCGATGACGCCGCTGTGCTGAAAGCCCGTATAGGTGGCCATATTGACCCCCAGAGGGCCGGGCGTGGATTCGGAAATGGCAATCATATCGGGAATCTGGCTGGTGGAAAACCAAGGATATTTATCCGCCAGACGATAGAGGAAAGGCAAAGTCGCCAGACCGCCGCCGATGGAGAACAGGCCAATTTTGAAAAATTCAAAAATCAGAATCAGAAGATCCATCATTCCTTCTTCGCCTCCCTTCCGCAGGAAACGGCAATGCCAAGAACAGCCGCCGCAACCACGATCCAAACAGGGGAAATATCCACCCAGACAGAAACAAGGAAGGACGCCACTGCAATGACCGCGCACAATTTATCTACAATAGATTTTTTCCGCAGGCCCTTCACCGCATTGATGATCAGCACGCTGACCACCACACGGATGCCGGCAAAAGCATGCTGCACCACAGGCAATTCAGCAAAATTATTCAGTACCGCTGCGATGAACATCACGATGCAGACAGAAGGGAACACGCCGCCCACGGTAGCCGCAATGGCACCGGGCACGCCCTTCTGCTTATAGCCAACGAATGTGGCCGTATTAACGAAGATGATGCCGGGGGTACACTGGCCGATGGCAAAGTAATCCAGCACTTCGTCTTCTGTTGCCCATTTATGTTTTTCCACGACTTCCTTCTGCAGCATAGGCAGCATGGCATAGCCGCCGCCAAAAGTGAAGCCGCCTATCCTTGCGAAAGCCGAAAATAATTCCCACAGTTCTTTCATTCTGCGGTCGCCCCCTCCTGCATTTTGGACATCTGGTCAGTCGTTGCCAGTGCATCCATCACTTCATCCAAATCGCCATCCATAATGGCATCGATCTTATACAAAGTCAGACCGATACGATGGTCTGTCACCCTGCCCTGAGGGAAGTTATAGGTTCTGATACGTTCGCTTCTGTCCCCTGTGCCCACCTGAGAACGTCTGTCGGAAGCGATGGCCTCATCATGGGCCCGTCTTTCCCTTTCATACACGCGGGCATAGAGCACCTTCAGGGCCTGCTCCTTATTCTTCAGCTGGGATTTCTCATTCTGACAGGAAACCACGATACCCGTGGGGATATGGGTCATACGCACGGCAGAATCCGTCGTATTGACGCACTGACCGCCGTTGCCGGAGGCACGGAACACATCTACACGTACGTCGTTCATATCGATGTGTACGTCCACTTCCTCCGCTTCGGGCAGAACTGCCACCGTTGCAGTGGAAGTATGGATACGTCCGCCGCTTTCTGTGACTGGCACACGCTGTACACGATGGACACCGCTTTCATATTTCAGGCGGGAATATGCACCCTCGCCTTTGATCATAAAGGAAACTTCCCGGAAACCACCCAGGTCGATCTCATTGGTATTCAAAATTTCGATACGCCATTTTCTTCGTTCTGCATAGCGGGCATACATACGGAACAACCTTCCTGCAAACAGCGCCGCTTCATCGCCGCCTGCGCCCCCGCGGATTTCCACGATGACGTTCTTTTCATCGTTAGGGTCTTTGGGAATCAGCAGGATCGTCAGTTCCTTTTTCAGTATTTCCACTTTTTCTTTATTTTCTGCCAGTTCTTCCTTCACCAGTTCCCGGAAGTCATCGTCCAGCTTTTCTTCCAGCATCATCAGGCTTTCTTCGATGCCCTCTTTTGCCGCTTTATATTCCCGATACTTTTCCACGATGGGGGTCATATCGCTGTATTCCTTCATCAGCTTGCGCCATTGCGTCTGATTGGCAATGATATCGGGGTCATTGATCTGATCCGCCAATTCCCCGTACTTGATTTCGATTTCCGCCAAACGGTCAAACATAGTTATGCCCCCTTTCGTCCAAATGCTACTCTATCTAAACCTGCCAAATCCTGTTTCAGTCCAATTTCAGTATATCCAAATTCGCTCAGAAGAGACAGCAATGCTTCCCCCTGATCGTATCCGATTTCAAAAAAGAGCCAGCCGCCATCCTTCAGCCATTCTCTGCCCTGTTCCACAATCGCTCTGTAAAAATCCAGACCATCCTCGCCGCCGTCCAGCGCATTGAGGGGCTCGAAATCCTTTACCTCTATCATCAGTTCTTCGATATCCATTTTGGGGATATAGGGCGGGTTGGAAACGATGGCGTCCAGTTTCCCCTGCCATTCCTTTGGCACGTTGGAAAACAGGTCGCTTTCATAAAAGTCGATGGTGATATTATTTTCAGCGGCATTTTTTGCAGCATACCCCAACGCCTTCTGGCTGATATCCACCGCCATGATGTTTTCAAACTTGCCGTAGTGCCCCAGGCTGATGGGGATACAGCCGCTGCCTGTGCCGATATCCAGAATAGATTTCAAGGATTCCGTCTGCTGTTTTTCCAGAATGGTTTCCACCAGCACTTCCGTATCGCCGCGGGGAATCAGAACCCCTTCGCCCACATGGAAAGGCAGGCCCATGAATTCCCATTCGCCAAGGATATACTGGGTGGGTCTGCCCTGTTCTCGTTCAGAAAGGAAACCTTCGTAAAGTTCTGCCGCTTCGTCGGAAAGATTTTCCCCATCAAGCAAAAATAAAGCCGTACGGTTCAGACCGGCGGCTTTTTCCAGCAGCAGTTCCGCTTCAAAGGCATACGCCTCCTTGCCTGCTGCTTTTAAGCGGGCTTTGCCTGCCCGCAACACTTCTCCAATTGT
Source organism: Anaerotignum sp. (assembly GCF_017483025.1). Taxonomy (GTDB): domain Bacteria; phylum Bacillota; class Clostridia; order Lachnospirales; family Anaerotignaceae; genus Anaerotignum_A. Next base: position 1,670 of record NZ_JAFUMA010000076.1, on the reverse strand, counting down.
TTTATTCTTCTGGTTCATCTTCCAGAACCCCTTTCATGGCTGCAATGGCACATTCGATCTGGCTGTCATCTGGCTCCGCCGTGGTCAGCTTCTGCAGGCACAGACCGGGCGCGCTCAGCACCTTTACGATGATATTTTCAGATCTGCCCGCCCAGCGCAGCACCTCATAGGAAATGCCGGCAATAAAAGGCACCAGACAAATACGGGTAATCAATCGAATGATGAATACATCGGTACGGACAAAGAAGAACACCACCATGGAGATCAGCATAACAAACAGCAGGAAGCTGGTGCCGCAGCGTTTATGCAGTCTTGTGCAGGGGCGCACATTTTCCACTGTCAGTTCCTTACCGCTTTCGAAGCAGGCGATGGTCTTATGTTCTGCGCCATGATACTGGAACACACGCTTGATTTCCTTCATCCGGGAAATCAGGAACAGATACGCCAGGAAAATGGCGATACGCACCAGACCTTCGATGACGCCCAAAGCCCATGTAGGCACATAGGCCTTGAAGAAATTGCCCAGGAATACGGGCAGGACGAAAAACAGGCTCATCCCCAGCACCAGAGACAGGAATACGCTGAAATAAATCAGGATATCGTTGATCTTATCCCCCAGCTTATCTGTCAGCCACTGTTCGAAGGGAGAAAGTTCTTCCTCTTCCCAGCCTTCGCCAGCGATCTCCGCAGAGCGCATCAGAATTTTTGTGCCACTGACCAGAGAATCCACAAAAGAAGCCATGCCGCGAAAAATGGGATATTTGAAAATGCCCTTTTTCCCCAGACCGCCAACTTCTTTTTTTTCGATGACGATCTCGCCCTCAGGATTTCTGACCGCCATTGCATATATTTTTTTACCGCGCATCATAACGCCCTCGATGACCGCCTGACCGCCGATGCTTGTACGTTTTTCACTCATATCAATAGACCTCCTTTCGGAAAGGTTGCCCTTTCTTTCGCCAAGGGACAATGCAAAATTATCCATTAGCGAAAAAAAGGGCGAAAGCATAGTGCTCCGCCCTTTTTGTGTTTCTAAAATTATTTTCTGCCGTATTTTTTGTTGAATTTTTCAACTCTACCGCCAGCTTCCAGAAGCAGTTTCTGGCTGCCTGTGTAGAAGGGGTGGCATTTGGAGCAAACTTCGACTCTGATTTCTTTGTTTGTAGAGCCTGTAACGAATTCGTTACCGCAGTTGCATTTTACTGTTACCTGATTATACTCGGGATGGATACCTTCGCGCATTTCTTTCACCTCATTTTCACTATTCGTTGATCAATAATCTACGTTATTTAAAGACAACATTGGTATTGTAGCATAAAATTTTCAGTTTTGCAATAAGAAATCCCCGAAAAATCAGTGTTTTCCGCATTCTTGACAGTTTTACCCAAAAAATCCTTTTATTTTTCGTGTAAGCCTAACGTTTTTTCCCAAACAGGCAGGCGTTCCATGAATTCCTGATTATTCTTCGTCTTTTTCATCAGGTCAAAAAATCCTTCTGTCATATCTGTATGATTCAGGGTCGTTGCCATGCGGCGCAGGGCATAGTTACATTCCAGTTCCGCGGGGGTGAAGAGTTTTTCTTCCCTTCTTGTGCCGCTTTTGATGATATCCACGGCAGGGAAGATGCGGCGTTCCGCCATGCGCTTATCCAGCACCAGTTCCATATTGCC
>NZ_JAFUMA010000075.1 GCF_017483025.1 Anaerotignum sp. | reverse complement strand
CCTTTCTATGGAGTATTGGTTGTGACAATACGCTATTCTATTTTGAAAGCTTACGGGGCTTTCGCTTTTTATATATTCATATAGATAAGCGATTGGTTGTTTATAAAACAACTACGCTATTATGGGTGGATTCCCGAGCGGCCAAAGGGGGCAGACTGTAAATCTGTTGCGATAGCTTCGAAGGTTCGAATCCTTCTCCGCCCAGAAAAATGAGGACAAGTAGAAATGCTTGTCCTTTTTGCTTTACAAAATAGTTTTACTCTATAAACAGATAAACAAAATCAATTATTATTATCAATAAAAAATTATTATCAATAAATTCGTGGCAAATACTAGTAATTGAATGGGATTTATGGTATTGTAATAAAAAGAACAGTACAGATTGGAGAAAGGGTGAGTGTAATGAAGAAAAAATGGATGGCAATGGGGACTACGTTGGTAATGATTGCGGCGATGGCAATGCCCGTAATGGCCGCAGCAGAATATGAAACCGCAAGACTTCGTCCTGATTTCACCATTGTGATTGACGGGGAAGAAATGAACTTTAAACGGGCGGACGGCTCTGCAGCCTTCGCGCTGGTTTATGAGGATTCCACTTATCTGCCTTTGAGAGCCATTGGCGAAGCTTTGGGCAGAAATGTAAACTGGGATGAAAAAACAAAGACGATCACATTGGAAGGCCAAAGAACAGCGAAAGATTCTTCCAATAAGGCGGTAGAAGGTACAGCAAAGAATGTAACTGTTCAGGTAAGAAATGACTTTACCATCGTGATCGATGGCAAGGAACAGACATTCAAGACATCTGCCGGCAAGGCGATCTACCCCCTGTTGTATGATGGTTCCACATATCTGCCCCTGAGAGCGATTGGTCAGATCATGGGCAAAGATGTAAACTGGGACAATGATACAAAGACGGTAACACTGACCAGTGAAGGCTATACCGTAACGGATGCGGACAGCTTTGATAGCAAAAAAGATACAGTAACGGACGCTGATACATTTAAAGAAAGTAGCCCTGATATCGGTTTGGAAGAAGCAAAAGCAATTGCACTGAAGCATGCTGGTTTGACAGAAAGTCAGGTTTCCAGGCTGAAAGCAGAAAAAGACCGTGATGATGGTGTAGTGAAATATGAAGTCGAATTTGAAAAAGACCGTGTAGAATATGATTATGAGATCAACGCGGAAACAGGTAAAATCCTGAAAGCGGAAAAAGATTACGATGATTAAGAAATAAGATAGTAGAAATCGAAAGATATCTCCTCCTCAAGCGGAAAGGCTCCTGAACTGGGGCTTTTTCTTTGCTTATTGACATGCCTAGTATATCTAGGTATAATAAAAATACATAGAAGATCTAGGCATGGGAGGGAGAAGTATGGATAAAAACCTGATCGGCGGCAGCACGATTCTGATGCTGTTGGCGCTTTTGGAAGAAAAAGATTGCTATGGCTATGAGATCATCAAGGAATTGAAGGAGCGCAGCCAGAATGTATTTCAGTTCAAGGAAGGGACGTTGTACCCTGTTCTGCACAGGATGGAAAACCAGGGCTATGTGAAATCCTACAGAGCCAAAGCGGAAAACGGCAAAGAACGCAAATATTACCGCATCACAGCGGCGGGCAAGGCCCAGCTGGCGGAGGAAAAGAAGCAGTGGGAAGTTTTCAGCACTTCCGTGGAACGTGTCATTGGGGCAAGAGGATTCGCTTGAGAGGGGTGGAGCTATGGAAGAGAAAAGATGGGAGAATTACCTCAATGAGGTGCTTTCCTTCGTGAAATTCAAATATGACCATAGAGCCATCCGCAGGGAATTGACAGAACATATGCAGGATCTGAAGGAAGACCTGATGGCGGAAGGCATGGACGAAGCCGCTGCGGCTTATATGGCCGTGGAATATATGGGGGATGCAGCGGAGATCGGACAGGCGCTGGATAAAGAACACGGGGTGATTCTGGGGTGGATTTGGAGAATTACGAGAACGGCAGCAATCATTCTGATCGTGGTGAACATTCTTCCTATGATCACTTTTGTGGGAGGGGTGTTTTCGAATCTGTTTTCTGAATATGAACCTCCGGAAGATGTGGCCGAAGTATGGCACATGGAACTGGACAGAGAATATCAGATTTATGATGATACACTGATTTTAGGGGATATTTATTACTATGAAGATGGTATGATGGATGTGGTTTATCGGACGAAACGGAATCCTTTTGCCAGAAGTATCGACTGGACGTTGTCGATCAACTTAGGAATCTGGGATGCGGAGGGAAATGACATCAGGAAAGGTGGTGGCGGCTTCAAGCAGGGAGGCTATTACGGATTTGGTGTCGACCATCTGGATGAAGTGCCTACAGATGCGAAAACCCTGAAAATTTATTGCGGTGACCTAGTGGTAACGGTAGATCTGGAGACGGGGGAGGTGACGGACAATGAAGCGTAAAAAACAAATCGTGCTTTATGTTTTGCTAATAATCGTACTTTCCTATTTTTATCTGTTATATAATCGGTTGTATTTCAGTGCAGAAGATGTGTTTTATGCCTGTGAAAGAGGCTTGCGCAGCGGACATTCTGAGGAAATTGTCCTGAAATATGAACTGGGGGACGATGCTGTGATGGTGGTAGGCAGACAGGAAGATGGGCTGTTTGTAGTGCCAGCAGAACGGACGCATCTTTTCCTTTGGAGAATGAAGAGCGGCGGTATCGACGGGGAATACCGTTGCGATGGGGATGTGGACGGTTACCTGAGCAGGGAGGGAAAGGTGCTTGGTTTGTGCCGGAACCCTGAAATTGCGAAGGTTTCTTTTATCGTAGGAAACTGGGGAGAACGAAACTGGCAGGAATTTATATGTACTCCCGATGAGGATGGGTTCATTTATTATGAAACAGATTTTGAGAATATGGATGATTATGTCATCTATTGGGAAGGTAGAAATGCCGATGGTGAAGTGATCTATGCCGATGGGGAGGATGGTCTGGCGGAATCTTTGCGCAGTGAAATTTTTACCCCCGAAGCAAAAGAAGTAACAAAGCCTTTCATCACCGCTCCTGATTTGGAATAAAAGGAAGTCCTGATTTCTCCGCTCTTTTTCAGGGTGGAGAAACTTTTTTGAAAAAATTGAAAAAAGTTGTTGACAAATGGTTTTGGTTTTGGTATATTAATTGAGCGGCTGAAAACAACGCAAGATTTCAAGATTTGCCCGAGTGGCGGAATTGGCAGACGCACAGGACTTAAAATCCTGCGGTCCTAATCGACCGTACCGGTTCGATCCCGGTCTCCGGCATTAATTTAATATAGTAAGCCCAGAT
>NZ_JAFUMA010000074.1 GCF_017483025.1 Anaerotignum sp. | reverse complement strand
CAAAGTAATCCTGGTTGACGATCCCATGCTGGAAAACTATGTAACAGAACCCTACACAAAAGCAGTTTGCGAAGTTATCAAAGCATATGATCCCGAAATCATGCTGTTCGGTGCTTCTTCCATCGGCCGTGACGTTGCTCCTCGTGTAGCTAGCCGTGTTAAAACAGGTCTGGTTGCCGATACAACAGGTCTGAGAATGGCTAAAACAGAAGCTGAACTGGCGAAAGAAGCAGAAATGGGTAACACATGCCCCGAAAGAGCTCTGCTGATGACACGTCCCGCATTCGGCGGGAACATCATGGCTACTCTGATGTGCCCTAGAACAAAACCTCAGATGGCTACAGTACGTCCTGGCGTAATGAAAATGATCGAAAAAGACGAAGCTAGAACAGGCGAACTGATCAAATTTGACGTAAACTTCACAGCAGAAGATATGAACGTTGAAATCATGGAAGTTGTGAAAGCTGACAAGAAATCCGTAGACCTGACAGAAGCGAAACTGATCGTTTCCGGCGGTCGTGGTGTTGGCGGTCCCGAAGGCTTCAACATCATCAGAGATATGGCTGATGCACTGGGCGCAGAAGTTGGTTCTTCCAGAGCATGTGTAGACGCTGGCTGGATTGAAAAAGACAGACAGGTTGGTCAGACAGGTAAAACAGTACGTCCTGACCTGTACATGGCATGTGGTATCTCCGGTGCTATCCAGCACGTTGCAGGTATGGAAAACTCTGAACTGATCATCGCTATCAACAAAAACGAATCCGCTCCTATTTTTGAAGTAGCTGACCTGGGTATCGTTGGCGACCTGAAACAGATCCTGCCTAAACTGGCTGACGCTGTAAGAAAATACAAAGCAGCGAAAGCAAACAGCTAAAAATCATATAAGAAATAAAAGCACTCCGTTCGGGGTGCTTTTTCTTTTGCCAAAACAGGGATGTATTATATAGAAGAAACACTTACAAAATCTTATGATATTTTTTGAAGGTGTTTCTTCTATATAATATATGTTAAAATAGTAGGACAATAAGATCGAAAGAGGACAAAGAAAAGTGGAACAACACTGTGTCAGAGATGTGTCGTGATGTTGTCTCTGTACTGTAGACAAAAGGATTGTTTTACGCGGATTTGTTTTGGCTAATTTTTTTAAGTGGATTGTATACAGAATTTTGTTGTGCAATTTGTTTAAAATCAATCGAAAAGTGAGCTTGTTTTTTTATCTGATTTCAAAGAAAAAATCGAAAAAAAATCAAAAAAACACTTGCATTCTTTGTGTTTTTCCTTTATAATACCAATTGTTGTGACATAGAGTGTTGATACGGAAGGTTGCCAAAAGCCGATGAATAAAGGGCTTGAGGGTTTTTCCGAGGAGCGATGTCCAGTTCAAAGAAACCGGGCGACAAGGTCACTGTACTGAATATTTTGGGTTGAACTTACCAACAGGGTAAGTTTGCGTATCTGACGTTGCTGGATACACCCGGATGAGTGTGCAGTCACCACTTGTCGTGCTGAAGTCAAATAGTACGAAAAGGAGGGGACTTTTTTTATGGCTAATCCCAAAATCAGAATCAGTCTCAAAGCTTACGATCACAAATTGATCGACCAGTCTGCAGCGCAGATCATTGAAACAGCAAAGAAAACAGGTGCACAGATCAGTGGCCCTATCCCTCTTCCCACAAAGAAGGAAGTTGTAACAATCATCAGAGCGGTGCATAAATACAAAGACTCTCGTGAACAGTTCGAAATGAGAACACACAAGAGACTGATCGACATTCTGAGCCCTACACCCAAGACAGCAGACGCGCTGAGCCGTCTGGATCTGCCTGCAGGCGTAGACATTACACTGAAAGTGATGAAATAATCAACGGTACCCACTAAGCAACGAACCGAAAGATTATTTTTAAAACTTTAATAAAAAGAAAACATCCAAAAAACTGGTTTATATAAGATAGATAAGTAACACAGAAATGAAAGTTACAACTCTTATATGACTAGAATGATTACCCTAGCGCCCGAAGGGTGCGGGCAATCCGCTGTAGAAAATTAGGAGGTGCAACGAAATGAAAAAGGCGATCATCGCTAAGAAAATCGGCATGACACAGGTTTTCACTGAAAACGGTGCGCTGGTACCTGTAACAGTTCTGGAAGCAGGCCCCTGCGTTGTAATTCAGAAGAAAACACTGGAAAACGATGGCTACGAAGCAATTCAGGTTGGTTTTGCTGATGCAAAAGAAAGCAAAGTAAACAAACCCATGAAGGGTCATTTCACAAAAGCAGGCGTAGCTGCTAAAAAATATGTAAAAGAATTCAAACTGGAAGATGCAGCTAACTATGAAGTTGGCGCAGAAATCAAAGCTGATGTATTCGCAGCAGGCGATAAAGTAGACGCAAGCGGCGTTTCCAAAGGTAAAGGTTTCCAGAGTACAATCAAGAGATACAATGCATCCAGAGGTCCTATGGGTCACGGTTCCAAATCCCACAGAGTAGTAGGTTCCATGGGTTCTTCCGCATTCCCCAGCCGCGTTAAAAAAGGTAAAAGAATGCCTGGTCACATGGGTAGCGCAAACGTAACTATCCAGAATCTTGAAATTGTACGTGCAGATGCAGAAAAGAACCTGCTGCTGATCAAGGGCGCAGTTCCCGGTCCTAAAGGTTCCATTCTGGTAATCAAAGACAGCGTAAAGGCTTGATAAACTTTACGAAAGGAGGAAACTAACATGGCAAATGTTGCAGTATTAAATATGACAGGCGCTCAGGTAGGCACAATTGAGCTGAACGACGCTATTTTCGGTATTGAAGCAAATGAACATGTGATGCACCTGGCTGTAGTACAGTATCTGGCAAACCAGAGACAGGGCACACAGAGCACAAAAACACGCGCTGAAGTTCGTGGCGGTGGTAGAAAACCTTACAGACAGAAAGGTACAGGCAGAGCAAGACAGGGCTCCATCCGTTCTCCTCAGTGGGTTGGCGGTGGCGTAGTATTCGCTCCCAAGCCCAGAGATTATTCCTTCAAACTGAACAAGAAAGTAAAAAGACTGGCACTGCAGTCCGCACTGTCCACAAAAGTTGCTGAAGGCAAAATCATCGTCCTGGACGAACTGACACTGGCTGAAGTTAAGACAAAAGAAATGGCAAAAGTTCTGGAAAACATCAAATGCGGCAACGCACTGATCGTTATGGACGGTTCCAACGAAAACGTTATCCTGTCCGCTAGAAACATTCCCGAAGTTAAGACAGCTTCCGTAAGCACAATCAATGTTTACGATCTGCTGAAATACAACACACTGGTTGTAACAAAAGAAGCAGTAGAAAAAATCCAGGAGGTGTACGCATAATGGCTGATCTGAAATTTTACGACGTAATCGAAAGACCCGTAATCACAGAAAACAGTATGTCTGTACTGGATGAAAAGAAATATACTTTCATCGTACACCCTGAAGCAACAAAAGCTCAGATCAAAGATGCTGTTGAAAAAATGTTCGAAGGCGCTAAAGTAGCTTCCGTTAACACAATGAACTACGATGGCAAACCTAAGAGAAGAGGTATGTTCTTTGGTAAAACAAAGAAATACAAAAAAGCAGTTGTTAAACTGACAGCTGACAGCAAAGACATCGAAATCTTCATGGGTATGTAAGTAGTTGCTCGCAACTGCGACCCACTGAAGGAAATCAGAAACTTGCAAAACACACGGAAACGTGTAGACGATATAAATCCGAAAGGAGTGGAAACAAGAGATGGCAATTAAGAGATATAAACCCTATACACCATCCAGAAGACACATGACAGTGTCCGCATTCGATGAAATCACAAAATCCACGCCCGAAAAATCTCTGGTAGTACACCTGAGAAAAACTTCTGGCAGAAATAACCAGGGCAAACTGACAGTACGTCACCACGGCGGCGGCGCTAAGATCAAATACAGACTGGTTGACTTCAAACGTAACAAAGATGGTATTCCTGCAACAGTAAAAGCAATCGAATACGATCCTAACAGAACAGCAAACATCGCTCTGATCGTTTACGCTGACGGTCAGAAATCCTATATTCTGGCACCCGCAGGCCTGAAAGTTGGCGATCAGCTGATGAACGGTCCCGAAGCGGAAGTTAAACTGGGCAACACACTGCCTATGAGCAAAATCCCCGTTGGTGCTAACATCCACAACATCGAAATGAAACCCGGCAAAGGCGGCCAGCTGGTTCGTTCCGCTGGTAACGTAGGTCAGCTGATGGCTAAAGAAGGCAAATACGCTACAGTAAAACTGCCTTCCGGCGAAATGAGACTGCTGCCTATCGAATGCAGAGCTACAATCGGTCAGATTGGTAATGCAGACCACGAACTGATCCACATCGGTAAAGCTGGTAGAAAACGTCACATGGGCGTAAGACCTACAGTAAGAGGTTCCGTAATGAACCCTAACGATCACCCTCATGGTGGTGGTGAAGGTAGAGCACCCATCGGTCGTCCCGCACCTATGACACCTTGGGGCAAACCTGCAATGGGCTACAAGACAAGAAACAAACACAAAGCTTCCAACAAATATATCGTTCGCCGCAGAAACGGCTAATAGATTCGAATGTGCCTAAGGCGGCTTAGGCACAGCCAGAAAAAACAAGGAGGATTAAATCAATGAGCAGATCTTTGAAAAAAGGACCTTTCGCTGACGATCATCTGCTGAAGAAGATCGACGCTATGAACGCAGCAGGCGAAAAGAACGTAATCAAAACATGGTCTCGTCGTTCTACAATCTACCCCGATATGATCGGTCACACAATCGCAGTTTATGACGGCAGAAAACACGTGCCTGTATATATCACAGAAGACATGGTAGGCCACAAACTGGGCGAATTTGCACTGACAAGAACTTACAGAGGTCATGGCAAAGACGCAGAAAAGAAATCTAGAGTTCGCTAATTATCCGATAACGAAAGGAGGTTTCGTTCATGGCAAAAGGTCATAGAAGCCAAATCAAAAAAGAAAGAAACATTGCAACACAGGAAAAAAGACCTCATGCTACTGCTAAATATGTAGGCATCCCCGCTCCCAAGGCGAAAATCGTCCTGGATCAGATCAAAGGCAAGGATGTTGCTACAGCAGCAGCAATGTTGAATTATAGCCCCAGACTGGCAGCAGAAATCATCGGTAAAGTACTGAAATCTGCTGTAGCAAACGCAGAAAACAATCTGGGTATGGACGTAAGCAAACTGTATGTGGAAGAAGTAAGTGCTGATCAGGGCCCTACAATGAAGAGAATTCGCCCTAGAGCACAGGGCAGAGCATATCGCATCCTGAAAAGATCCTGCCATATTTCCATCGTTCTTAATGAAAGATAAGAGGAGGTACTGAAATGGGACAGAAAGTAAACCCCCACGGTTTAAGAGTAGGTATCATCAAAGATTGGGATGCAAAATGGTATGCAGAAAAAGACTTTGCTGATAACCTGGTAGAAGACGTAAAAATCAGAAAATTCATCAAAAAGAAACTGTACGCTGCAGGCGTTTCCAAGATCGCTATCGAAAGAACAGCTGGCAGAGTAAAAGTTTCTGTTCATACAGCAAAACCCGGTATCGTTATCGGTAAAAACGGTGCAGCTATCGAAGAACTGAAAGCTGAACTGCAGAAAATGACAGCACACAAAGTAGCTGTTAACATCGAAGAAATCAAGAGACCTGAACTGGATGCTCAGCTGGTAGCTGAAAACATCGCTCTGCAGCTGGAAAATCGTGTGACATTCCGTCGTGCAATGAAACAGGCTATGGGCAGAACAATGAAATTCGGTGCTAAAGGTATCAAAACAATGGTAAGCGGTCGTCTGGGCGGCGCTGATATCGCTCGTGGCGAATCCTACCACGAAGGTACAATCCCTCTTCAGACACTGAGAGCAGACATCGACTATGGCTTTGCTGAAGCAGATACAACATACGGCAAACTGGGCGTAAAAGTTTGGATCTACAAAGGCGAAGTACTTCCTGTAAAGAATAATAAAAAGTAAGGAGGCGCTAAAGAATCATGTTAATGCCTAAAAGAGTAAAACATCGTAAACAGCAGAGAGGCAAAATGAGAGGCCGTGCATATAGAGGCAACAAAGTAACATACGGCGATTTCGGTATCATGGCGATGGAACCCACATGGATCACATCCAACCAGATCGAAGCAGCACGAGTTGCTATGACAAGACACATCAAACGTGGCGGTGACGTTTGGATCAAAGTATTCCCCGATAAACCCGTATCCGCAAAACCTATCGGTACTCGTATGGGTTCTGGTAAAGGCGCTCCTGAATACTGGGTAGCAGTAGTAAAACCCGGCAGAGTAATGTTCGAAATCGGTGGCGTAGAAGAAGAAAAAGCAAGAGAAGCGCTGAGACTGGCAATCCACAAACTGCCTATCAAGTGCAAAATCGTATCTAAAGCAGAAGCAGAAGAAATGGCAGGTGAACATCAGTGAAAACAAAAGGTTATGTAAATGAATTGATGGGCAAAACTGCAGATGAATTACAGAAGGACCTTGTTTCCGCTAAAAAAGAGCTGTTCAACCTGAGATTCCAGAACGCTACAAACCAGCTGGACAACACAGCTAGAATCAAGGAAGTTCGTAAGAACATCGCAAGAATCCAGACAATCATCACAAAGAAAGCAAGAGAAGCGAAATAATAGATATTCCGTTCGTTGAAAGGAGGAAATCATCGTGGAAAGAAATCTTCGTAAAACTAGAATCGGTAGAGTAGTTAGCGACAAGATGGACAAGACAATCGTTGTTGCTGTTGAAGATAAAGTAAAACACCCTCTGTATGGCAAAATCGTTAACAGAACATACAAACTGAAAGCTCATGACGAAAACAACGAATGCGGTATCGGCGATCGTGTTAAAGTTATGGAAACAAGACCTCTGTCTAAAGACAAGAGATGGAGACTTGTAAGCATCATCGAAAAAGCAAAATAATCCTTTTTGGAGAGGAGGACGAAATATGGTTCAGCAGGAAACCAGACTGAAAGTAGCAGATAACAGTGGCGCAAAAGAACTTCTGTGCATCAGAGTTCTGGGCGGTTCCACAAGAAGATATGCAGGTGTAGGCGACATCATCGTTGCTGCAGTTAAAGACGCAACACCCGGCGGCGTTGTAAAAAAAGGTGACGTTGTTAAGGCTGTAGTTGTAAGAACAGTTCATCCCGTAGGCAGAGCTGACGGCAGCTACATCAAATTCGACGAAAACGCAGCTGTAATCATCAAAGACGACAAAAACCCCAGAGGTACACGTATCTTTGGACCCGTTGCAAGAGAGCTGAGAGAAAAACAGTTCATGAAGATCCTTTCTCTGGCTCCCGAAGTACTGTAATAGGAGGTGCGCTAGGTGGCTAATTTGAAACTGAAAACTGGTGATAAAGTAGTTGTTATCGCTGGTAAAGATAAAGGCAAAGAAGGCAAGATCATTGCTGTAGATAAAAAGAACAACCGCGTACTGGTTGAAGGCGTGAACATGGTTTCTAAACACACAAAACCCAACGCACAGAACCAGCAGGGCGGCATCATCAAGAAGGAAAACTTCATTCATGCTTCCAACGTAATGTACCTGCACAACGGCAAGGCAACACGTCTGGGCGCTATGATCAAAGATGGTAAAAAAGTAAGAGTAGCAAAGAAAACAGGCGAAGTAATCGACTAATAAATACCTGGTGAAAGGAGGCAAACAATGAGCAGATTAAAAGACTTCTATGAAGCACAGATCGTTCCTGAAATGACTAAGAAATTTTCTTATACAAATAAACTGGCTGTTCCCAAACTGGAAAAGATCATCATCAACATGGGCGTAGGCGAAGCTAGAGAAAACGCTAAAGTCCTGGATGGCGCTGTTAGAGATATGAGCATCATCGCTGGTCAGAAACCCGTTGTAACAAAAGCTAAAAAATCCATCGCGAACTTCAAACTGCGTGAAGGTATGAACATTGGCTGCAAGGTTACTCTGAGAGGCGACAGAATGTACGAATTCACAGACAGACTGATCAACATCGCACTGCCTCGTGTACGTGACTTCCGTGGTGTAAAAGCAAACAGCTTCGACGGCAGAGGTAACTACACAATGGGTATCAAAGAACAGCTGATCTTCCCCGAAATCGAATACGATAAAGTAGACAAGATCAGAGGCATGGACATCGTTTTTGTTACAACAGCAAAAACAGATGAAGAAGCAAGAGAACTGCTGAGACTGTTCGGTATGCCATTCGCAAAATAAGGGAGGGACAAACATGGCTAAAAAATCTATGAAAGTTAAGCAGCAGAGAACACCTAAATTCTCTACACAGGCTTACACACGTTGCAGAGTTTGCGGCAGACCCCACTCTGTACTGAGAAAATATGGAATTTGCCGTATTTGCTTCCGTGAACTGGCATACAAAGGTCAGATTCCCGGCGTAAAGAAAGCAAGCTGGTAATTGAAAGGAGGAATTCACAATGTCTATGAGCGACCCTATCGCAGATATGCTGACAAGAATCAGAAACGCTAACATTGCAAAACACGATACAGTAGATGTTCCTTCTTCCAAAATGAAGAAAGCAATCGCTGACATCCTGGTAGCAGAAGGTTACGTAAAAGGTTACGAAGTAATCGAAGACGGTATCAAATCTACACTGCGTATCAGCCTGAAATATGGTGAAGATAAAAACGTAAAAGTAATCACAGGTCTGAAAAGAATTTCCAAACCCGGCCTGAGAGTATTCGCTGGCAAAGACGAACTGCCTAAAGTTCTGGGCGGTCTGGGCACAGCAATCATTTCCACAGACAAAGGCCTGATGACAGACAAAGCTGCAAGAAAAGCTGGTCTGGGCGGCGAAGTTATCGCTTTCATCTGGTAATTGAGACAAGATAGAGACAGAATATTAGGAGGTGCAGACCATGTCCAGAATCGGTAAACTGCCCGTAGTGGTACCCGCTGGCGTTGAAGTTAAGATTGGCGAAGGCAATCTGCTGACAGTAAAAGGCCCCAAAGGTACACTGGAAAGAAAATTATCCGCTGACATGAACATCGCAATGGAAGATGGCCAGATCGTAGTTACAAGACCTAACGATCTGAAGAAAAATAGAGCATTACACGGCCTGACAAGAACACTGATCTTCAACATGATCGTTGGTGTTACACAGGGCTATGAAAAAACACTGGAAATCAACGGTGTAGGTTACAGAGCAGCTAAATCCGGTAAAAAACTGACACTGACACTGGGTTACTCTCATCCCGTAGAAATGGAAGATCCCGAAGGTATCGAATCCATCGTTGAAGGTACAAACAAAATCATCGTTAAAGGTATTGATAAAGAAAAAGTAGGTCAGTTTGCAGCCGAAATCAGAACAAAAAGACCTCCCGAACCTTACAAAGGTAAAGGTATCAAATACGCTGACGAACACATTAGACGTAAAGTTGGTAAGACCGGTAAGAAATAATCTGCGCACGGCAGCGTAAGGTATATTTATATCGGAAAGTGACTAATTTTTGAAGAAATGGAGTGAAATTGCTATGATCAATAAGCCCAATCGTGCAGCGGCTCGTGTGAAAAGACACTACAGAATCCGCAACCATGTAAAAGGCACAGCTGCTAGACCTAGACTGGCAGTATTCAGATCCAATAAACATATGTATGCACAGATCATCGATGACGTTGCTCAGCATACACTGGTTGCAGCATCCACAATGGAAGCTGAAATCGCAAGCAAAGTAGAATACACAAACACTGTAGCAGCTGCTGCAGCTGTAGGTGAAGCTGTTGCGAAAAAAGCAATCGAAAAAGGTATCACAGAAGTTGTATTCGACAGAGGCGGTTTTGTATACCAGGGTAAAATTCAGGCACTGGCAGACGCAGCTAGAGAAGCTGGCCTGAAATTCTAAGGCAAGGAGGAAAGTAAGTTGAAAAGAATCGATCCAAGCACTTTAGATCTGAAAGATAAAGTAGTAACCATCAACCGTGTATCCAAAACGGTTAAAGGTGGTCGTACAATGAGATTCTCTGCTCTGGTTGTTGTTGGCGACGGCAACGGCCATGTAGGCTGCGGTATGGGTAAAGCAGCTGAAATTCCCGATGCGATCCGCAAAGGTAAAGAAGCAGCGATGAAAAATATCATCAAAGTAGAAATGAACGATGTAGACAGCATCTACCACGGCGTTACAGGTGAATACGGCAGTGCAAGCGTACTGCTGATGCCCGCTCCCGAAGGTACTGGTATCATCGCTGGTGGCCCCGCTCGTGCGGTTCTGGAACTGGCTGGTATCCGTAACATCAGAACAAAATCCCTGGGCTCCAACAACAAACGTAACGTTGTAAGCGCAACAATCGAAGGTCTGTCCAGAGCGACAACACCCGAAGCTGTTGCAAAACTGCGTGGCATTTCTGTTGAAGAACTCTTAGGTTAAGGAGGAATAGACAGATGGCTGAAATTAAAATCACATTGGTGAAATCCACAATCGGTGCAATTCCCAAACATAAAAAGACAGTTCAGGCTCTGGGTCTGAACAAAACAAACAGCAGTGTAATTCAGCAGGACAATGCGGCTATCAGAGGTATGATCCATCAGGTAAGCCACCTTGTTAAAGTTGAAGAAGTTTGATTTTAGGAGGTGCCCAAATGAACTTATGCGAACTGAGACCCGCTGAAGGTTCCAGAGAAAAGAACTGGAGACGCGGCAGAGGTCATGCAACAGGCAACGGCAAGACAGCTGGTAGAGGCCACAAAGGCGCAGGCCAGCGTTCCGGCACAAGCGGCAAATGCGGCTTTGAAGGCGGCCAGATGCCTCTGTACAGAAGACTTCCTAAGAGAGGCTTCACATGCAGAAACAGCAAAGAAATCGTTGCAATCAACGTTTCCATGCTGAACGTATTTGAAAATGATACAGTAGTAGATATCGATGCTTTGAAAAACGTTGGTCTGATCAGCAATCCTAGAGATGGCGTGAAGATCCTTGGCGAAGGCGATCTGGAAAGAAAGCTGACAGTTAAGGTTAACTACTTCAGCAAAACAGCTCAGGAAAAAATTGAAGCTGCCGGCGGCAAAGCAGAGGTGATCTAATTGTTTAAGATTTTCGCAAACTCCTGGAAAACTCCAGAGATTCGAAACAAGATTCTGTACACACTGATGATCTTCGCGATCGTCAGACTGGGTACACAGATCGCCCTGCCCGGTATCGATACTGCAGGGGTTGTAGCAGCGAGAGAAAACGCATCCATGGCGGGTACACTTTACAGTGTAATCGCCGGTGGTGCTAACTCCAACTGGTCCATCTTTGCAATGGGTATCGGTCCCTATATCAACGCTTCCATCATTATGCAGTTGTTGACAATTGCGATCCCTAAATTCGAGCAGCTTTCCAAGGAAGGCCCCGATGGTCGTAAACAGCTGCAGTCTTACAGCAGATATTTGACAGTAATCCTGGCGTTGATCCAGGGTGTCGGTCTGACTTACACATATCAGAACATGTATCTGGTGCATAGCCCTCTGGTTTACGTTGCATCCGTATTCTGTCTGGTATGCGGTTCCACATTCGTAATGTGGCTGGCAGAACAGATCACTGCAAGAGGTATTGGTAATGGTTCTTCCATGATCATCTTCATCAATATCGTATCCAACCTGCCCATGGGCATTGCAAGCCTGTCTTACATGATCATCGGCAGCGGTGCGATTGGTGCAGCAAAAGTAGCAGCGATCCTGATCATTCTGATCATCGTTCTGGCATTCATCGTTTGTGTAAACAGCGGTGAAAGAAGACTGCCTGTACAGTACTCCTCCAAAATGGTAGGCAGAAAGCAGGCAAGCGGCAGAAGTACAACAATGCCTATCAAGGTAAATACTTCCGGCGTTATCTCTATCATCTTTGCCATCTCCCTGCTGCAGTTCCCTCAGCAGATCGGTATGTTTATCCCTAACAAGGGCGCAACATTTACAAAGGTGACAGAAGTTCTGAACATGACACACCCTGTAGGTGCGATCCTGTATGTACTGTTGATCTTCTTCTTCACATATTTCTATACATCCATCGTTATCAATCCTAACGAAATCGCGATGAACATGAAGAAGAACGGTGGCTTCATCCCCGGTATCAGACCCGGTCAGCCTACAAGCGCTTACATCACAAGAGTTGTAAACAGAATCACACTGGTTGGTGCGATCTGCTATGCGATCCTGGCTATGGTTCCTGTAGTTCTGCAGTGGATCTTTAAAGTAAACGTAGGCTTCGGTGGTACAACACTGATCATCGTAGTTGGTGTTTGTCTGGATATCGTAAAAGCACTGGAAAGCCAGCTGCTGATGCGCCACTACAAAGGTTTCTTAAATGACTAATAACAATCGCTTGGGAAATGCTATTCAGCATTTCCCGAGGGGTTGTTTTAGTTATATATGGGGAGATTTAATTTAAACAAAGAGAAGGCCATCTATAAGAAAAGAGGTAATCGTATGAAATTAGTACTGATTGGTGCTCCTGCAGCAGGTAAAGGTACACAGGCTGCAAGACTGGTAGAACATTACGGCATTGCTCACATTTCCACAGGCGATATGCTGAGAGAAGAAGTTGCAAAAGGCACAGAACTGGGCAACCAGGCAAAAAGCATCATGGCAGCAGGCGGTCTGGTTTCTGATGAACTGATCATTGCCATCGTACAGGAAAGAATCAAAAAAGACGATTGCGCCAAAGGTTTTATCCTGGATGGTTTCCCCCGCACAGTTGTTCAGGCTGAAAAGCTGGAAGAAATGGTTAAACTGGACCATGTAGTATACATCAGCGCTCCTGATGAAGTGATGCTGGAAAGACTGACAGCAAGAGAAAGCTGCCCTAAATGCGGTGCTACATACAACAAACTGTTCCTGCCCGCAAAGGTTGCAGGCGTTTGCGACAAATGTGGCGAAAAGCTGACACAGCGTAAAGACGATACAGTGGAAGCTGGCAAAGCAAGAATCGCAACTTTCCACGAACAGAGCGAACCTCTGGTAGACTTCTACACAAAGAAGGGTATCCTGTTTGAAGTAGATGGTACACAGGCCATCGACGAAATCACAAAAGCGATCATCGCAGGTCTGGACAAATAAGAAATGAATATAGCAGGCGAAAGCCTGTGTTGGGGACTGTCGGCAGAGGTGGAAACGCCTCTGCCGATGGCATTTTATACAGCGGAGAAAGCTATTTACCTGTACTGTAAATGGGAAATTTGCTTGCAAAGGGATGTATTTGGGGTGCAGGAAAATAATTTGCGGAGCAAATTATGAGTAGGGCGAAGCTCTGCGAATAGCTTAACATGTTACAGTTACTATAAATATAGTAACTGTAAATAAGGGGTATCGCTGCGAGGATAAATATTGTATACTTGTTAGGCTTATGAAAATAAAGTGTGTACCTATGCGGTAAGGATGCCAATAGCGTCCTTGGGAAAGCGGCATTTTTGAAGCAAATACCGTTCTGATCACGGACGGAGAACCGGAAATTCTTACGTGGCGCGCAAGCGTGTGAAGTATACGAAGGAAAATGAGGTGATATCGTTGGAATATCAGATCGGCCAAGTGGTTTATTCCAAAAGTGGTCACGACAAGGGTGACGTGCAGATGATCACATCCGTGGAGGGGGAGTATCTCTGTCTGGTGGACGGGAAGCGCCGAAAACTGGAAAAGCCGAAACGGAAAAAGAAAATGCACGTGCAGCCAACTTCTTATATAGTAGAAGACGTGGCAGAAAAACTGCAGAAAGGGGCCTATGTCCTGGATGCAGAGATCAAGAAGGCATTGAAGAAGTACCAGCGTGAGCAGGTATGAGACGTTTAATGTTTAAGGAGGTTTACGGTCTTGTCTAAAGATGACGTAATCGAAGTAGAAGGAACCGTACTGGAAAAATTACCCAACGCTATGTTTCAGGTGGAACTGGAAAACGGCCACCAGATCCTGGCGCACATTTCCGGCAAACTGCGTATGAACTTCATCCGCATCCTGCCCGGTGACAAAGTGTTAATCGAAATGTCTCCTTATGACCTGACAAAAGGTCGCATCATTTGGAGAGCAAAGTAAGGAAGGAGCGATCACAATGAAAATCAGACCCTCTGTAAAACCTATGTGTGAAAAATGCAGAATCATCAAGAGAAAAGGTCGTGTAATGGTTATTTGTGAAAATCCCAAACATAAACAGAAACAGGGCTGATAATTTATTATGGGCTTGAGGGGCAATACCCCAAAGAGCCGGAACTGATAAATCCGTCAACTATACTGGGAGGAGCATACAGTTAATGGCAAAGGCGGCGCAAATTAGGAAGCGCGTAAGCAACATGACTGACGGTCTATCTCCTTTGTTCGTAATGCCCAACGAGTATCGCACTGTGTTTATGTGAAAAACATTTTTATTTGAAACTTATCGTGAAATATTACAGGAGGTGCAAGAATATATGGCACGTATTGCTGGTGTAGACTTACCTAGAGAAAAACGCGTAGAAATCGGCCTGACATATGTTTACGGCATTGGCCATTCCAGCGCTGTTCGTATTCTGAATGAAGCAGGTGTAAGCCTGGATACAAGAGTTAGAGATCTGACAGATGAAGAAGTGTCCAGAATCCGTGACGTCATCGACAGAACTCAGACAGTAGAAGGTGACCTGAGAAGAGAAGTTGCTCTGAACATCAAACGCCTGATCGAAATCGGCTGCTACAGAGGCATCCGCCACAGAAAAGGTCTGCCCGTTAGAGGTCAGAAAACAAAAACAAACGCAAGAACAAGAAAAGGTCCTAGAAAGACTGTTGCGAACAAGAAGAAATAATTGATATTTCGTAAGGAGGTTTGAGGTAAATGGCAAAGAAAACTGTGAAAAAGGCAACTACTCGCAGACGCCGTGATAAAAGAAAAGTAGAACGTGGCCAGGCTCATATCCAGTCCACTTTCAATAATACAATCGTTACAATTACTGACGCAGTAGGCAACGCTCTGTCCTGGGCATCCGCTGGTCAGCTGGGCTTCAGAGGCTCCAGAAAATCCACACCTTATGCAGCACAGATGGCTGCAGATACAGCTGCTAAAGCTGCTTCCGACTATGGTCTGAAAACAATCGAAGTATTCGTAAAAGGCCCCGGTAGCGGCCGTGAAGCTGCAATCCGTGCCCTGCAGGCAGCAGGTCTGGATGTAACACTTATCAAAGACGTTACACCCGTTCCTCACAACGGTTGCAGACCCCCCAAACGCAGAAGAGTATAACCTAATATTAGGAGGTGTAGATCAATGGCAAGAGATAGAGTTCCCGTACTGAAAAGATGCAGATCCCTGAATCTGGATCCCATCTACCTGGGTATCGATAAAAAATCCAAAAAACAGAATCTGAGAGCAAACAAAAAAATGTCCGAATACGGCCTGCAGATGAGAGAAAAACAGAAAGCAAAATTCATCTACGGCGTACTGGAAAAACAGTTCAGAGGTTACTATGCACAGGCTGAAAAGATCGCTAAAAAAGAAGGCATCCCTGGCGAAAACCTGCTGATGCTGCTGGAAATGAGACTGGACAACGTAATGTTCAGACTGGGCTACGGCAGAACAAGAAAAGAAGCTAGACAGATCGTTCGTCACAAACACGTAACAGTAAATGGTAAAGCAGTGGATATCCCTTCTTACCAGGTTAAAGTTGGCGACGTTGTTGAAGTAAAAGAAAAATACAAAACAATCCAGAGATACAAAGACGTTCTGGCTGTAACAGAAGGCAGAATCGTTCCCGAATGGCTGTCCGCTAACCACGATGCACTGAGCGGCACTGTTCTGGCAAAACCCACAAGAGCACAGATCGATGTTCCCGTTGAAGAAACACTGATCGTCGAACTGTACTCCAAATAATCATCGATTGTGTGAAGTCAAAGGTAACGCCGTAGGGCTTTTCGCCCTGCGGCACTCTATCATAAAAAAGGGAGGTTTGAACGAGTGTTTGAATTTGAAAAACCTCGCATTGAGATTGCTGAAATGGCACCCGATGGCACATATGGTAAGTTTGTAGTTGAACCCCTGGAAAGAGGCTATGGTACAACTCTGGGCAATTCCCTGAGAAGAATCCTGCTGTCCTCTCTGCCCGGCGCTGCAGTAAGCAATGTGAAAATTGATGGTGTACTTCATGAATTTAGCGTGATTCCCGGCGTAAAAGAAGACGTTACAGAAATCATTCTGAATTTGAAAGGTCTTGCGATCAAAAATACAAGCGAAGGCAATGAGCCTAAAATCGCTTACATCGACGTGGAAGGCGAAGGTGAAGTAAAAGGTTCTGATATCAAATGCGACAGCGATATTGAAATTCTGAACCCCGATCACCACATCGCAACACTTTCCGGCGGTGCAGGCAGCAAGCTGTATATGGAGATCACAATCAACAAGGGCCGCGGCTATGTTGGTGCAGACAAAAACAAAAAAGACGATCAGCCAATCGGTATGCTTCCTGTAGACAGTATTTTCACACCTGTTACAAGAGTGAACTTCCTGGTTGAAAATACACGTGTTGGTCAGATCACTGACTATGACAAACTGTCTTTGGAAGTTTGGACAAACGGAACAATCGCACCCGATGACGCTGTAAGTTTCGGCGCGAAGATCCTGAATGAACACCTGAACCTGTTCATCGACCTGTCTGATAACGCAAAAGATACTTCTATCATGGTAGAAAAAGAAGAAGGTAAGAAAGAAAAAGTTCTGGAAATGAGCATTGAAGAACTGGATCTGTCTGTACGTTCTTATAACTGCCTGAAACGTGCTGGTATCAACACAGTAGAAGATTTGGCAAACAAGACAGAAGAAGAAATGATGAAGGTTAGAAACCTTGGACGCAAGTCTTTGGAAGAAGTATTGAACAAAATGGCGGAACTGGGTCTTTCCCTGAAGCCTAGTGACGAATAATTTCGTCATATAGAGAAAGTAACTATTATTTACCGTGTGATTACGACTCCACATAAGACCGAAGAGTGGTGGAGACGGGCTCAGTCATACGGGTATCCATGAGGAGGATTTAACCATGCACGCATCCGGTTATAGAAAACTTGGTAAAACAACACCCCAGAGAAAAGCTCTGCTGAGAAACCAGGTAACAAATCTGCTGTACCACGGCAAAATCAAAACAACAGAAACAAGAGCGAAAGAAGTTAAAAGAATCGCTGAAAAACTGATCACACTGGCTGTAAAAGAAAAAGATAACTTCGAAGAAGTTACAGTAACAGCTAAAGTAGCAAAAAAAGATGCTAACGGCAAACGTGTGAAAGAAGTTGTAAACGGCAAAAAAGTAACAGTTTACGACGAAGTTCAGAAAACAATCAAAAAAGACAAAGCTTCCAGACTGGCAGCTAGAAGAGCAATTCTGGCTTACCTGTACCCTGTAACAGAAGTTCCCGCTGATGGCAAAAAAATCAGAAAGAACACAAAATCTGTTGACATGGCAGCTAAAATGTTCGACGAAATCGCACCCAAATACGCTGGCAGAAACGGCGGTTACACAAGAATCGTGAAACTGGGCGCAAGAAAAGGCGACGGCGCTATGGAAGTTATCCTGGAACTGGTTTAATTTAAATCTATTTCCATAAAAAATCAGAGACTTGCAAATGCAAGTCTCTTTTTTTATGTTATTCGGAATTTCTAAGACCGTAATCTTGATGAGTAAAAATACCGTTGTTGTCTAAAACTTCGGAAACAGAGCCATCAATCACAGTAACCAAAAGAAAATTTTGAGGTTGTGTTTTTGAAATATATGCAAAAACGATTTTGTTATCCTCTAATTCCTGTGTAAGAATATGAAAATTTTTCTCTGAAAAGCCTTTTTCTTTCAGAAGCGGTACAGATGAAAAATTGGGATGACCTGTTTTAGAATCTATGGTGATTACAGGCAAACGATATGCACAGCTTGTATCATTGGGGAAAGACCAGAAGGTTTTTCTGAATTCCAGCGTGTTGCCATGGGTTTTAACTGTGATATCATTGATATTTCCGGTGTGCGTGTCTTTCACAAAAGACGAGGGTGCCCACACGATTCCATCAGAGAGAATAACTGGTTTGGAAAAACGATTGGTCTTATCAGCTCGACGAAACCAATTTTGATCTTCTACAGAAAGAAAAATAGAGCCGTTGGACAGGACTTTTTCTTCTTCATACCATTTGATGTCCTCTAATTCGTATCCCTGCACAGATACCCAGTAATCAGAAACAGAGAAATAAGGTTTTCCATTGATGTATTTTCCTCTGATATTGGCAGATTTGCCATTCAATGTAATGACAGGTACGGGAGCTTCATGCGTTTCTGCGGCGCAAGCCATGGGCAGGGATGCAGAAAATACGGATGTCACCACTGTTGCGGCAACAAGTGTTTTAGATAAGAATTTTTTCATAAGATCTCCTCCTTTTCTTCTTCTAAGGGGAAGTATAACAGAAACGGGAAGGCAGTAGGTTACAGGGGACTTACAAAAAACGAAAGAATTTCTTACGATTTGGGGGAGAAAAGAAAAGGACCTCGCATTAGCGAGGTCTAAAAAGGGGAGGTTAGAATTTTATATTACGAAAAATCGAAAGTTACTGTGTCAGTTTCAGCCATAAGATCCGCTGCATCCATCATCATTTCCTGTGCAGCGATGAAGGGTTTCAGAGTTTGATGTTCCTGATACATCAGAGAAGCAGACATCCCTGTTGCGAAGGAAACGATGAAAGAAATCATTGCAATTGCAGTTAAATTTTTGATTGTTTGTTTCATAGATGTCAACTCCTTTACGATAGATTTGTGTTTTTGCTGTATTCTTTTGTGTCTCTATCATAACACAAAAAAGATTCCCGTAGGTTACAGCCGCCTAACAGGTTGATTACAGGTAAATTTCATTCATGTTACAGGAATGTATCAAAAAAAGAACAATTTTCTTAAGGTTAAATTTGGAAGATACTGGAAGGGAATGTTTCGATACAATAGGCAGGAAAAGGCAGCAATTCTGCCGATTCTATTGACTTTTTGCAGAAAAAACCGTATCATATCGATAGCTGTGAGCATTGGTGCCATAGACTACGAAGGCAGAAATCTGCTATGGAAACAGGTGAAAATATGAAAATGGTGAAGGCTGAAGGTCTGACATATGAATACACAAAAGTGATGGAAACAGACCACGGCACTGAAGAACATAAGGTGGCTGCGCTGAAAAGCGTGAACATCGAAATCGAAAAAGGGGAGTTTATTGTTGTTCTGGGACACAATGGCTCCGGCAAATCTACATTTGCCAAACATATCAATGCGCTGCTGCAGCCCACAGGCGGTACTTTGTGGGTGAAAGGTATGAACACACAGGAAGAAGGCCATGTATGGGATATCCGTCAGAGTGCGGGTATGGTTTTCCAGAATCCCGATAACCAGCTGGTTGCTACAGTGGTAGAAGAAGACATCGCCTTTGGCCCTGAAAACATGGGTGTTCCTTCTGAGCAGATCCGTGTTCGTGTGGATGAAGCTCTGGATGCAGTTCGCATGGGAGAATTTGCTACTTATACGCCCTCCAAACTTTCCGGCGGTCAGAAACAGAGAATTGCCATTGCAGGCGTTCTGGCGATGAAGCCTGACTGTATCGTTCTGGACGAGCCTACAGCCATGCTGGACCCCATTGGCCGCAGAGATGTTATGGAGACCATTGAGCGTCTGAATAAAGAAGAAGGGATTACAATCATTCTGATCACTCACTATATGGACGAAGCCGTTCGTGGGGACAGAGTGTATGTTATCGACGATGGTGACCTGGTGATGCAGGGTACACCAAGAGAAATTTTTGTGCAGGTAGATAAACTGAAAGAGTACGGACTGGACGTACCTCAGGTAACAGAAGTTACATATTTGCTGCGCAAAGAAGGGATCGATCTGCCCGCAGATATTTTAACGATCGAAGAAATGGTAGGTGCAGTATGTCAATTAAAATAAACCATTTGACTCATGTTTATAATGAAGGCACTACCTTCGAAAAAGTGGCACTGAACGATGTGAATATCGAGATCAAGACCGGCGAATTCATCGGTTTGATCGGTCACACAGGTTCCGGCAAGTCCACACTGATCCAGCACCTGAACGGCATTATTTCCCCCACCCATGGTGAAATTTTGCTGGACGATGAAAATATCCATAAAGATAAAGCAAAGCTGAAGGAAGTGCGCAGACGCATTGGCCTGGCTTTCCAGTATCCTGAATATCAGCTTTTTGAAATGACAGTATATAAGGACGTTGCTTTTGGCCCTACAAACCTGGGCTGGACAAAAGAACAGATCCATGAAAGCGTTGTCGCTGCACTGGATATCGTTGGCATCAGCCCTGATATTTATGAAAAATCTCCCTTCGAGCTTTCCGGCGGTCAGAAGCGCCGTGTGGCGATTGCCGGTGTTCTGGCAATGAATCCTGAAGTTCTCATTCTGGATGAACCTACAGCGGGTCTGGATCCCAAGGGCCGTGATGAAATTCTGGCGGCCATCAGAAAACTCCATGAAGAAAGAGGTATTACCGTTATTCTGGTAAGCCATAGTATGGAAGATGTGGCGAAGCTGGTTGACCGTATCATCGTGATGCACAGAGGTCAGGTAGCCATGACAGGTACGCCCAGAGAAGTTTTTGCCCATCCTATGGAACTGGAAAAAATGGGTCTGGCAGCGCCACAGGTAAGCTACGTTTTTGCAAAACTGAAGGAAAAGGGCTATGATGTACCTACAGATATTTACACTGTGGAAGAAGCAAAAGATGCCCTGTTGAAATTGGTAAAGCAGGTGAAAGCATGATTAGAGACATTACCATCGGTCAGTATTATCCTGCGGAATCCCCCATTCACAGAATGGACGCTAGGCTGAAACTGGCGATCACATTTATTTTTATTGTAACATTGTTTTTTGTGAATACATTCATTGGTTATGTATTCGTGATTGCCTCTATGGCTATTGTGATCAGGAAATCCAAGGTGCCTTTCAAATTCATGACAAAGGGTTTGAAGAGCATCATGATCATTATTTTGTTCACGGCATTTATCAACCTGTTTATGACGCAGGGGGAACATGTGCTGGTGGAACTGGGCTTTTTCAGTATCACCATGGAAGGTGTGCTTCTGGCGGTCAAGATGTGCGTACGTCTGGTACTGCTGATCGTTGGTTCTTCCATCCTGACGCTGACAACGACACCGATTCAGCTGACGGATGCTATTGAATACATCCTGAAGCCTTTTAAAAAGATTGGTGTGCCTGCCCATGAGATCGCCATGATGATGACGATCGCGCTGCGTTTCATCCCTACACTGCTGGATGAAACAGACAAGATCATGAAAGCGCAGCAGGCAAGAGGTGCTGATTTCGACACGGGCAATCTGGTGCAGAAGGCGAAAGCCCTCATCCCTATTCTGGTGCCGTTGTTTATCTCTGCATTCCGCAGAGCGGAGGAACTGGCTATGGCGATGGAAGCAAGATGCTACCATGGTGATGAGCACAGAACCAGAATGAACGTGATGAAAATGAAAAGCAGCGATTACCGTGCGGCGGGGATGGCAGCAGTTTACGTTGTAGTTATCATTGGGCTGCGCTTTGCAGCAAAGGTTGTGCCTTTTATTATCTAAGAGACGAAACACTCTCCTGAAACAGGGGAGTGTTTTTTAGAAGAAACGAAAGAGAAGGGTGAATTTATGATAGGTTTGGGAACTATCATCAATGTAGGAGCCATTATCATTGGCGGTTTGATGGGGTTGTTTATGGGGCGCAGTGTAAAAGAGAGATATCAGGATATCCTGATGATGTCGGTAGGCATCTGTGTGCTGTTTCTTGGTGTTGCCGGCACAATGGAGGAGATGCTTTCTATACAGGATGGCGCGCTTGTCAGCGGCGGCTCCATGATGATGATCATTACGATGGCACTAGGTGCACTGGTGGGCGAATGGTTGGATATTGAAGGAAAGATGGAGAAATTCGGCGTCTGGCTGAAAAAGAAAACCGGCAGCAGCGGCGATCATGCCTTTGTAGATGCCTTTGTGACGGCATCTTTGACGGTATGTATCGGGGCTATGGCGGTGGTCGGTTCTATCAAAGATGGCATTTACGGGGATTATTCCATTCTGGCGGCAAAGGCCATCCTCGACCTGATCATCGTATTTGTGATGACCGTTTCCATGGGGAAGGGATGTGTATTCTCTGCCATTCCCGTTGGTATTTTTCAGGGCGTTGTGACCCTGCTGGCCCGTCTGATCGAGCCTTTGATGACAGAGGCGGCCCTGTCTAATCTGTCTCTGGTAGGGTCTATCATGATCTTCTGTGTAGGGCTGAATCTGGTTTGGGGAAAGAAAGTTAAGGTGGCAAATTTCCTGCCTGCTATTGTATTTGCGGTGGCGTGGGCCTTTGCGCCATGGGCATAAGGAGGGAACATCGATGAAACGTATCTTACTAACAATTGCATATGATGGGACGAATTATTCCGGCTGGCAGAAGCAGAAGAACCCCGAAGTGATTACGGTGGAAGGTCAGCTGACAAAAGCTTTGCAGCAGCTGTTCAAAAACCCTGAGCTGGAATGTATCGGCGCCAGCAGAACGGATGCAGGCGTCCATGCTTTGGGGCAGCGAGCCATCATTGATGTGGAGACCACTATACCCGTGGAAAAAATCCCTTTAGCCATTCGTTCCTTTTTGCCTGGGGATATTATTGTGGTAAAGGCGGAAGAGGTTCCTGCGGAATTCCATCCCCGCTATGACTGCGTGAAAAAGACCTACGAATATCGTTTCTGGAATGCTCCTGTGAAAAATCCCAAGGAAAGGCTGTATTCTACCTATGTACAGAAGCCTTTGGATATTGAAAAAATGAACGAGGGGGCAAAAGCCTTCATCGGTACGCACGATTTTGCGGCCTTTTGCGCCGCAGGAGCACAGGTTTCTACCACGGTAAGGACTATTTTCGATTGTCATGTGGAACGGCAGGGAGAAAGTGTGAAGATGCTTGTGACGGGGGATGGCTTCCTGTATAACATGGTGCGCATCATCGCCGGTACGCTGATGGCGGTCGGTATGGGGAAAATCGTACCCGAAAATGTGGCAGGCATCATCGAAAGCAAAGACCGCGCCAAAGCCGGACAGACCGCAGAGCCGCAAGGGCTGACTCTGATGCAAATTTATTACAATTTAGATGAAAAATCTATTGACAGTTGAAGACAGTGAGATTATAATATAAGGGCTGTTGATATGATTTTAAGGCTGAAATCAGCTTTAAATATATGTTTCTCAAGGTGGGACCCAATAAGTTATGAATTGGAAAACCAAGGCATAATGGAGATCGACCATATCGTTCCTGCGGTATCGGCGAAGTCAACGGGTCAAACAAAATATTATGACAGGAGGTAAAAACCATGAGAACTACTTACATCGCTAAAGAAGCGGACATCGTTAAAAAGTGGTACGTGATCGACGCTGAAGGCGTGACACTGGGCCGTCTGGCTTCTGAAGTTGCATCTATTCTGAGAGGTAAAAACAAACCTCAGTACGCACCCAACGTTGACATGGGCGACTATGTTATCATCGTGAATGCGGAAAAAGTTGCTGTTACAGGCAAAAAACTGGAACAGAAAATGTATCGTCACCACTCCGGTTGGACAGGCGGTCTGAAAGAAACAAGACTGGACAAAATGCTGGAAACACACCCCGAAAGAGTTATCGAACATGCTGTAAAAGGTATGCTTCCTAAAAACGCTCTGGGCAGAAAGATGTTCGGCAAACTGCATGTATATGCTGGCGCAGAACACCCTCACGCAGCACAGAAACCCGAAACACTGGAATTCAAATTCTAATCGAAGGAGGAAAGCATAATGGCAGCAGCTAGATATTACGGCACAGGCAGAAGAAAATCTTCCGTAGCTAGAGTATACCTGGTACCCGGCAACGGTAAAATCACAATCAATAAAAGAGACATCGACGAATATTTCGGTCTGGAAACACTGAAACTGATCGTTCGTCAGCCTCTGGAACTGACAGAAACAGCAGCTAAATTTGACGTTCTGGTTAACGTTTGCGGCGGTGGCTTCACAGGCCAGGCAGGCGCTATCAGACACGGCATCTCCAGAGCACTGCTGCAGGCTGATGGCGACTACAGACCCAGCCTGAAAAAAGCAGGTTTCCTGACAAGAGACCCTCGTATGAAAGAAAGAAAGAAACCCGGTCTCAAAGCAGCGAGAAGAGCTCCTCAGTTCTCCAAGAGATAATTTTCTTCAAGAACTCAAAATCCTTGCAAACCTTGTGTTTGCAAGGATTTTTTTATCTGTGGACTCTTCTTTAAAAAAATGAAAAAATCTACATTACCTATTGACTTAGTATGAAATAAGTGGTATCCTTTTACCATCGATTTCAAAAAGTATTTCAGAAGGAGGTGGATGTCGTGAAAGGTCATAGCATGGAAAAGAAAAACATGTACTGTTGTTGCAAGATGTATTCCTGGGCATTTTATATGGCTGGTGCGTCAGCATGTACTGTTTCGCACTCCAGAGATATACTTGATGAAAGTATTTTATAAGCCATTTGTCCGGGAGCTGTTGTAAGCCCCGGTTTTTTATTGCACAAAAGAAGAAGAAGACATCATTGCAGACTTGCAAAGTGGCTTTGCTGCTGTAAAATAAAAAAGAAGATTTGAAATTATGAAGGAGGAATTCATATGGCAAATATTTTTACATCCGCAGATCAACTGATTGGCAAAACACCCCTTTTGGAACTGACACACATTGAAAAAGAACTGGGACTGCAGGCAAAGATCCTGGCAAAACTGGAATATCTGAACCCTGCGGGCTCCGTAAAAGATCGTATCGCAAAAGCGATGATCGACGAAGCGGAAGCATCCGGCAAGCTGAAAGAAGGTTCTGTTATCATTGAACCTACTTCCGGCAATACGGGCATTGGTCTGGCGGCTGTGGCAGCGGCAAGGGGCTATCGCATCATCATTGTTATGCCTGAGACTATGTCTGTGGAACGCAGACAGCTGATGAAAGCCTATGGCGCAGAACTGGTGCTGACAGAAGGTGCAAAAGGTATGAAGGGGGCCATTGCAAAAGCTGACGAACTGGCGAAAGAAATTCCCAACAGTTTCATCCCCGGACAGTTTGTAAATCCTGCAAACCCTAAGGCTCATAAGGAAACAACAGGCCCTGAAATTTATGAAGATACTGATGGTGCAGTAGATATTTTCGTAGCAGGGGTCGGCACAGGCGGCACTGTTACAGGCGTTGGTGCTTATCTGAAAGAGCAGAAGCCTGGTGTCAAAGTCGTAGCCGTGGAACCTGCCGATTCTGCTGTTCTTTCCAGAGGTGTTGCAGGGGTGCATAAGATCCAGGGCATTGGCGCAGGCTTTGTACCTGATGTTTTGGATACAGGCATCTATGATGAGATCATTGCTGTATCCAATGAGGATGCCTTTGCCATTGGCAAACTGATCGGCAAAAAGGAAGGTGTTCTGGTAGGTATTTCCGCCGGTGCTGCCGCATGGGCAGCGATTGAACTGGCAAAACGCCCTGAAAATGCAGGTAAGACTATCGTTGCTCTGTTGCCCGACACAGGGGACAGATATTTGTCTACACCACTTTTTGCGGAATAACAGGCTAAATCAGACGAACGAAACAAAAAGCTCAAAGTATGATTCCTTTGAGCTTTTTTATGCGCAGCTTTTGGAGAGGAGCCATATCACGGCAGCAACTGCTTTTAAATTTTTATTTGTGACAATCGGGGCATTTTTGTCTCGATTTTTTTGTTGTTTACTCAACAAATGAGGAGTATAATTTTACCTGTTGGAGGCGAGATTGAGATGAAAGAAAGTAGATTTGAATTATTTGATGGGCTGATCTCTTCCGCAGGAAAAACGATTCAGCGCATCAAGACCAACAAAATGCAAAAATATGGACTGGGCAGCACCCACACTACCTGTCTGTGCAAACTGGGCAAGGTGGGCGCGCAGGGCCTGACCCAGAAGGAATTGACAGAACAAGAAGGTATTGACCGTGCGCAGATCTCCCGTGTGCTGCGGGATCTCGAAAATCGTGGATTGGTGCAGAATGCCGGAGAAAGTGCTTATAAAAAGAAATATTATCTGACAGAAGCGGGTGCAGAAATCGTTGGAGAAATGAACGAGATCATTTTGGAAATCAACAGCTACGTTAGCGATGAATTTTCTGATGAAGAAATGGCGGCATTTTACAGTGTGCTGCATCGCATCAACGAAAATCTGAAAAAAGCAGAAGAAAAATATTGCCGCCAGGCAAAGGAAGAAGGAACGAAATGAAACGAATGGAAAAAGTATTTTGCAGGGCTTTTCAGGGGGCATTCCGTGCGGCGCTGCCGGTATTGCCCTACAGAGAGCCTGAAATTTTAAGAAGCGTAAAAGATATTCCCAGGGTATTGCAGGCGAAGGACATAAAAACAGTGCTGCTGGTGACAGACAAAGGCGTGCGCGGTCTGGGACTGACGAAGAGCCTGGAACGGGGACTGAAAAAAGCGGGGATTCGCTGTGCCGTTTATGACAGAGTAGTGGCCAATCCCACCATCGATAATATTGAAGAAGCGAGAACACTGTATCTGAAAAGCGGCGCAAAGGCCATCATTGCTTTTGGCGGCGGTTCTGCCATGGACTGCGCCAAGGTAACAGGCGCGCGAGTGGTCAAGCCCCGCCAGCCTGTCCATAAAATGAAAGGCATCCTGCGGATCTGCAGAAAGCTGCCTCTGCTGATCGCTGTGCCTACCACAGCAGGGACAGGCAGTGAAACGACGCTGGCAGCTGTTATCACGGACAGTGGCACAAAGCATAAATATCCCATCAATGACTTTTCCCTGATCCCCAGATATGCGGTGCTGGATTATCATGTGACACTGGGCCTGCCCAAGAACATTACGGCTACAACAGGGATGGATGCCCTGACCCATGCGGTGGAAGCATACATTGGCAGAAGCACCACAAAAGAGACCAGATTTGCGGCGGAGCAGGCCACAAGACTGATCTACGAAAACCTGAAAACGGCTTATGACGATGGACAAAACATAAAAGCGAGAGAAAATATGCTACAGGCGGCTTATTGCGCAGGCATCGCTTTTTCCCGTTCCTATGTAGGCTATGTGCATGCCCTGGCCCATTCCCTGGGCGGCCAGTATGGCGTGCCCCATGGGCTGGCAAATGCCATCATCCTGCCCCATTTCCTGGATGAATACGGCCCTGCCTGCTACGGCAAGCTGGCAAAACTGGCAAGATGCGTGGGTATGGTGCCCAAGCATACCAGTGATCGCAGAGCGGCGGCGATTTTCATCCAGTGGGTGAAAGATATGAATAAATATATGGACATTCCTGAGACCATCAAGGAAATTCAGAAAGAAGATATTCCCCTGCTGGCAAAACATGCGGCAGAAGAAGGGAACCCTCTGTATCCCGTGCCTGTTTTGATGGATGCGGCGGAGCTGGAAGTGATGTATGAAAAAGTTATGGAGAAAAGCGAGGTAAATGCAGATGCAGGAAAAGATTCAAAAGCAGAGAGAGTTCTTTCGAAGCGGAAAAACAATTACTTTATCCTTTCGAAAAGAAGCGCTTAAACGCCTGGGTCGTGCCATTCGCGACCATGAAGAAGAAATTTATGAAGCTCTGAGAGCAGATTTGAATAAATCCAAAACAGAAGCCTATATGTGTGAGATCGGCATGACGCTGGCAGAACTGTCCTACATGCTGAAGCATATGGATGGCTGGGCAGGAAAGCAATATAAACTGAGCCCTCTGGCGCAGTTTTCCTCTACAAGCTATACCATCAAAGAGCCTTACGGCGTGGTTCTCATCATGTCTCCCTGGAACTATCCTTTCATGCTGACCATGGAACCTCTGATCGGGGCAATTGCCACAGGCAACTGCTGCGTGGTGAAGCCTTCTGCATATGCACCCGCAACCTCTGCAGTCATCCGTACCATCCTCAGAGAATGTTTCCCTGAGGATTACATTCTGGTGGTAGAAGGGGGCAGAGCGGAAAATCAGGCATTGCTGGACCAGAGATTCGATTACATCTTCTTCACCGGCGGCGTGACCGTAGGCAAGGAAGTGATGGCGAAGGCGGCAAAACACCTGACACCCGTGACGCTGGAACTGGGCGGCAAGAGCCCCTGTGTAGTGGATAAATCTGCAAAGCTGAACCTGGCGGCAAAGCGTATTGTTTTCGGGAAACTGCTGAACTGTGGTCAGACCTGTGTTGCACCTGACTATATTTTGGTGGAGCGCAGCGTAAAAGAGGAATTTGTGGGCTATCTGAAAAAATGGATCGTGAAGATGTATGGCGAAAATGCCACGGAAAACGCCGATTACGTAAAAATGATCAACCAGAAGCATTTTAACAGAGTGACCAGTCTGATCGACCCTGCAAAGGTTGTATTTGGCGGTGGCTGGAATGAAGAGACTATGCAGATCGAACCTACCATTATGGATCATGTGACACCAGAAGATGCCATCATGCAGGAAGAAATTTTTGGGCCTGTCTTCCCCATCATCACAGTGGACAGCATGGCGGAAGCAGAAGCCTTTATCCGCGAAAGAGAAAAACCGCTGGCGCTGTATCTGTTTACCCAGAGCAAGGCTGTAGCAGACCGTTTCCTGAAGCATGTGCCCTTTGGCGGCGGATGTATCAACGATACCATCATCCACCTGGCAACCAGCAGAATGGGCTTTGGCGGCGTTGGAAACAGCGGTATGGGCAGCTACCATGGCAAGAAGAGCTTCGATACCTTCAGCCACGAAAAGAGTATCGTAAACAAGCATACATGGATGGATCTGCCTGTCAGATACGCTCCTTATAATAAAGTGCAGGATGCACTGCTGAAAATTTTCCTGAGATAAATTAAAAAGAGTCCTTTTGGACTCTTTTTTTAATGCATATTTTTAGCCTTGATTACGGCGTAGATAAATCCGCCCGTATAGCAGAGAATGGAAATGGCAGCTAGGGGCTTTGGCATGACGCCCGTCGCTTTTGTAACGACGAAGCAGGCAAGCATCAGGCCGGCACTGAAGATGGCGGAAAGCAGCACCTTTCGCATCAGGCTCAGGGCTGTTTTCTTGGCAACGGGGTCAGTGCAAAATTCTTTCAGAAGTGTGGATTCATCCTTCAATAGTTTGATGCTTTCTTTATAAAGAAAAACGGCGATAGCCACCATAAAAATGACATAGATCAGCATAAGGTTCCTCCTTTGATATGTACTTTTTCTAGTGTAGCATTTTAGAGGAAGAAAAGCAAATTCTTGTTTGCAAAGGGAAAAAGATATGTTATGATTTGCCCAAGAGTATGAAAATAAAAACATCTTGGGAGGTTGTGGAGATGACATATCAGGAAGTTTTGGAGAATGCAAGAAAGCGAATGGCGCCCAGATGCAAGGTTTGCCCCGAATGTAACGGTATCGCCTGCAAGGGCGTGATGCCCGGTCCTGCGGGAAAGGGGGCTTCCCGCACGTTCCAGCGGAATTTTGCCTGGCTGGCAGAGCATGTAAAGCTGGAAATGGATGTAACTGGCGGAAATAAAGAAAGAGATATGAAAATCGAACTCTTTGGTGTAGAATTTGATGCACCTATTTTCGTAGCACCCATGGGGCTGATCCCCTATGCCTATACAGAAGATATGACCGATAAGCTCTATTGCGATGCGGTCATGCCCGGGGCGAAAGCGGCGGGTATCCTTGCCTTTGGCGGCGGCGGCCCCAAGCCTGAAAATTTTTATGAACCACTGGAAGCTATCAAAGAAAACAATGGCTGGGGCATCCCTACCTTGAAGCCCTGGTCTGTGGAAGTGGTGAAGGAACGTCTGAAAGAGGTGGAAGCGGTGCATCCCATCGCTTTTGCCATGGATATTGACAGCGCAGGCCTGCCCCATGCGGGACTGGCGAACCCGCCTATGATGCTGAAAACAGAAGCGGAGCTGAAAGAAATTGCGGAAGCAACAGAACTGTCCTTTGTGGTAAAGGGCATCATGACAGCAGAAGCGGCGTTAAAAGCCGTCAGAGCAGGTGCATATGCCATCGTAGTATCCAATCATGGCGGCCGTGTGATGGATCATGGCCTTTCTACAGCGGAAGTATTGCCTGAGATCAAGGCGGCTGTGGGAGACAGCGTGAAAGTATTCGTAGACGGCGGTGTGCGTACTGGGGATGATGTGTTTAAGATGTTGGCATTGGGCGCAGATGCAGTTCTGATTGGCAGACCCTATGTGATCGCAGCTTACGGCGGCGGTGCGGAAGGTGTTCAGCTTTATACAGAAAAACTGAAAGCAGAGCTGAAGGATGCCATGACAATGACGAACTGTGCTTCTCTAGCAGATATTACAAGTGATAAGATCCGAATCGTATGATCAAAAAACTCTTCCTATAATATAAGGAGGAGTTTTTCTTATGTTTGGTAAAAAGAACAAAGAGTTTTCCATGGAATAGTTGCTTTTTTGATAAAAAGATGTTACTTTTGTAGGACAAAGCGCAACAGCGTTGGCGCATATGTGCGTGTAAGCGAAAAAGGGGAGAACAAATATGAATGAAGGTTTGGAAAAGAGATATGGGCTTTTGACAGCCATCGCCATGGTCGTTGGTATTGTGATCGGCAGTGGCGTGTTTTTCAAAGCAGAGAAAGTATTAATAGCTACGGGCGGCAATCTGCCGCTGGGCATTCTGGCGTGGTTCCTGGGTGGTCTGGTCATGATCATCTGTGCCTATAATTTTGCCATTATGGCAACAAAACATGAAAAGGCTGGCGGTGTCGTAGACTATGCGGAAATGCTGGTCGGCCCGAAATATGCTTATTTTTTTGCTTGGTTTGCAGCGGTGATCTATTTTCCTGCCATGACATCCGTAGTAGCATGGGTGGCGGCGAGATATTTTGGTGTGCTGATGGGCTGGGAGATCGTTGGCCCTCAGGTCATGACGCTGGCAGGTCTGTTTCTGGTGGGCAGCTATGTGGTCAACGCACTGGCACCCAAACTGGCAGGCAAGCTGCAGGTGTCAACGACAGTGGCAAAGCTGATCCCTCTGTTCCTGATGGCGATTTTTGGCACCATCTTTGGCCTGAAAAATGGTATTCTGGTAAAGAATTTTACAACGGTGGCAACACATGTTTTCGTCAACGAAAACCCTTTGTTTACGGCAGTTGTAGGCACATGCTTTGCCTATGAAGGCTGGATCTGTGCCACATCCATCAATGCAGAATTGCAGGATGCGAAACGAAATCTGCCTCTGGCGCTGATTTTTGGCTCTGCATTTGTTGTATTGGTTTATATGCTGTATTACATTGGTCTGGCGGGTGCTGTCGAAAATGAAATCATGATGGCTGGCGGCGAAACAGGCGCGAAACTGGCTTTTTCTACGGTATTTACGGAATTTGGCGGCACAATGCTGTTTGTATTCGTTGTGATTTCCTGTCTGGGTACGCTGAATGGGCTGATGATGGCATGTACCAGAGCTTTTTACGCTATGGGCAGCAGAGATGTGGGCCCCATGCCCCATGTATTCAAAGTGGTGGATGACATGACAAAAATGCCTACCAACTCTGCGCTGATCGGCGTAATGATGGCGATGATTTGGCTGACCTATTTCTATGGTGCGAATCTGGCACCTGTGGCATGGTTTGGTATCTTTAGCTTTGACAGCTCCGAATTGCCCATCGTAACGATTTACGCCATGTATATCCCTATTTTCGCCATGCAGATCATGAGAGAAAAGGAAATGAGCATGTTTCATCGTATCATTGCGCCCTTGCTTGGCATCATTGCCAGCGCATTCATGGTTTTGGCGGCTATCGTATCTTTGAAAAAAGCAGTCCTTTATTATCTGATCATGTATGCAGTGATCATGGCGATCGGCATGCTGTTAAAGAATTATAAGCACGAAAAAATGTAAGAAATCCGGCCCCGGGCGAAGCAGCTCGGGGTTCTTTTTATAGAAAAGAATATTGACATATGTCGAAATAGGAGTATACTATACTAAGCAACATATGTCAAAAATAAGGAGGCGTTTCTATGGCAAGGCCGAGGAAATGCAGACGTGTCTGCGGGATGCCCCGAAACAATAGTTTCGCTCCTATGGGCAGTGAAATTGGCGAGGAACGCATCATCATGGCGGTGGATGAATATGAAACCATTCGCCTGATCGATCTGGCAGGCTATACTCAGGAGGAATGTGCCGAACAGATGGGAATTGCCCGGACGACGGTACAAGGGATCTATAACGACGCACGGCGGAAGCTGGCGGATGCTTTGGTGAATGGCAAGACGCTGTTCATCGAAGGCGGAGATATCGATCTTTGCCAGCGGGAGAATGCAGGATGCGGGCGGAAATGCGGACAGATCTGTTGCAAGAAAGAGGAATTTTGATTTTTTAGGAGATGAATACAAATGAGTGAAAATTGTTCTCATAACTGCGGGAGCTGCTCTTCTAACTGCAGCAGCCGTAAACCTGCGGATTTTCTGGTGCCCCCCAATGAACACAGCAATATCAAAAAGGTGATCGCCGTTGTCAGCGGCAAGGGCGGCGTTGGCAAATCCATGGTAACTTCCACCATGGCAGTGCTGACAAACAGAAGGGGCAAAAAGACAGCGATTCTGGATGCGGATATCACTGGCCCTTCCATCCCCAGGGCTTTTGGCGTGACAGATAAGGCATACGGCAATGATCTGGGCATTTTGCCCTGTGAAAGCAAAGCGGGTATCGAAATGATGTCTGTAAATCTGCTGCTGGATAATGACACAGACCCCGTTGTATGGAGAGGTTCTGTGATCTCGAATACCGTAAAACAGTTCTGGAAAGACGTTATTTGGGGCGATGTGGATTATATGTTCATCGATATGCCTCCCGGCACAGGCGATGTTCCCCTGACAGTATTCCAGTCCATCGCTATCGATGGCATCATCATCGTAACATCTCCTCAGGAGCTGGTAGGCATGATCGTTGATAAGGCCGTGAAGATGGCGCAGATGATGAATGTACCTATTCTGGGTATTGTGGAAAATATGTCTTATTTCAAATGTCCCGATTGTGGCGGTATCCATAAGATCTTTGGTGAAAGCCAGATCGAAATGATTGCAGCAAAACATAACATCCCTGTCGTATGCAAGCTGCCCATTGATCCTGCCATTGCAGCAAAATGTGACAGAGGGGCAGCGGAAGAATACGAAGGCGAATGGCTCAATCCCATGGTAGATTTCCTGGAAAAGATGAGATAAGGGAAAAGGAGAAGAAGAGATGAAAACTAAAATTGCAGTAACGCATGAAAATGGCGAAGTGTTCCAGCATTTTGGACATACAAAGGAATTCAAATTCTATACTGTAGAAGATGGAAAAATCGTTGATACAGAAATCGTGCCTACAATGGGCAGCGGTCACAGTCTGCTGGCAGATTTCCTGTTGGTGAACGGTGCCTCTGTTTTGATTTGCGGCGGCATTGGCGGCGGTGCGAAAGCGGCATTGGCGGCAAAGGGTATTGAGCTGTGCGGCGGCGTAAGTGGTAATGCAGATGAAAAAGCACAGGCTTATGTGGGTGGCACATTGGAATTCAATGCAGCAGTGGAATGTAATCATCACCATGATCATGATCACGAAGGCTGCAGCGAACATGACCACCATTGCGGCGGGAAGTGTCACTGACAGAAGGACAGATTTTAGGAGCGATACGAGGTATCGCTCCTTTTTTTTAGCCGGAAAGTCTGATTTCGGGATGAATACGAGAAATAAGCGATTTATTTTATAAAATAAGATTTTATTTAGCTGAAATCTGTGAATAAAGCGTGATAAAAATGTGTTTTATTTTCTGGCATGAAATGTGAAAGAAAGATATATTTAGACCGGAACCTTTGAAATTTGATGCGCATAGTTAACATAATTTTAATTGGTTATGTTGGAGGATATAGTGATTCTGAAAGGAAAATGGAAGAAATTGTAAATTTACCCTGTAAATGGAAGATAGAAAGAGTGGTTAATTTGCACAATTTAAAAATGGTATAAAATGCAAGGTCTCGTGATGTTTAGAAAATGTAAAAAATTAGGAGAATAGTCCGTGTTTTTTGTACTTGATGTCATAAAAAAAGTGTTAAGAATATTAATATTTCGTTAAAAATACTGCTTTTGACACAAATTTTGCACCTCAAATTCCATTAGCCGATATTGTTAAAATAATACTAAAAAATGTGAAATAATCTAATAAAAAATAGCTAAAATAGATAATAAAAGTAAAGTTAGCATACGAACTACTATAAAAAAGTGCTTGTTTTTTCGAAGAAATCAGGTAAAATAATAGCAGGTAAATGAATCTGGTTGAATTTTCTTCAAAATTCTGAGAAAAAAATTTTTCCTGTTTTTTCGTGGGGATAGGAAAAAGGTTCTCGTGTTTTCGAGGGAAAGACACAAAGATTCTGCCGCGTAATTATATACTCTATTTAATAATTGGGAGGGAATTATAAATGGAAGCTTTTAACAATTTTGTAACTGCTGCAAATGGCATCCTGTGGGGTCCCATTATGCTGGTTCTGTTGGTAGGTACACACGTTTACCTGTCTATCAGAACAAAATGTATTCAGAGAAAAACATTTACAGGTATCAAGCTGTCCGTAACACCCGATAAAGAAGCATCTGGTGATATCGGCGGTTTCGCAGCTCTGGCAACAGCTCTGGCTGCTACAATCGGTACAGGTAACATCGTAGGTGTAGCTACAGCGATCGGTACAGGCGGTCCTGGTGCTGTATTCTGGATGTGGATGACAGGTCTGCTGGGTATGGCAACAAAATACTCCGAAGGTCTGCTGGCTGTTAAATTCCGTGTAAAAGCTGCTGACGGTTCTTACATCGGTGGTCCCATGTACGCTCTGGAAAGAGGTCTGGGTCAGAAATGGCTGGGCGTTCTGTTCGCAATCTTCACAGGTTTCGCAGGCTTCGGTCTGGGTAACATGGTACAGGGTAACTCCATCGCTGAATCCGTAAACGGTACATTCGGTGTTCCCAAAACAATCACAGCTGTTGTTCTGACAATTCTGACAGGTCTGGTTATCCTGGGCGGCGTTCAGTCTATCTCCAAAGTTTGTGAAAAACTGATCCCCTTCATGGCTGGTCTGTATATCGCAGGTTGTCTGATCATCTGCATCATCAATGGTGCATACATCCCCGCAGCTTTCAAAGCTATCGTTCTGGGTGCTTTCAATCCTCAGGCAGTTGGCGGCGGTTTCGTTGGTGCTACAATCGCAGCATGTATCCGTGCCGGTGTATCTCGTGGTCTGTTCACAAATGA
The DNA here is from genome assembly GCF_017483025.1 of Anaerotignum sp. Taxonomy (GTDB): domain Bacteria; phylum Bacillota; class Clostridia; order Lachnospirales; family Anaerotignaceae; genus Anaerotignum_A. The sequence continues at coordinate 579 of NZ_JAFUMA010000074.1, read as the reverse complement.
ATCCGGTCTGGGTTCCGCTCCTATCGTAGACGCATGTGCAGCTACAAGAAACCCTTCCAGACAGGCTCTGATTTCCATGTCTGGTGTATTCTGGGATACAATCGTTGTATGTCTGATGACAGGTCTGTGTCTGGTATCCTCCATGATCAAAGACCCCGTTGGTATGGAAGGTCTGGTTGGTGCTAATCTGACATCCGCAGCATTTGGTGCTATCCCCGTTATCGGTCCCGCAGTTCTGACATTCGGTCTGATCACATTCGCGTGGTCCACAATCCTGGGCTGGTCTTACTACGGCGAACGTGCATGGGTTTACCTGGTAGGCGTTAAAGCTATCAAACCTTACCGTCTGGCTTGGACACTGGTAGTATTCGTTGGTTGCGTAGCTGCTCTGGAAGTAGTATGGAACGTAGCCGATATGCTGAACGCATGTATGATCATCCCTAACCTGGTTGCTCTGCTGGGTCTGTCCGGCGTAGTTGATTCCGAAACAAAGAAATATGTTTGGGACAAAGACGCAGAAATGGGCGGTCTGATGAAATGGATGGACGACGTTGCTCCTCAGCTGGACAAATAATTCAT
>NZ_JAFUMA010000073.1 GCF_017483025.1 Anaerotignum sp. | reverse complement strand
GTGTGTATATTGCCGTCGTATTGCGCCTGCTTATGATAAGATTGCGGAACAGTATGAAGATAAACTGGTGATTGGAAAAATTAATGTAGACGAAGTGCCCGAAGCGGCGAAAAAGGAAAAAATCGAAGCGATCCCTGCATTGCTGCTCTATAAGGGCGGTGAAGTGGTAGACTCCATTGTTGTACCTGACTCCAAGGCGAAAATCGAAGAATTCATTGAAAAGAACCTGTAAACAAGGAGGGGCAGCATGGAACATATTTATGATGTCATCATCATCGGCGGCGGTCCTGGTGGTTATACTGCAGCCCTTTATACAGCCAGAGCCGGCTTGGACGTGTTGTTGCTAGAAAAACTTTCTGCAGGCGGTCAGATGGCGCTGACCTCTCAGATCGATAACTATCCCGGTTTTGAAAATGGCGTGGATGGTTTTGAACTGGCGGAAAAGATGCAGGCCGGTGCGGAACGGTTTGGCGCAAAAACAGAAATGGCAGAGGTCTATTCTGTAGAACTGCGGGATAAGATCAAAAAGGTAGATACCAGTGAAGGTGTATTTTACGGCAAAACGGTAGTGATCTCTACAGGCGCTTCTCCCAGAAAGTTGGGTTTCGAAAAGGAACAGGCTTTGATCGGCAGAGGTGTTAACTACTGTGCGGCCTGTGATGGTATGTTTTATAAAGGGAAAATAGTGGTCGTAGTTGGTGGCGGCAATAGTGCGGCGGCAGATGCTATGCTACTGTCCCGTATCTGCGAAAAGGTCATCATCGTCCATCGCAGAGATACCCTACGTGCCACAAAGATTTACCATGACCCTCTGAGGCAGGCGGAAAATGTGGAGTTTTGCTGGGACAGCGTGGTGACAGACCTGCATTATGAGGAAGGATTCAAAGGAGTGCGTCTGAAAAATGTAAAAACAGGCGAAGAAACAGACCTCCTCTGCGACGGAGTTTTTATCAGCGTAGGCAGAAAGCCTGTGACAGAATTTCTAGCAGGACAACTGGAATTGGATCAGGCAGGATATATCATTGCCGATGAATCTACCAGAACGAACATCCCCGGTGTATTTGCCGTGGGGGACGTGAGAACGAAGGTGCTGCGACAAGTGGTAACAGCTGTAGCAGACGGTGCAATGGCTTCTCATTATATCGATGAATACTTGGCCGAACAGGCATAATAATATGAAAAGGATGGTGAATCCTATGAGTCATTTGAAAGGCAAAACAGCGATCATTACCGGCGGTGGACGAGCAGTTCTACGAGATGGCAGTTGCGGCTCTATTGGTTATGGCATTGCGACCGCCTATGCCAAGGAAGGGGCTAATCTGGTCATTACCGGCAGAAATATGCAGAAATTGCTGGATGCAAAAGAAGAACTGGAACGACTGTATGGTGTGAAGGTGCTTCCTGTGCAGGCTGATGTAGCAGCGGGTGCAGATAATGAAGCTGTGGTACAGAATGTAGTGCAGCAGGCGATCGAAACATTTGGTGAGATTCATATCCTCATCAACAATGCGCAGGCATCAGCTTCCGGTGTGCCTCTGGCGGAAAAAACAACAGCGCAGTTTGATCTGGCGATTTATTCTGGGTTATATGCCACATTCTATTATATGAAGGCATGTTATCCATATCTGGCAAAAACGAAGGGTACTGTCATTAACTTTGCCTCTGGCGCAGGTCTGTTCGGTAATTTCGGACAGAGTTCCTATGCGGCAGCTAAGGAAGGTATCCGTGGTATGAGCCGTGTGGCGGCAACGGAATGGGGCAAAGATGGTATCAACGTCAATGTGGTTTGCCCTCTGGCATGGACAGCACAGCTGGAAAATTGGGCGAATCAGTATCCCGAAGCCTTTGAGGCCAATGTGCAGATGCCGCCAATGGGTCATTACGGCGATGTGGAGAAGGAAATTGGACGTGCCTGTGTAGCGCTAGCCTCCCTTGATCTGAAATATATGACGGGTGAAACGATCACGCTGGAAGGTGGTCTGGGTCTGAGACCTTAAATATAGGATTTCTTTGTAGAAAATATGATATAATATATCGATACAAGGAACTTAAAGGAGGAATTTACAATGACTGAAGATTTAAACAGACTCCCTTTGATCGGAGATAAAGCACCTTCATTTGAAGCATTAACGACAAAAGGAACTGTAAACTTTCCTGAAGACTACAAGGGCAAGTGGGTTAATTTCTTTTCCCACCCCTCTGATTTTACAACTGTATGCACCACTTAGTTTATGACGATGGCATCCATGAAGGAAGAATTTCGTCAGATGAATGTGGAACTTTTGGGATTGTCTGTGGACTCTTTATATTCCCACATTGCCTGGATCAGAAAAATCGAAGAACTGGAATGGAAGGGCATGAAGAATGTCAAGATCGACTTCCCTGTGATCGCAGACCTGAATACCAAGGTTTCCACAAAATACGGGATGCTGCAGCCTAATGTATCCAGTACCCAGGCAGTAAGAGCAGTCTTTGTCATTGACCCTGAAGGCATTATCCGTTCCATCATTTACTATCCACTGACAACGGGACGCAATTTTGATGAGATCAAACGTATGATACTGGCGCTTCAGAAGTCTGACGAAACCCATAATTCTACACCTGCTAACTGGCAGCCTGGCGATGATCTGATTATTTCCACTCCGACTACAGTGGCAGACGCAGAAGCCGGTATGGCATCTACAGATGAGGATGAATATGCGCTGGACTGGTTCTTGCGCTTTAGAAAAGATAAAGTGTAAAAATACATATAGGAAATGTATTGTTTTGTCTGTTTTTGTGCTTAAGAATGAATACAGCCTCCTAACTGCATGATTTTATTATACATCAGTTTGGAGGCTGTATTATATGTCCCATTGGTTTACTCTGACGAGAAGGGCTATTATTATTCAGTTATATTATGCTGCAGGCTCACTTATGCAATGGGTTCGAAATCTGCCGCACCGTGTTTGCAAAGAGGGCAAATGATATCGTCAGGCAGTTCGTCTCCCTCATGGATCCAGCCGCAGATCTTGCAGACATATCCTTTTTTACCCTCTGTATCCGGCTTAGGCTTTACATTGTTTTGATAATATGCATAGGTCATAGTTTCCTTATCAGAGATGACTCTGGCTTCTGTGATAGAGCAGATAAACATACCATGGGTAT
>NZ_JAFUMA010000072.1 GCF_017483025.1 Anaerotignum sp. | reverse complement strand
TCACCATAGATGATCTTGATGGGATCTTCTGTAACTGTACCCTCGATCTGACCGGGTGCCCTATCGATAGTAAATGTACCGGGTTCAACTGTTACAGTATAATTAGGGTTATTATCTACTGCTACGTTGATCGCATAAGTACCAGCAACGTCACCAGCTTCTCTGCTCAGTGTAATGTCCAGTTCATCGGCAACTTTTGTACCGTTTTCCAGTGTAGCAGGATCAATTTTATATGTCAGCACAGGTTCTGTGCCTTCATATACCATTGTTTTATCTTCTGCTGTTACTGTAACCGCCTTAGGTTCTACAGTGATTGTAATTTCCTGTTTAATTTCTTTATTGCCGTCTTTATCTGTGTAGTTATCGTCTTCTGCTGTCACAACTACTGTTGCTGTACCGGCATTCAGAATGGAAACGTTACCTGCAGATGTTACTTCGATAACATCTGCTGCACTGCCTTCTTTCAGGGCATATGTGAAGCTTCTGTCCTGCAGAGCCATTGTCTGGATACCATATTCACCCAGATTGAAGTTTGCAGCACCGTATTCCTTCGCGATTGTAAATTCCGCTGTTTCGCCATCACCTTCTACAACTACACCTTTTGCAGGTGTAATTGTAAACTTAGGAGAATCCTCCACCAGTGTGATCAGGTATTTATCCATAAAGCTGTTTACAACATCAGCTTTCACAACGAATTCCTTCTCACCAACATCATCTGTGCCGCCTCTTGTCAGAATATCATCACCCAGTGTGTCGCCTTCTACCAGAGGTGTCGCTGGATCGATTGTAAACTTGAAAGGAGTGGGATCAGGCTTACCATATACTTTTGTCTGACCTGCTTCGGGAATGATGTTGATTACTTTTCTATTTACAGTGATTGTAAATGTTACAGGATCCGCTACTTTGTAAGTATCGTCACTTACTACTGTAGCTGTTACTTTTACTGTTGTATCAGCATCTGCTTTCAGCGCTGTAACATTACCATTATCATCAACTGTAACGATATCGTCGCCTTCTGTTACTTCAAATTTATATTTTGTATTTGCCAGAGGCTGAATTTTTTCTACAACACTCAGATAAGATTTCAGATCGATTGTATCACCATATTCCATAGTGATATTTTTGTTAGTAACCTGAATTTCGCCCTGATCTTTAGCGATAGCGTAAAAAGTAATTTTTGCTGTATCAACATCAGGTGTACTCTGGCTGTCTGTTACTGTGACATAAACATCTGTAGTTTTTGTAGTAGCTGTTGTCAGTTTACCAGAAATCACACCTGTTGCTGTATCCAGTGTCAGACCATCAGGCAGCGTGCCACTTGTTACAGCATAAGTATAAGGTGCTTTACCGTAGGATACTTTTTCTGCCAGATTGATAGTGATTTCATCATTTACAGTCAGGTTGTCAATGTTATCAGGGTTCAGTATCAGTGCTTTGTAAGCAGCTTCTGTAGGAGCAGTTTCGGCACTAACAGGAGAATCTGTCATTTGACCATTAAATTTTGCGATCGCCTGTACTGTTGCTGTATATTTTTCACCTTCGATTACGCCATCACTTACACGAATATACGCATCATTCATATATTCATTGTAATCTCTTTCTTTAGTGCACACTACCACGCCATTAGAATCATAAATGACAACTTTATAGTAATCTATAGATTTTGTTGTATCAGTAATTGGTGTGATTTCAAATTCAAAACCACCCCAAGAACTTACTCTATGAGGTTCCAGTGTAATAGAAGGTGTTGCCAGTTTGGGTTTTGCAGTCGCTACAACAGGAGCAGATGTTACCACAGCAGAATCTGCAAAATCAGTGCCTGCTTTTGCAAGCGCCTGTACAGATGCTGTATATGTCTTACCTGTTACAACTGTTGGATCCCAGAAACCGTGTCTTAAATCAGTTACTTCTCTTTTCCACACTTCATTGCCATCGCTGTCTTTCAGTGTCAGCAGATAACCCCTTGCGTAATCTGCGTCAGGTGTAGGTGTGATTGTAACATCAATACCACCACTTGTAATACCGTCATTTGGTGTTGCTGTGATGCCGGGTGCTGCAAGGCGAATGCCTGCATTATCGTTGGGGTAATCAAAAGAGTATGCAATATCATTCACACCCTCTTTAACAGAAGAATTTGCAGTGTTACATACTCTAATAGTATCGTAACCACTATTGAAAGCTTTTGCAAAATCACTATTTTTTACCGCAAGAGAGAATGTCGTCTTATTAAAATCATCTGTTGTTTTGCCGTCTTTCAGCAGAAAACCAATGTTACCAATTTCTTCACCATCGGGAACAAAACTACCTGCGAAATTCATCAGAATACAATCAGCACCTGTTTTATTGCCAATTGTTGTTTCTTGATGCATCTTGGTATCAAATTTACTGGATGTCAGATATTCCCCATCCAGCTCAACTACGGTATTATCAAATACCAGTACAAATTCAAGCGTATCCAAACCATCTGCATCTGTAGCAATGATATTCATATCAAAAGCATTACCATTCATCTCGGAAACCTTAAATTCGATTTCTGATGTCGGTGCCGCCATCGCTGTTACGGGCAGAAGCCCTACACACATCACTGCAGAAAGTGCTAAGGAAAGCGCTTTTTTCCATAAGCCTTTCATATATTGACCTCCCTGTAACGTTTATTCAACCACTGTAGAAGACTTCAACAGGTTCTGTTTCAGAAGCATGAAATCCAAAGCATCTACCTTGCCACTGCCATTTAAGTCACTGGGCAATTCTACACCACTCTGCAGGAGAGATTTTTTCAACTGCATGAAATCCAGTGCGTCTACTTTACCGCTACCGTTGATATCACCAGGAAGCAACACAATGGATTCTGTCCATGTTGTATTACTATTTACGGTAAATGTACCTTTAGTATAACCCAGATAACTTGCCCTTTCTACAGTCATCTTATATGTACCGTTCATCACATTTTCAAGTACAAAAGAACCGTCTGCTACTGTTGTTGCTGTGTAAGTCACAGTTTCATCTGTTGTGCTTGTCAGTGTTACAGTCGCACCTGCCAGCTTACCGCTTGTTCTGCCACCCAAACCGATATTACCGCTGATCGTATTACCTTCAGCTTTAATGTAACCAACGATAATAGGTGCTTCCATGCCCTGACCTGTAACCAACACAGTGCTGTCTTCAGATTTCATTGGCAGGAACGGATCAAAGGTCACCCCATCCGCTGTCGCTGTGTTCTGGTTGATATACAGCACATTGGACTGAGCAAAAGATACCTCATTCGCATCTGTATGTGTCCCTTTTACCGCCCAGATCATGTACTCCTTGCCATCAGCCGCCCCAGTATAGGTCACATTGAATTTGCCATCTTCTTTTTCCAGATCAGCTAATGTAACACCATCCACCGTTGCGCCGTAGGCAGTCGCTGAAAGCAACATTGTTGCCGCCATTGCCAGGCTAAAAATTCTTTTCATACTCATCTTTTTCCTCCTTTCCCCGAATGCCTTTTTCCTTTTTGCATCAGAATAATCTGTATTCTACGGGCATTTGCTCATTTTTTAACAAAGTCGCAAATCCACATAGATAAACACTTTTATTTTAGCACAGGAAAATCTTACCTGCAACTATATTCACTAAAAAACAGCGTATTTCACACAATATTTATGTAAAATACGCTGTTTCTTTTTTGTTAGATATCATCTCCGATTTTCTCCATAATGGGCATCAGATTCTCTTCCGCTACCAGAAAAATCTGGTACTTCAGATCTGTTTTTCCATCAGTATTTAATTCCACAGTCCAGCTGCTCAGCTCTCCAAATGCACATTCCTTGTACTGCACATCCAGCATTTTACCTGTCATTTGGTCAAAAAGTGCTGTAATCAACTTAACTGCATCCTCTTCCGCCATTGTTTTTATTAACTCAAACTGAGCGGGACGGATTTTAAGTGTCACTGTTTCATCGGCCTCGGATACTTCCACCGCAGGCTTCATCATCCAATTTCCTTCACGAGGAAACTTATCTGATTCAATTTCAGGACCTTCAGGAAGAGCCTCCTTATTAAATCCCAGATTCATCCAGTGGTGGTCTGTCTTAAAAGTACCACTGCCCACCAACAGATACCCTGTCCATGGATCATCATTCACAGGATCATTCCATGTAGTGTCCAATGCATACCATTTATCATCTATTTTTACATTATTCCACATGTGATCTTCTTTACCATCAAAAGCAGGACCACTATCACCCGTTACCAGCACACAATCGATATTTTCCACTTCACATAACAGCTTCACAGCACGGGCATAGCCTTCGCATACGGGGCCTTCTGTTCCCCCCTCAGCCCACAATGCACTGATGCATTCATAAGGAGAAGAAAGTGTCATTTCATTACCTACCGCAACATCTGTATTGTAATCCGCATTTCTTGTCAACCAGAAATCAAAATATGCAACTTTACCTGCATCCGTCAAATCTTCAAATACCACACTTTCAGGAATATCATATTTTGTTCTGAACGCAGGACCTGTACCATCATAAGCATATTCGCCTTCAACAGCATCAAAACTGTCTATGTTCTGAGCCGCCAACTGATAGGGATAGTTTGCCACATCCTCTAAATCAGCAAAAACTTCTCCGTTAATACTGATATTTTCTCCGTTATCATCCAGAAATTCATCAGAGCGGATCTGTTTCACTTTTCCACCTTCATCATTTGCCAGAGAAAAGTATAAACCCACATAGTAAGTTCTGGTACCTTCAATTTCATTTCTATTTCCATCCTGCATATAAGTACAGTATCCGCCAGATAGAAAACCCATTTCATTCGTCAGCCAGAACACTTCCGGATGATCCCTGTCAAAAGCAGAATATGCCTTTGCCGCCGCTTCATATAATCCATTTACAACAGCCTGAGCATCATCCTCTGACTTTAATTCAATATCTTCCACTACTGCATATACAATGTGATTTACATCATTTCCATCTTCATCCTGCGCCTGCATGATTTTAAATCCATCCTCATTGAGGTCAAAAGAGTAATAGTACGGATCCATCAGATAATCTTTTCTGCCGTCACCATCTACTGCTTCTTCCAGTGAATCATAAAAATCCTCCGCAAATGCAGGTAATGTAACACGGTCTATATATTCTTCAGCAGATTCCTCCCCCTGAATTGTATATTCCAGCGCATCGCTGTATTCCGCATATTCTTCCAGAAAATATTCGCCTTCAGATGCTTCTTCAAACAGATTCAGTTTCGCTTTTGCACCAAACTCCAGAGAGAAAGAATGGTATACAACTTCCCCTTCTACCATTTGTCTCTGTTTTGTTTCAGCTTCATCCTCTTCCAGTTCCAACTCTTCCTGAAACAGTTCTGTTTTTTCCTGTTCTTCTATGATTTCCTGTTTTTCTACATCTGCAATTTCAACAGTTCCTAAAATGTTTTCTGTTTTTTCCATTGCCATTGCTGTTATAGGCAGCATGCTGACCCCCATCATAACAGCCAATATCCTGCATATTGATTTTTTCATTTTATTTCTCCCCATTTAGACACAATATTTTTTTACCTAGATTTTATTTTATCTATCCCATCTTTAAAAGTAAAGACTAATAATCTATTTATTTAACTTACCCTCCGTTTCATTCTTCTAGCT
>NZ_JAFUMA010000071.1 GCF_017483025.1 Anaerotignum sp. | reverse complement strand
TTAAACATCCCACAGGCTGTCCACCGCTTCGCCCAGTCTGATGCTTCGCTGTGTGTCATGCCGTATACGGTACATTTCCGCAGCATCATCCCTTTATATCTTTTGGAAACCATGTTTTCACATTCTCCACAGATAAACTGTTCGTTTTTTCCGAACAGTTGGTGCATCAAATCAATTTTTCTTACAGCCATAGTCACACCTCCATATCAAAACGGCAGGTCATCATCTTCGATACTTTCATCGATAGGATAGAAACCATCCTGAGAAGGACCAGTCTGTTTTTCGCTTCCGCTTCTGCCTTCCGCTGCGGCTTTACTCTCTGCGAAATACTGTTCCTCAACCACAACATCCGTTGACCATCTGGTTGTTCCGTGGTCATCCCATTTTCTGACCTGCAATCTACCGATGACAGAAACCATCTGCCCTTTTTTGAAATACTTCTCTGCAAACTCCCCAGCCTTGCCAAATGCAACACACTGAATGAAATCTGCATCCTGTTCGCCCTGCCGCTTGAAACGTCTGTTCACGGCCAGCGTATATCTTGCAACGGCAATCTGTTCGGGTCCATGTGAATATCTCACTTCAGGATCACGCACCAGTCTGCCCATCAAAATAACTTTGTTCGTAGGTCATCCCTCCTCCATATTCTCCATAGTCCATGCCACCTTCTTTAACCGCCTTCATGTAACGCACCCAGCCGATTTCTTCAAAGTAGTCCTCGGTGTGCATGATCAGCTGATATCCTTTTGGCGGTCTCAGGTTTGTTTTTCGCTTCGTCTCTTTTACTTCTTCCAGCTTCACCTTTGGCTGAACCAGATTGCGGCTGCTGCTCCAACGCTTTGCACCCTTCTGGATATTCTCCTTGGTGATGTAGGACGCCAGCCGGTTATCCTTCTGGTTCTTATACAGGTGTTTTATCTTCACCAATCCTTTGCCCCATACATCCTGCAGGATTTCCAGAGCATCTTTCATGTTCAGACCTTCGAAACAGTTCAGGATCATGTGGTGATGCACTCTGCCTTTTTCTTCTATTACCGATATGTATTTCAAATCCGAGAAACCATTTTTCTCGCGGTACCGTTTCAGGCGTTTAAAAAAATTGCTTCTCTCTTTTTTCGCTTCATCCACCGATACAATCTGATCATGGGTCAGCAAGACGAAATAATCCTTTCCTGAGAAATTCGCGTTGATTTTTCTGGTCAGTTCCTTTCTGGCAATCATCAGATTTCGTTTCTGCTGTTCTTCCGTTGTGAGGTTCTCTCTTCGTCCCCTCTCATATTTCTTCCCGATGGTTCTAGGGGAATAGAATTCTTCTACTTCATAAACATCCCCTGCCCATATCTTCTTTCTGTACTTCGGCACCCTTGCCACCTCCTCCATTCTGTCTTTCTTCTATATAAATAGGAGAGTGTCCAGAATGTTAATTGCTTTATGGACAGTCTAAAGAGGCATCAGCCTACTTAGACAAAAGGGTCTCAATGCACAGTCTAAAAACACCACAAATCATTGATTTCTCAGCGTTTCTTTGATATACTGATGTTGAGAATAACATCGTCTCTGCTCAACGAGACCCTAAATCGCCGTCTGCGCCAACAGGCGGCTTTTTTCATGCTGTTTTCTGATCTACAGGCTTGTCCTGCTGACGTTCTTCTTCGCAGTCGCACTTTTCGCCGTAGTCGAGGTTTGCACCACACGCTGTACAAACATCGTGTTTTCCATCGTCACTCTTCCGTGTCATATTCTTCCGCTCCTTCCGTAGATTCAATTACATAGTCAGTTGGATTTTCCGGTACATACATTCCCATTCTTCTTAATTCTTCCGCACGACAACGATCCAGAAGATTTTTCAAACTATCTGAAAGGTTGCTATCATCCCACGTATTCAGTTCCATAATGACCGCAGTCAATACAAGGCCTTCTTTTACGGCGATCGCTCGGTGCCCCCCCAAATTTCTTACAAAGAAACTCCGATACTCCATATCCTTTTTCTCTGTGGGCGCCAGCAATGCAGCATCGATCCAGAGCATCCCTTCCATGGTGTAAATAGGCGTCATCAGATGCCCGTTATGTATGATGGTGATTCCTGCATCTTCTGCTGTGATTTCTTCTTCATCATCTACATGATCCAGCAAAATTCCTTTTTCAGCTTCTTTGGTGGCTGTATGCCATTTTTTCTTCTCATTATCCGCTAAACCCATGACAGTCAAAACTGTATCTTCATCCAAAGGTGGCATATTCTCCAATTTGTAAATAGCTGCCCCATTAGATAACCACTGCATCCCATCAGTATCCAGAAATATAATCGCTCTCTTGGATTTTTACATAATTGACGCAATTTTTGAAAATTTCACTTTAATCACCTACTTCTACAAAAGACATGATCCTCTGAGATAACAACTTCAATTTCCCTTCCAGGTTCTGTGCTTCACTTTCTCTGCCTTCTTCTCTGGCTTGTGTGATACACTCGACCATTTTGTTGACCTCACCAAGAACCGTCTCAAATCTGACCTTGAACACTTCCGTAGTAGATGCAGAAGGTACCTGCGCCGCTTTCGCCTTTGCCAATTCTTCTTTTGCCTGCAGAGCCGCTTCTTCCGCTTCCTTCTGGGCCTGTTCATGGACTTCGATGGCTTTCGTTGCCTCTGCCGCTTCCCTGCGGTACTTTTCAGCATTAGCCTTTTCTTTTTCCAGTTTG
>NZ_JAFUMA010000070.1 GCF_017483025.1 Anaerotignum sp. | reverse complement strand
TTTTATCAGTTCCCCTCTGTAACAGCCATGTTCATCGCAGTGCTGTTCGCTTTTTGCATGGGGAAAGAAAGCATCAACGAAAAATTCTCTATCTTTGCCAGAGGCGCAGCCAATGAAAACTTGCTGACCATGCTGATGATCTACATTCTGGCAGGGGCCTTTGCCGGCGTTGCAGCCGCTATGGGCGGCAGAGACGCTACGGTAAATCTGGGTCTGAGCATCGTGCCTCCCCAATTTCTGGTGGCGGGTATCTTCATCATCTCCGCCTTTATGGGCACGGCCACAGGTACCTCCGTTGGTACGGTCAGCGCCATCATCCCCATCGCCGTTGGCGTGGGCGAAAAAGTCGGTCTGTCCGTTCCCCTTGTCATAGGGGCTTGCGTGGGCGGCGCCCTTTTCGGCGATAACCTGTCTATGATCTCCGATACGACCATCGCCGCCACCCGCACCCAGGGCTGCGAACTGAGAGACAAATTCCGCGTGAATTTCCTCATCGCCCTGCCTGCGGCAATTCTGACAACGGTGGTATTCCTCTTCATCGGCAGACCCGAAACGGTGACGGATATCGGTAATCTTTCCTTCGACATTGTGAAAGTCATCCCCTATATTGCCGTTCTGGCCCTGGCGCTGGCAGGCATGAATGTATTCCTGACCCTGATCATCGGCATTTTCAGCGCAGGCATCATCGGTATGATCTACAGCGACCTGACCATCTTCACCTTCGCCCAGAATATCTGGACAGGCTTCACCAGCATGAATGAAGTATTCTTCCTGGCCCTTTTCTGCGGCGGCCTTTCTGAGCTGATCGCCCACAACGGCGGCATCGTATGGCTCATCGAAAAGCTGGGCAGCATGATGAAAGGGCAGAAATCTGCACAGCTGGGCATTGCGGCCCTGGCTTCCGCTACGGACTGCGCCACAGCAAACAACACCGTTGCTATCATCATCAGCGGCAACATCGCCAAGGACATGAGCAGAGAATACAAGGTAGACCCCAGAAGAACAGCATCCCTGCTGGATATTTTCTCCTGTGTATTCCAGGGCATCATCCCCTATGGCGCACAGCTTCTGGTGGCGGCTTCCCTGGCAAACGCCACTCTGACAGACCCCAGCCTGACCATCACCCCCGTTCATGTGGTGCCTTATATGTGGTATTGCTGGATTCTGGCGATCTTCGGCCTGATCTCCATTTTCGTACCCTTCGCCGACGGCATCTGCCGCAAAGACCCCTGGAACTGGGAATTTGACGTGGCAGAAAGCGGCGTTGCGGAAAAGAAACATATGGCAGAATTGAAATAAAATAAAAAGAAGGACGACTCCGAAGAGTCGTCCATTTTTTATTCTCTTAGATAATTTCCTTGAATGTTTTCTGTGCTTTCACTGCGTCTGTCACCGCTGCCATGCGGGAAGTGTCGCCCAGCAGGATGGCGCCGCAGATGATATTGTTATGGAAATACAGTCTTTCCAGGGTCTGTTTCTTTTCATCCTTGATTTCCACTGTTTTGTAGGAAACACCGGGTTTTGAGCCCACATCGCCGATGGCGTAGAGAGCTGTACCCATGCCATGGAAGCTCATGCCGTTTGTTTCGGGTCTGTATACCAGCCCTTCGCCCGCTGCATTTGCGCCGGCGATACGGCCCATTTCGGAAGCCACAGGCCAGATAGTGATGTTTGCACCATCGTACTGGGCGCAGTCGCCTGCCGCATAGATGCCGGGAATGTTGGATTCCATGTTTGCATTAACGATGACTGCTCTGTCTGTTTCCAGACCTGCCGCCTTGGCAATGTCGATATTTGCTCGAACACCTGTGGAGATGATCACCAGATCAGCAGGGATCTTTTCGCCGCTTTCCAGCAGAATACCTTCCACTTTTTCTGTGCCGCTGATTTCTGCGATCTTCACGCCTGTCAGGATGGAGATGCCCTTGCATTCTGCAATATTTGTCAGCATCTTCACGGTTTCTGCGTCCACTTTGCCCGCCATCAGTACAGGCGCGCTTTCCAGAACAGTTACATCCAGTTTTGCTTTTCTCAGTTCCCATGCCGCTTCTAAGCCAAGGACACCGCCGCCGATGACAACGGCACTCTTTGCACCACGGGCCAGTTTATTCACCTTTTCCACGTCTGGAATGGTGCGGACAGCCGTAACCTGAGGCAGTTCTCTGCCCTTGATCGGAGGAACGAAGCTGTGAGAGCCCAGCGCGTAAATACATTTATCAAAAGGATATACGGAGCCATTAGAGAGGATGACTTCTTTTCTGTCCGCATCCAGACGTTCGACTTTACTGTCGAGCAGAAGCTCGATGTTGTTTTCTTTATACCATTCTGCGCCTACGCTGGCGATAGCGCCGCCACTGACTGCGCCAAACATGCGCTTTGTCAGCATGGGTCTGTCGTAGGGCAGTTCTTTTTCTTCGGAGATCATGGTGATGCTTGCTGCAGCATTTCTCATGCGGATATTTTTCGCCGCATTGAGGGCCGCTGTGCCGCCGCCCAGGATCACAAATCTTTCATCTGTATTCTGACGGAAGGAAGTTTCCTGACTTTCCACAGGAACGAAGTTTTCCGCGCCTACGCCGCAAACGGGGCAGGTTTCCACGGAAGAATCGAAAATTTCACCGCAAACCAGACATTTCACCAGAGTACCTCTTGCGGAGGGCTGTTTCTTTTCTTCGCCCTTCAGCAGTTTCAGGCCAAAGCTATAGCCAAATTCAAAGGCTTCTGCCAAGTCCTTTTCGGAGGGACGGAAACGTACACGGAAACCATCTACCACACGCAGGTTGATCTGTTTCAGTCTTTCGATGATGTGGGGAACACCCTCGCCGCTCCAGCCATAGCTGCCGAATGCAGAGGCCAGCTTGCCGCCGTGGATGGGAGGATACATACCTGTTGTCAGATCCCAGATAGGTTTCAGAGCTTCCTGCAGGATAGTGGGTGTGCCGAAGAGGATACCATCGGCTGCGCCAATTTCGCCGGCTACCACTGCTGCGTCTGCCGTTACCAGATCATACAGCTTTACGTCGATATCGCCGGCTTCCTTGATACCTTCTGTAATCTTGCCAGCCAGTTCTTCTGTATAGCCGTAAGCACTTACGTAAGGGATGACTACTGTAGTCTTATCGTTGGTGGGGATTTTGCACCATTCGTCATAGATGGCCAGCAGTTCGGGGATATGGCTATCCAGAACGGGGCCGTGGCCGGGACAGATCAGGTCGATATCCAGAGAACGAACCACCTTCAGGGCGTCTGTCATATAGGGCTGTTTGAAGGGGCCCAGGATGTTGTCGAAATAATATTTTGTGGCTCTCAGGTAGCCTTCATAATCTGTTACGGTGCTTCTCAGGATGCCTTCGTGGGCATAATGAGAACCAAAGGAGTCGCATGTCACCAGAGTTTTATCCTCTACGATATAGGTATACATGGTGTCAGGCCAATGCAGATTGGGCAGAACGAAGAATTTCAGTGTCTTGTTGCCGATCTTCATTTCGTCGCCGTCATTCACTGCGATGCTGTAGAAATCACCATTTACGATCTCTTTCAGGAAAGAGATGGCTGTAGGTGTGGCGATGATCTTCGCCTTGGGGTTTTCTTCGATCACGCGGACGATGGAGCCGGCATGGTCGGGTTCGGTATGGTCTACCACGATATAGTCGATGGTTTCGATATCCAGCTGTTCCAGCAGGGCTTCGCGGTAATCGCCGTAGAATTTTTCCTTCGCTGTTTCAAAAAGGACAGTCTTGTCACCGCATTTCAAAATATAAGAATTGTATGTTGTACCAAATTCTGTGTACATGATGATATCGAACACACGCAGGTCGCTATCCAGGATACCTGCCCAGTATAAATCGTTTTTCAGCTGTAAAGTCTTCATAGGATAACCCCTTTCACATATCAAAATTATAGGATTTTTTGTAAAAAAATAAAAGAAAGTGGCTAAGTGGCTATTATGTCATTGTAGTCAGTTTCTTTTTTTATGAAATAAGAGGGAAGGCTTTCCACCCTCCCCCTCAACGTTCTCTCTTTTATACTTTATTATGCTTATACTTCTTTGCTCCACAGACCGTGCAGGTTGCAGTATTCATAAGCCGCGATCACTTCTTCGCCTTCAGCCAGTGCAAAAACTACTTCGGGTGCGCCTGTGTGATCCAGATATTTCAGCTGGCCGCCCTGATTTGTATGCAGGTAGATCCATGCGATGTGGTGTTCTTCGATCATAGGATGTGCTACTTCGCCAACAACCACTTTTACTTCTTTTCCATTTACTTCAACAACGGGAACGTGTTTTTCGCCTGCGCCGTCGGATGTGTTTGCTTTCATTTCCTGCATTTTTTCGCCGCAGCACATTACGGGTACGCCCTTGTCTTCTACCATAACGATGATATTTTTGCAGTGGTTACATTTGAAAAATCTAGGTGCCTTCATAATTCGTTCCTCCTCTGAAAATGCTCTCTCTATTTTTGTCTCTCTCTTATTTGATAATTATTATTATTTAATACCTTATCTAAATTATATTCCCCCAGTAGGGATTTGTCAATAGGTTTCTGAAATATATTCTCAGTTTTTCTCTTTTCTATTCCCTATTTTCTTTTTGTTTTTCTCTTGCTTTTCTATGAGTTTATGATATCATATTCTCAATAAGAACTGTGTTGCAAATGCAACAGAATGGAGGAAAATATGAAAAATTTATCCAATAACGCCTTATTTGCGAATATTTCCTCTGAAAGCATCGAAAAAATGATCCCCTGCTTCGAAATGAAGAAGCGTTCTTTTTCCGAAAAGGATATCATCCCTACCCGCGATGGCGACAAGGAGTACATCTGCCTGCTGCTGGAAGGGGCTGTTTCCGTCAGCCGCATCAGCATCGACGGTTCCCTTGACCTGCTGGAATATCTGGAGGATACAGGGGTATTCGGCGATGCCTTCGCCTTCGCCAATCAGGAGGATGAATTCATCACCATCTGCGAAAAGGACTGCTCCGTCCTTTTTATTGAAAAGCACCACATCACAAAACGCTGCTCCAATGCCTGCCAGCACCATACCCAGGTGGTAGAAAACATGCTGCAGCTGATGGGCAGAAAAGTTGTTCTGCTGACAGAAAAGGTGGATATCCTGAGTCACCGCTCCATCCGCGGCAAGCTGATGAGCTATTTCCGCATCCAGAGCACAAAACAGGGAAGCCTGACCTTCCAACTGCCCTTCTCCCTGCTGAAACTGGCAAATTATCTCTGCATCGACCGCAGCGCCATGATGCGCGAGATCAGAAAAATGAAGGACGAAGAGATCATCGAACTGAACGGCAGAGAAGTGACTCTGCTATAAAAGGAGGTCTTTATAATGAAGAAAAAATATCTGGCATTCTTATTATCTGCAGCCGTTCTGACTGCCAGCCTGCCTTCCACAGCCTTTGCAGCCCATATGGTGCGGGGCAATCAGGATGTGGTATGGGTTTTCGACGGAGAAAACATCACCGCCGAAGGATTTCCTGCGGAATATAACGGCGATACGGTGTATATGTCCTATTGGCAGCATGACGAAAACTGGAGTGCCATCCCTTTCACAGGGCACGAATTTACAGCAAAAGTAAAAAACGGTAAGGCATCCTTCCGTCTGGATGGCAAGGAAAAGGATGGTCTGTATCAAATGAATGCCGAATTTGAATCCAACGGAACATTTATGACAGGCTTTCTAAAGGATGCCGGTTATTTCCGTATCGTCAACGGCGAAACTGCCCCCGCCCTTGCCCGTTATGAAGAAAAGAATCTGGAAGATTATACGAACCTCAGGGGTGACAGCGAAGCACTGAAGTTTGCCTTAGAGCCCTATTATACAGATAATGCAGCATCTCAGAAGATCATCGACAATAAGGCCGCAGAGATCACTGCCGGCATCACAGACCCTTACGAAAAAGCAGCAGCCATTTTTGAATGGGTCACCAACAATGTTGCCTATGCTGACAGCGGCTACAGCTCCGACCCTGTTACCGTACTGAAGGATAAAAAAGCGATCTGTGTCGGTTATACCAACCTGACCAACGCTCTGCTGCGTTCCGTTGGTATTCCTGCTCTTTTCACTTCCGGCGCTGCAGGACATACGCCAGAAAGCATGGTAGGCCACAGCTGGACCACGGCCTATATCGACCAGCGCCCTGTCATGATCGACAGTACATGGGGCTCCTGGAACACCTTTGAAAACGGTAAGTTCAACTGGAGGGACTATAATGCACCGCATTGGTTCGATGCCAGCCTCCATTCTTTCAGCCAAACCCATAATATCTGGGAATTTGATGGCACAACCAGCTACTATTATAAGGCAGAAATGCTGCCTGCCCCCCAAAAAGTATACGCATCTTCTGCAAAACTGCAGGTAAACGGAACGCCTGTCAGCGTAGGTGCCTATACCATCAATGGCAATACCTATTTCAAACTGAGAGACCTTGCTGCCGTACTGAATGGCACGGGAAGCCAGTTCAGTGTGGCTTATGACAATGCACTTTCTTCCATCACTCTGCAGGCAGGGGAAGCATATCTCCCTGTGGGTACGGAAGGAAAAGCTGCTGCTGCGCCTCCCGCTTCCGCATCGGAGAGCCTTTCTCCTCTGTTTATCAATGGGGAAAGATGTTATCCTACTGCTTATCTGATCCACGGAAACAATTACTTCAAGCTCCGTGATCTGGGTGATATTTTTGGTTTCTCCGTAGGCTGGGACAGTGCGACCAGCACCATTACTGTAGAAACAGAATAATTTACAAAGGCTATATCCAATTAGGATATAGCCTTATTTTTCATTTATTTTTACTGTGCAGGTATTTTTCCCTTGTCGCCAGACCGCCGCGAATGTGGCGCTCCGCTTTGTTTACTTCCAGCACCGCGCGGACAGATCTTGCCAGTTCCGGGTCGATGCGTTCTACTCTATCGGTAATATCCTTATGCACTGTGGATTTTGAAATTCCAAATTTCTTCGCCGTTTCTCTCACTGTCGCATTTGTGTGTATCATAAATTTCGCAACTTCGACCGCCCTTTCTTCGATATACGTCTTCAAACCAAGCACTCCCCTAAGTTTATCTTGGTTATGTATATGCTAAGGTTGGGCAGGATATGAAATGCCATCTTATATTAATTTTATGATTTTCATCCCCTCGCCCCGCAGAGTATGCTTCATTTCAGATACTATTCATTCAGATTTCATAGACATCAGAACAGCAAAAACCAACTGCCGCTTTTTCTCAGTCTTCGTAATGCACTCCGTATCCCCATGCGCCGTCTATGCCACAGATCTCCGACGCAAAGGCTGCGGCTGTTTTCAGACAGTCCGCGATATCTGCTGTTTTCCCCTCTTTCTTTGCAGAAAGGAAACTTACGAGAAATGCCGTCAGCAGGCTGTCCCCTGCGCCCATAGTATCTGCCATTTTTGCCACAGGGAGGGCCTCCTGCAGATAATACCTTTCGCCGTCAAAGGCAATACAGCCTTCTGCCCCGCGGGACGCACAGACAAAGGCAGGGCCAAGGGAATGGATCCACGCCAGTTTTTCACGGATTTCCTCTTCTGCCATATCGCTGCAGGAAAGGAAGGCAAAATCCACATTAGGCGCCACCATTTCGAAATATTCCTTTGTGGAATCATCGGAAAAGTCAAAACTGATGGGTACGCCTGCCCTGCGAATTTTAGGCAATTCTCTTTCTGTGAAGCAGTAATTGCCGCTATGCACCAGATCGAACTGGCGGATATATTCCAGATCGAAACGGCTCAGCACATAGCGCATATCCCCGCGGATGCCGCTTTCATTGCTTTCCAGAAAAACACGGTCGCCATCGATGACGGTATTCTTGGAGGCACCGTTTTCCCCGATGACCTGGATACATTTTACCAGTTCGATGTCTTCCGCCTGCAGAGAAGATATGACGTGCTCCCCTGCTGCATCATTGCCGAAAATACCCATATAGGCACTGCGTTCCGCGCCGAATTTCTTTGCATATACTGCAAAATTCACCGCATTGCCGCCGGGGTACATGATTTTCAGATGTTCATATTTATCTACGACATTGTCGCCAAAGCCCAAAACTTTTACAGGATATTTCATATCCACACCTCTTTCTCAATAGGGAATCTTGCCCATATATCTGCGATAATCCACATCATGGTCAAACACTTTGCCACGGGCAGAGCGCAGTTCACAGTTCATCGCATAGAACAGGACAGGATCCAGATAATCACGGACTGCAGGATCGATCACATCCATGCCGTATTCCATAGCATCCAGCACCATCAGGGCATCTGTATGAGTTTTCAGGAAATCTTCCGCTCTTTCATCCATAGGTCTGCATTTGCCGGAGGATTTCTGCAGGAAATAGAACACGCCCTTTTCTGTCACTTCGAAGGGGCCATGGAAATATTCGCCGCTGTGCAGATATGCACAATGCTGCCACTGCATTTCCATCAGGCTGCAGATGGCAAAGCCGTAGGTCTGGCTGAAGGTAGAGCCGGAACCAAGGATATACAAAAATTCATGTTCCTGACACAGGGCTGCAAAACGATCGCACAGTTCTGCCTGTACTTTCCCTTTCGCCGCCGCAACGATGGCATCCATTTTGCCGATGCCTTCCATCAGGGCGTCATAAGAAGCAAATGCTTCCTGAGCCGCCAGCAGTTCTGCTGCAATAGAAAGGCTGATGCCGCTGGGGATATCGCAGGTCTTCTGGTCATCGCCCCAGGGGTATACCCAACTGATCCATTTATCGCTGTCCGCCGTTCTGCAGTGCTTCCAGGTCTGCTTTCGCCTGAGCGATCACAGCGTCCATTCCTTCTCCTTTATAGAAAGGATCGCCGGGCAGTGCGCGCACATGCACCAGGCCAATGATCGGTTTTTCTGTTCCAAAAAGTTCTTTCAAAAAGGACATTTCTATTCCTCCTATTTTATATAGGTCGCAAAAAAATCACGTATGTCTCTATGATACGCATCACAGCAGCTTTTTCAATTCCTGATACACTCTGCCGATGGGCAGGCCGACCACATTGTAATAATCCCCTTCGATACCTTTCACATGGATGGCAAAATCCCCCTGGATACCGTAAGCCCCCGCCTTATCCATGGGGTCGCCGCTGGCGATATAGGCTTTGATATCCTCTTCGGAAATGGGATACAGGTATACGTCTGTTTTTTCCGCAAAGGTGATGCTTTCTGCCTGAGCCCCCACGCGGATGATGGTCACGCCGGTGTAGACCTGATGGCAATCATCGGAAATGCTTTCCAGCATGCCATAAGCATCCTGCGCATCCTTTGGTTTCCCCATGATCGTCTCGCCCTTGGCAACGATGGTGTCTGCGCCGATGACGATACATTCCTCCGTCTGCTGTTCCGCAATTTCCTTCGCCTTCTGCTGAGACAATTCCATCACCACCTCCGCAGGGCTTTCTTTCGTGATGATTTCTTCCCCTTTGGCAGGGATGATATCGAAAGGCAAACCAGTCTTTGCCAGTAATTCCTTTCTTCTGGGAGAGGCCGAAGCCAAGATCAGTTTCATAATATCCTCCTTTTTGTTGCTCTTTTTAAGCCCATTATATCATAAAAAAATAAATCCGACTGCGTATCGCAGTCGGACTTTTCACATTTGTATTTATGCCCCTCTTATCCTCTTATGTGGGCTGCGTCAGGCCGCAGCCCGTCATAAAAGGAAGGGCGGGTAAAGCAAACTACTTCTTATTTTTTACCATAGTAAGCATTCAGATACATTTCTCTGATTTCTGTCATCAGAGGATATCTGGGGTTGGTGCCTGTGCACTGGTCATCGAATGCTTCTTCGCACATGATATCCAGTTTGCCCAGGAATGTCTTTTCATCGATACCATGTTCTTTGATGGAGGATGCGATACCGATCGTTGCTTTCAGTTCTTCTACCTTAGCAACCAGAGCATCGAATTTTTCCTGATCGTTCTTACCGGGCAGACCCAGGTAAGCAGCGATTTCAGCATATCTCTGCAGTGTATGAGGATATTTGTACTGAGGGAATGTACCCATCTTTCTGGGAACTTCCGCAGCGTTGTATTTCATAACTTCTGTGATCAGCAGTGCATTGGCAACACCGTGCTGTACATGGTGATGTGCGCCCAGTTTATGTGCCATGGAGTGACATACGCCCAGGAATGCGTTCGCGAATGCCAGGCCGGCGATTGTGGAAGCATTTGCCATTTTTTCACGAGCTTCTACGTCATCTTTGCCGTATTTGTATGCTCTGGGCAGGTAATCGAATACCAGTTTTGCAGCTTTCAGTGCCAGGCCGTCTGTATAGTCTGTTGCCAGCATGGAAACATAAGCTTCCAGTGCATGGGTCAGCGCGTCGATACCGGATGCAGCTGTCAGGCCCTTAGGCTGTTCCATCATCATATCAGCGTCACTGATGGCGATGGTAGGCAGCAGAGCATAGTCAGCGATGGAGTATTTTGTCTGTGTTGTTTCGTCTGTGATGATGGCGAAAGGTGTTACTTCGGAGCCTGTACCGGAGGATGTAGCGATGGAAACCATGATCGCTTTTTCGCCCATCTTAGGGAATACATAAACTCTCTTACGGATATCTACGAAGCGCATTGCCAGGTCAGCAAAGTCGCATTCGGGATGTTCATACATGATCCACATGATCTTCGCTGCGTCCATCGCGGAGCCGCCGCCCACTGCGATGATTACGTCAGGCGCAAAGGCTGCCAGAGCTGCTACGCCGGATTTTGCACAGGTCAGGGTAGGGTCAGGAGTTACTTCAAAGAATGTATGGTGGGCGATGCCCATTTCATCCAGCTGATCTGTGATGGCTTTTGTATAACCATTCTTATACAGGAAGGAGTCTGTTACGATGAAGGCTTTCTTTCTCTTATAAACATCTTTCAGCTCTTTCAGCGCTACGCCCAGACAGCCTTTCTTGAAGTAAACTTTTTCAGGAGTTCTCAGCCACAGCATATTTTCTCTCCTTTCCGCAACAGTCTTGATCTGTACCAGCTGTTTGATACCAACGTTTTCGGAAACAGCATTGCCGGCCCAGGAACCACAGCCCAGTGTCAGGGAAGGAAGCAGTCTGAAGTTATACAGGTCGCCGATACCACCCTGAGAGGAAGGGGTATTGATCAGGATACGGCAAGTCTTCATAACTTCTTCGAATTTTCTAACTTTTTCAGGTGCTTTCACAGGGTCAACATACAGTACGGATGTATGACCGATACCGCCATCGATAACCAGACGTTCTGCGATCGCCAGACATTCTTCGAAGTCTTTGCCTTTGTACATCGCCAGGATAGGAGACAGTTTTTCATGAGCAAAAGGTTCGATGGTTACATCTACTTCGGAAACTTCGCCAATAAGGATCTTTACATCCTTGGAAACTGTAAAGCCTGCCAATTCTGCGATCTGAGCAGGGCTGCGGCCTACGATCTGGGCATTGATATTGCCTGCAGCATTCAGAATGATGCCGCGAATTTTTTCTTTTTCTTCTTCATTCAGGAAGTAACAGCCTCTTGCTGCAAATTCCTTCTTACAAGCGTCATATACTTTCTGTTCGATAACAACAGACTGTTCGGAAGCACAAATCGTACCATTATCGAATGTTTTAGAGTGGATAACGGAGTTGACTGCCATCAGCAGATCAGCTGTTTCGTCGATCAGAGCAGGTGTATTACCATTCCCTACACCAACTGCAGGTTTCCCGCTGGAGTAAGCAGATTTCACCATGGCAGGGCCGCCTGTTGCCAGAACCATGTCCGCATCTCTCATAACTTCCATGGACATTTCAATGGAAGGTTCATCGATCCATGCAATGATGCCTTCAGGAGCGCCGGCTTCAACCGCTGCATCCAGAACTACCTTCAGGGCTGCGATCGTACTCTTCTTTGCACCGGGGTGAGGAGATACGATCATACCATTTCTTGTTTTCAAGCAGATCAGAGATTTGAAGATCGCTGTGGAAGTGGGATTTGTCGTGGGGATAACTGCCGCGATAACGCCGATGGGTTCATAAATCTTTTTAATACCGAAAGCAGGATCTTCTTCCAGTACACCGCAGGTCTGAGCATCTTTATATGCATTGTAGATATATTCGGATGCGAAGTGGTTTTTGATGACCTTATCTTCTACAACACCCATCTTCGTTTCTTCCACAGCCATCTTCGCCAGTGGAATTCTCTTCTTTGTCGCCGCTGTTGCTGCTGCCAGGAAGATCTTGTCTACCTGTTCCTGTGTATAGGAAGCAAATTTCTTCTGGGCTTCTCTTACTTCTTCGATACGCATTTTCAGAGTTTCAACGTTGTATACGATTTCGGGTCTTGCGGGCTTTTTGATTTCTTCAGTCGGAGCTGCTTTTTTCTTGTTTTCTGCCATAATCGATTCCTCCTTCGTGTGTATCTGTAGTTCCTTTTTCGGGATCTTCCATTTCTTTTTTTGGATATGTACCGATAGAGCCATGCGTAAAATGGATAGCCACCTTCGCTGCAGCATCTGTTTACAGTGTCTTTCCACTTCTCATATAAGGAGAGCCGCAGATTCTTTCAGCACTTTTCTTGTTTCTGGCCCAATCGTAACATCATTTTTGCGCAATTTCAATAAAAACCGCTCATTTTACATCATACCGATTTCCCATTCGAGATATATCAAAAAAGATATGTGAATTTTCAGGAACAAATTTCCAAGACTTATGGACAAATCACAATTCCTTTTCTGTTTCAGCAGCTCCGAACTGGCATTTTTGCTCCATTTCCTCTCATATCCATATGATATATATGTGTTATCTGCATATTTTTTATCTGTTTTTCCAAAGAAATCACAGCATTTTGCCATATGTTTTCCTGAATTCCCTCCCCTCTTTTGGTCACAAAAAAGGCGCTCGCCCCGTCTTTCCCATCTTCCCTTGTCTATTTTTTTGCCCTCAAAATCGTTCTTTTTTTCACAGACTTTCCTCCGTTTTTTTCCAAACAAAAAAGCCACCAGAAAAACTGGTGGCTGCCATCCATTTTTGATATATCAGAAATAAACGCCGTATTCTCGGGTTTTTTCCCGCAGCATATCCAGAAAATCCTTTTCCGCCTGCTTCTGGATATGTCCCTCTTTAAAGATCATAACATCCTTCATATACTTGGCAAAGGCCCCGCATCTGAGCTGTACCAGCCCATATCTGTCCAAAATGGGCTGCGGGATGGGGGAAGACCACATATATGTATTGGGTACCGTGGCCAGGATATCGAACTGGCTGCCCCTTTCATAAGTATAAATGATCTTTCTGCCGCCCTGCTCTTCCCCTTCGTTCTCTTCTGTAATGCCGATATATTCCCCGTTGGGCAGCTTTCTATCCCCCAGGGCGACCTCGATGCAGCCTTCCAGCTGCTCATAAGAACGGATATGCTTATCGGCAATGATACTCTTTTTCGATGTGACCAGAAGATAATCGAATTCCAGGATCAGACGATGCTGCAGATTTTTCAGCTTCAGCAGAGACAGGTAATAGGACTCGTGAAGGGCATTATAGCGGATAATGCCGATGTCATAATGGAACTCCGTCACATTGCGGATGGTCTGCATGGAATTGGTCTCCTGGTAATGGATACGCATGGCTTCGCTTTCCTGCAGGGAAGCCACATAATCCGCAAAGACATCAGAAATATAGCTGGCTCTGGGCACAGAAAGGCGCAGGCTGACCCCTTTATTGGACAGTCTGGAATAGGAATTGGTCAGGGAATCTACCTGATACAGAATTTCTTTGGCTTTGGCGATAAAATCCTGCCCCTCTCTGGTGGCGACCACGCCCTTGGATGTCCTTTGGAAAAGGATGATGTCGAATTCCTTCTCCAGCTCCTTCACCGCACGGCTCAGGTTGGACTGGGCAATAAACAGCTTCTTCGCCGCAAGAGAAATGGAACCCTGCTTATCGATTTCGATAACATATTTCAGATCTGTCAAATTCATAGGTCATTCCTCCCTGCTGTTGTTTTGCATCTTAAAATCATATCCTGATTATATCACAGAAAGATGGCCCATGAAAGCACCGCCCTTCCACTTTGACGGAAATATGCGGAAAAACCTTGCACTTATCCCCAAATTGTGCTAAATTAAATACAATCACTATGTACAAAAGATAAAACAATTTGAAGAGGAAATCCATATGAAACACTTATTTGTATCCGAAAACCTGGTCGTTCTCCATGATGGTGTCCTGCTTGTCCCTGCAGCAACACCTTTCGAGTGATGCCCATTTTCAGATATTCGGTGTTTGTACAGGAATCTTTTCCTCATCCCGTCGTATCTATCCCGGCAGCCACTCGCTGCCGGATTTTTTTTACGAAAGATAAAATGCAGCAAAAGAAACAAAGGAGAGATGAATATGGAAATGACAGGTGCGCAAATTTTGATGGAGACCCTGCTGGAGCAGGGCACCGATGTAATTTTCGGTTATCCCGGCGGCACCGTTTTGGATCTGTATGAACAGATCTACCAGAACGAAGGACGTATCCGCCATGTCCTGCCCTCCCATGAACAGGGCGGTATCCACGCAGCTGATGGCTACGCCAGAGCCACCGGCAAAACCGGCGTCGTACTGGCCACCTCCGGCCCCGGTGCCACAAACCTGGTTACAGGCATCGCTACAGCTTATCTGGATTCTATCCCCCTGGTCATCATCACAGGGAACGTGCCTACCGACCTGATCGGTCAGGATAACTTCCAGGAGGTAGACGTTTTCAGCCTGACCTACGGCATCGTAAAGCATAGCTATCGCGTTGCCCGGGTGGAAGAACTGGCGGACGATATCCGCGAAGCATACGCCCTGGCAGGCTCCGGCAGACCCGGTCCTGTCCTCATCGACATCCCCAAGGATGTACAGCAGAAAAAGACCAAATTCACGCCCCGGCCCCCTGTAGAGCTGTGGCCCGTATCCTCTGAATATACCGCAGACGAAATCAAACAGGCAATGAAGCTGATGGAAAAAAGCAAACGCCCCGTCATCTATTGCGGCGGCGGTGTCATCACAGCCGGCGCAGACAAGGAAGTGATGGAGCTTTCCAAACGCTTGGATGCCCCCATCTGCTACAGCCTGATGGGTCTGGATGCCGTTGCAGCCAGCTTTCCCGCCAGCCTTGGCATGTCCGGTATGCATGGCCGCTACGCCTCCACAAAGGCTATCGCCGAATGTGACCTGCTGATCGCCGTTGGCGCCCGCTTCAGCGACCGTGCCGTTGGCAATAAGCAGAAATACGCAGAAAAAGCAAATATCATCCACATCGATATCGACCCTGCGGAAATCGATAAAAACGTGACCGTAGACCTGCCCCTCATCGGCGATGCGAAGGATATCCTTGGCAAGTTCCTGGAAGCCGTAAAAGGCAGCAAAAAGCCCGACTGGCAGGCAGCCATTGCAGAAATGCGCGCCTTTGAAGCATCCCACGAAACCCAGTATAACGGGGGACTGACTCCTTTCCAGATCATCGATATGGTAAGCGAAAAAATGCCCAAAGATACCCCCATCGTAACTGACGTAGGCCAGCATCAGATGTGGGTGGCTCAGCGCTACCCCTTTGAACAGCAGCGTACCTTCCTGACCAGCGGCGGCCTTGGCACCATGGGCTTCGGCATGGGTGCCTCCAATGGCGCCTGTATCGGCACAGGCAAGCGCACTGTCCTCTTCACCGGCGACGGCAGCTTCGCCATGAACTTTGCGGAGTTGGGCACCGCCGTAACGGAAGGTCTGCCCGTTATCGTTATCGTAATGAATAACCGCGTACTGGGTATGGTGCGCCAGCTGCAGGATTTCTTCAGCAGTGCCCATTATTCCCAGACGACCACCCATCGAAAAACAGATTTTGTGGCCTTTGCCAAAGCCATGGGCGCAGAAGGCTATCTGGCAGAAACACCGGAGGAATTCGCCCAGGCTATGGATCAGGCCTGCCAGGCAAACGGCCCTGTAGTCATCGAATGTACGATCGATGAAAACGATTTTGTTTATCCTATGGTGCCCACAAATAAATCCATCGATGAGATCATTCTGCAGGGAGGTCGTTAAGCTATGAAAAAATATATGATCGGTCTTTTAGTAAACAATAAATATGGCGTACTGACCCGTATTGCTTCCCTGATCGCCCGCCGCGGCTACAATATCGATACCCTGACCGTAGGGGAAACGGTAGACTCCAGCATTTCCCGTATGACCATCATGATCACCGGCACAGAGCACGACCGCGATCAGGTCATCAAACAGCTGCGCAAACTTCACGATGTCCATTTCGTAAAGGAAATGGTTCGCGACGCTTCTGTTTGCCGAGAACTGGTGTTGATCAAAGTAGCCACCAATAAGAACACCCGTCAGGAAATCATCGATGCAGTCAATGTTTTCCGTAATAAGATCATCGATTACAATGCGGAATCCATGACCATCGAGGTCACCGGGGAAACCACCAAGCTGGATGCCTTCATCGACCTGATGAAACCCTATGGCATTTTGGAAATGGGCCGTACCGGCGTCGTATCCCTGAAACGTGGGCAGGAATGTCTGGATGGGACAAACCTGAAAGAATTGAAAAAGCCCAAACGCAGCAGAAAAAAAGCATAAAATAACAAAAACACCTGGTTTTCTCCAGGTGTTTTTCTTTTTATCTTAATAGCAGGTATAAACCATTGTGCTGTGGCTGGAAAGATACTCCTTCGTATACTTACCGCCCCAATTCACCGCTTTATTGTAATTGCCTTCCACCACTGTCACATAATCGTCGAAAACCTCCAGAACAATAACAGAATGGGGCAGGTCTTTGATACGGATATGATCACCGGGCTTGATGCTGCTGAATACGGCATCATTCTGGGCCGCACTGCAGCCTTTGCCCATCTGGGTACCCTTTGCGGCATCAAAAGCGCCATAGCCGAATACATAATCCATAATGTACATCGCCAGCGCATAGCAGCCGGTGTTGGGGGTCTTCTGTCCCGTTACAGGATCAATATAGAAGAAACTGCCGTCAGTGCAGCTCATCCCCTGGGGATATTTCTTTCGCAGCTCATTGATACGATCCGCCACGGTGCTTTCCGTGGCTCTTTCGCCATTGACCAGCGTTTTTCCATTATATCTCACTACACCATCATCCGTAGGTGCTTTCAGCACTTCTCTGATCTGTCCGGTTTCCAGTTTTTTCACCCAATCTGCGCCAACAGCCTGCCCAGCGTTGGCAGTCACCAGCTTCTGCATACGGAAAAGGGCTACACAGGCCTGGCCTCTTGTGATCAGAGCGCTGCCATTGAAGGTGCCTTCACTATCCATGCCGGAAAGGCAGCCCAGCTCATATACTGTGGCAATGGCAAACTGATCGAATACTGTTGCATCGCCGTTGCCCAGGTCAGGGATCGCCGCTGCGGTTTTATTCCGCAGAGTCTCCTCGGAAGGAAGGGCAACATTCTGTTTCAGGAAATTGTACATGATGATGGCCATTTCTTCTCTATCCACCACCCCATTGACATAGCCTGCACGCCAGATCTCTCTGCCTCCT
>NZ_JAFUMA010000069.1 GCF_017483025.1 Anaerotignum sp. | reverse complement strand
TTAACCTGGAAACCTTGGACATGTGAAATGATAGATCAGGAACATTCTATTGTTACA
This sequence comes from Anaerotignum sp., assembly GCF_017483025.1. Taxonomy (GTDB): domain Bacteria; phylum Bacillota; class Clostridia; order Lachnospirales; family Anaerotignaceae; genus Anaerotignum_A. The sequence continues at coordinate 2,072 of NZ_JAFUMA010000069.1, read as the reverse complement.
AAAACTGCAGTTCCTCCTACCTGTACAGAAACAGGCCTGACAGAAGGCAAGCACTGTTCCATATGTGGTGAAATACTGACGGAACAGACCATTGTTCCTGCAAAAGGCCATGTGTACACGGCAGAAGAATTTCTCTGGTCTGATGACCTTTCTTCCGCAACTGCATCTCTGATTTGCAGCTGTGGTCATTCCGAAGAAAGCACCTGCAGTTTCATCTGGGATAACAGTCAGCCTCTCATTCTTACTGTTACCGCAACAGCAGAAAGCAATGGGCAGACTTTCTCCGACAGCAAAACAATCACTGCAGTGGCTAACGGCGATACCCTTACCGTTACACTTCCCACCGATGCTTCTGATATCCGCATCATCGCTGCGGCATATAATAATGATAGGAAGATGACCGCCTGTATCAATCCCGAAAATATCAGCAATGTTTTTACCACAGATATCATCGGTGATACCATCCATATCTTTTTTACAACAACGAAGTATCAACCCATTTCTCCAATCATGATCGTTTGATTTTACATCAAATAAAAAACGGTAAGGATCGAAAAAATCCTTACCGTTTTTTATTGTATTTCAATCTGTTTCGGGGTATCTGCCGGACTCATCTGCCCATCTTCCTGTACCCAGAACAAACGGATCTTCGCAAAAGAAGTATAGTCCTTTTCAAAAACCTCCTGTACATCTACTACACCAATCTTATCAGCTGTCAACTTCTGAAATGAGAAGGCAATCATACGCTCAGTCTCATCAAAACCTGCAAGAGCGTCCTGTGTTGCCTCCCCTGCTCCATATCCCTCAATGAAACCGGAAATTTTCGTATTACTGCCCTTTTTCTTGGCTGTCACATCTTCCAATGTTACGCCCAGTTTTTTCAGCACTTGTTCAATGTCGATCAGGCCATAGCCATAATAAACATCATATCCTGAATCTCCCAGATCCTCTGCTGTTTCCTTTAACAGGTCACAGAAAGCTTCGGGTGTTAACGCATCATCTGCCTGCAGAGCCAAAGCGGCAACTGCCGCAATACAAGGCGAGGAAAAAGATGTCCCGTCCCGGTTCGTTCTATATGCATCAGATGCTGTTTTTTCAGCTGTTACCATCAGATCACCTGGCGCAGTAATGAAAACAGACTCATTATACTGTGAAAAATCACACCATTCTTTCTTCGCTCCAACTGCCCCTACGCCGATCACTTCGTCAAAAGCTGCAGGATAGAGTTCTGTCGACGAGCCATAGTTTCCAACAGCAGCCACCATGATCACACCTTGTTCATAAGCATACTCTACCGCTTCCGTAAAAACCGTAGAAGGTCTCCCTTCGCCAAAACTCATATTGATAATATCACAATCATATTCATTCACTGCTGCATAAATGGCCTCTGCTGCCCAGTCATCATATGCTTCCGTCAGACTGAAACATCGCATAGGGATAATTGTAACATCAGGGGCAATACCGCAGCCCCCCAGCTCATTATCCGTACTCGCCGCAATCACGCTGGTCACGGCTGTTCCATGTCCAATATAATCCGTAACATCATCTGCATTTACAGTATGATCTGTTTCACTGACCCTTGCAAAATTTCTGCCTGCGTCAATATCTGCATCTGTGAATTCTTCATGATCCGCATAAATACCACTATCGATCACAGCTACCTTCACACCTTTTCCAGTGATTCCAGCCAGTCTGGCATATTCTGTCTGCATCGCAGTATAACCCCACTGAGCATCATAATAGGGATCATTAGGCATATCAAACAGTTCCAGTTTTCGTCTTGGTTCAATGGATTCCACATTTTCCATGCCAATGTAAGTCTCCACATCTTCCATACTTGCAACACGGCAATACTGTGGCATATACTCCATCTGATCCAGCACATAGCCATCCTCATGTTCAATCGTAACCGCCGCCGTTGGTTTCAGTTTGACCAGATATCCCGATTCTTCCTGTGCAAATACAGGCATTGTTGGCAGAAAGCATACTGCTGTTGCCAATAATAATCCTTTTAATTTCATTTGCATCATCCTCATATATCAATGCCCACTACTTCCGTAGTGGGCATTGTT
>NZ_JAFUMA010000068.1 GCF_017483025.1 Anaerotignum sp. | reverse complement strand
GAAGAACAGCTGTCTGAAGCCGGCTTCGTGGATGCAAGCTTTGACAGCGATGCACAGCCTGAGGTGTTTGATGTAGAACCGGATGAATTCGGCTTTGAAGATGATTTCAGAGAGTAGTATAGAAAGGGGAAGGACTCTTGAATAATAACGTAAACAATGATTATGAATTAAATAATTTCGAGTCAATACAGATCAACCTGGCTTCTCCGGACAAAATTCTGGAATGGTCCTACGGTGAAGTAACCAAGCCGGAAACCATCAACTACAGAACTCTGAAACCGGAAAGAGATGGTCTGTACTGCGAAAAGATTTTTGGACCGACCAAGGACTGGGAATGCCACTGCGGTAAATATAAGAGAATCCGCTATAAGGGGATTGTCTGCGACCGCTGCGGCGTAGAAGTAACCAAGGCCAAGGTAAGAAGAGAAAGAATGGGCCACATCCAGCTGGCAGCTCCAGTTTCTCATATCTGGTACTTTAAAGGCATCCCTTCCAGAATGGGCCTGTGCCTGGATGTAACACCGAGAAACCTGGAAAAGGTGCTGTATTTTGCTGCGTATATTGTAACGGACCCTGGTGACACGGATCTGGGTTACAAGCAGATTCTGACGGAAGTGGAATACCGCCAGTACAAGGAAGCATACGGCAGCCGCTTCAAGGCTGGTATGGGTGCAGAAACCGTAAAGGAACTGCTGGCTCAGATTGACCTGGAAGAACTGTCCAATGACCTGAGAGAAAAGCTGAAAGATGCAACCGGCCAGAAGAAGGTAAGAATTGTAAGAAGACTGGAAGTTATCGAAGCACTGAGAATGTCCGGCAACCGTCCGGAATGGATGGTAATGGACGTGATTCCGGTTATTCCGCCAGACTTAAGACCTATGGTACAGCTGGACGGCGGCCGTTTCGCCACCTCCGACCTGAATGACTTATACAGAAGAGTAATCAACAGAAACAACAGACTGAACCGTCTGCTGGAACTGGGTGCTCCTGATATTATCGTAAGAAACGAAAAGAGAATGCTGCAGGAAGCAGTAGACTCCCTGATTGATAACGGCCGGCGCGGCAGAGCCGTAACCGGTCCTGGTTCCAGACCTCTGAAGTCCCTGTCTGATATGCTGAAGGGCAAACAGGGCCGTTTCAGACAGAACCTGCTGGGGAAACGTGTTGACTACTCTGGCCGTTCCGTAATCGTAGTAGGTCCCGAACTGAAAATTTACCAGTGCGGTCTGCCCAAAGAAATGGCGATCGAACTGTTCAAACCCTTCGTAATGAAGAAACTGGTGGAAGATGGCTTGGCACACAACATCAAATCCGCTAAGAGAATGGTAGAAAGACTGCAGACAGAAGTATGGGATATTCTGGAAGAAGTCATCAGAGAACATCCCGTTATGCTGAACCGTGCGCCGACACTGCACAGACTGGGTATCCAGGCATTCGAACCTGTACTGGTTGAAGGCCGTGCCATCAAGCTGCATCCTCTGGTATGTACAGCCTTCAACGCCGACTTCGACGGTGACCAGATGGCGGTTCACGTACCTCTGAGCGTAGAAGCACAGGCAGAATGCAGATTCCTGCTGCTGTCTCCCAACAACCTGCTGAAACCTTCCGACGGTGCGCCCGTAACAGTACCCTCTCAGGATATGATTCTGGGTATGTACTACCTGACACTGGAAAGAGAAGACCTGAACCAGAAATACGAAGCAGATGTTCTGGATGCAGAAGGCAATGTGATCAGAAAAGCCGGCGATATCATCATCAAAGCATTCAAAGATGAAAAAGAAGCAATGCTGGCTTATGACAACCATGAAGTTTATCTGCAGGAAGTAATCAAGGTAAGAAGAACTCTGGAATTTGACGGCGTGATGGAAACAAAGATGGTTCAGACAACTGTTGGCCGCATCATCTTCAATGAAGCGATCCCTCAGAACCTGGGCTATGTTGACAGAACAAACGAAGATACAAAATTTGATTACGAAATCGGCTTCCTGGTTGACAAGAAGGCGATCGGTAAGATCATCAACAAATGCATCAACCGTTGCGGCGCAACAGAAACAGCGGCTGTTCTGGATAAGATCAAATCTCTGGGCTACAAATTCTCCACAAGAGCTGCCATGACAGTATCCGTATCCGATATGGAAATCCCTAAGGAAAAAGCGGAATATCTGGCAGAAGCAGAAGAAAAAGTAGACATGATCACAAGAAAATTCAGACGTGGTCTGATGACAGACGAAGAACGTCACCAGAAGGTTATCGAAGCATGGAACATCGCCGATGATAAGATCACAGCAGCTCTGCTGGCTGGTCTGGGTAAATATAACAACATCTATATGATGGCAAACTCCGGTGCCCGTGGTTCCAACAGACAGATCAAACAGCTGGCTGGTATGCGTGGTCTGATGGCATCCCCTAACGGCGGTATCATCGAACTGCCCATCAAAGCGAACTTCCGTGAAGGTCTGTCCGTACTGGAATACTTCATTTCCGCCCACGGTGCTCGTAAAGGTCTGACCGATACAGCACTGAAGACAGCCGACTCCGGTTACCTGACACGTCGTCTGGTAGACGTATCCCAGGATATCATCGTAAGAGAATGGGATTGCTGCGATGGCAGAAATATCGAAACACCTTGCATGGAAATCGCTGCATTCATGGATGGCAACGAAGTGATCGAAGGCCTGCAGGATCGTATCCGCGGCAGATGGTCTGCTTACGACATCATCCACCCCGAAACAGGCGAGATCATCGTTCCTGCTGACACAATGATCACAGTAGATCAGGCAGAAGCAGTAGAAAAAGCAGGCGTGAAGAAAGTATGGATCAGAACTGTACTGACATGCCGCAGCGAAGTTGGTATCTGTGCAAAATGTTACGGTGCAAACATGGCATCCGGCAGATATGTACGTATCGGTGAATCTGTAGGTATCATCGCAGCGCAGTCCATCGGTGAACCCGGTACACAGCTGACAATGCGTACATTCCACACAGGCGGTATCGCTGGTAACGATATCACACAGGGTCTTCCTCGTGTCGAAGAACTGTTTGAAGCAAGAAAACCCAAGGGTCTGGCGATCATCGCTGAATTTGGCGGCCGCGTGACTCTGAATGATACAAAGAAAAAACGTGAAGTGATCATTACAAACCCTGAAACAGGCGAAACAAAGGATTATCTGATCCCTTACGGCTCCAGAATCAAGGTTTATGATGGCGACGTGATCGAAGCCGGTGACGAAATCACAGAAGGTAGCGTGAACCCTCACGATATCCTGAAGATCAAAGGCCTGAGAGGCGTTCAGGACTACATGATCCAGGAAGTACAGAGAGTTTACCGCCTGCAGGGTGTAGAAATCAGTGACAAACATATCGAAGTTATCGTTCGTCAGATGCTGAAACGCGTGAAGATCGAAGAAAACGGCGATACAGATTTCCTGCCCGGCTCTTTGGTTGACTGGCTGACATTCGAAAATACAAATGCTGCTCTGGAAGCAGAAGGCAAAGAACCTGCGAAGGGCACAAGAGTTCTGCTGGGTATCACAAAAGCATCCCTGGCAACAGACTCCTTCCTGTCCGCAGCTTCCTTCCAGGAAACAACTCGTGTCCTGACAGAAGCAGCGATCAAAGGCAAAATCGATCCACTGATTGGCCTGAAAGAAAACGTTATCATCGGTAAGCTGATCCCTGCCGGTACAGGTATGACCAGATACAGAAATATCGAAATCATCCCCGAAGGCCAGGAAGAAGCAGCAGAAGCCCCTGTGGAAGAAACTGTATATATTGATGAAGACGAATTAATCTAATAAGATGATTTGTAGAAGCGTGTCATTCTGACACGCTTCTATTTATTAGTAGAGAAAGAATTCTTGAAAATAGAATTTATTGGTAAAAAGGGTGATTTCTTTCGTTTCGGGACTTGTGTTTTTCATGGAAAGACAAAGGAAAAAAGTTATGAAAAAAGCTGTAAAATCAAAGAAAAGTCCTTGACTTTTAGAATTGCCGATGATAAAATTTCCTAGTGTCCGGCTTCAGGGTCTTTTCTAAGCGAGTCCATGAGGCGGGAACAGGATAAGAATTATTGCAAATTGCAGATGTATTATTTTTATAAGGAGGTGCAGTTAATGCCTACATTTAACCAGTTAGTAAGAAAAGGCAGAAAGACTGTTGAGAAAAAATCTACAGCACCCGCTCTGCAGAAAGGTCTGAACTCCCTGCAGAAAAAAGCTACAGACGTATCCTCTCCTCAGAAAAGAGGCGTTTGTACAGCGGTAAAAACTTCCACACCTAAGAAGCCTAACTCTGCTCTGAGAAAAATCGCCAGAGTTCGTCTGTCCAACGGTATCGAAGTTACAGCTTATATCCCCGGTGAAGGCCACAACCTGCAGGAACACTCTGTTGTTCTGATCAGAGGCGGTAGAGTAAAAGACCTTCCTGGTGTACGTTACCACATCGTAAGAGGTACTCTGGATACAGCTGGCGTTGCAAACAGAATGCAGGCTCGTTCCAAATACGGCGCAAAACGCCCCAAAGCTTCCAAGAAGTAATTCTTAGAAACAGGAACAATTTTTTTAAAAAGACAAATCTAATTAGTAGAAATGCCTTATACAGATCAATACAATCTGCGATTGCTTAGACGAGATATACGTTGGCGGAGATAAGGCATGAAAACACGGACATTAAGGGCCGTGAAGTACCGAGAATAGTTATTTATTCAATTAGGAGGGAAGAATCGTGCCTAGAAAAGGACATGTAGCAAAAAGAGAGGTCTTGGCCGATCCCATTTACAACAGCAAGCTGGTGACAAAACTGATCAACAGCATCATGCTGGACGGTAAAAAGGGTGTAGCGGAAAAGATCGTTTACGGTGCATTTGAAAAAGTAGCAGAAAAAACAGGTAAAGACGCGCTGGAAGCTTTCGAAGAAGCTCTGGGTAATGTAATGCCTGTACTGGAAGTTAAAGCTCGCCGTGTAGGTGGCGCAACTTACCAGGTACCCATGGAAATCAGACCCGAAAGAAGACAGACACTGGGCCTGAGATGGATCACACTGTATTCCAGAAAACGTGGCGAAAAAACAATGGTAGATCGTCTGGCAGGCGAAATCCTGGACGCTCTGAACAACGCCGGCGGCGCTGGCAAGAGAAAAGACGAAATGCACAAAATGGCAGAAGCAAACAAAGCTTTCTCCCACTTCAAATGGTAAGAAATATCTAACAAACGAATGGAAACCAGGCAATATGGAAAGGCTGTTTAGTAGTCTTTCCATAAACCTGATTATGACTACAAAAAGGAGGATTCCACAGTGGCAAACAGAGAATACCCTCTGGAAAGAACCAGAAACATTGGTATCATGGCGCACATCGATGCTGGTAAGACAACTCTGACAGAACGTATTCTGTTCTACACAGGCCGTAACTACAAAATCGGCGATACTCACGAAGGTACAGCAACAATGGACTGGATGGAGCAGGAACAGGAAAGAGGTATCACAATCACATCCGCTGCGACAACATGTCATTGGTTAGACAACAGAATCAACATCATCGATACACCTGGCCACGTTGACTTCACAGTTGAAGTAGAACGTTCCCTGCGTGTACTGGACGGCGCTGTTTGCGTACTGGACGCAAAGGGCGGTGTTGAACCTCAGACAGAAACAGTTTGGAGACAGGCTGATAACTACAACGTACCCCGTATGATCTTCGTTAACAAAATGGACATCATGGGTGCTGACTTCTTCGGTTCTATGAAATCTATCGTAGACAGACTGGGCTGCCATCCCGTAGCAGTTACTCTGCCTATCGGTGCTGAAAGCGATTTCAAAGGCATCATCGACCTGATGAAGATGAAAGCTTACTTCTATGAAAACGCAACAGGTACAGAAGTAGACGAAGAAGAAATCCCCGCAGAATACGTAGACCAGGCTGAAGAATACAGAGCAATCATGGTTGAAACAATCTGCGAAACAGACGAAGAACTGATGGAAAAATTCTTCGCTGAAGAAGAAATCACAGAAGCAGAACTGAAAACAGCTCTGCGTAAGGCATGTATCGCTTGCGAACTGATGCCCGTAATGTGTGGTTCCGCTTACAGAAACAAAGGCGTTCAGAAACTGCTGGACGGCGTTGTTGAATATATGCCCGCACCTACAGATATCCCCGCGATCAAAGGTGTTGACCCTGCGACAGGCGAAGAAACAGAAAGACATGCTTCCGACGAAGAACCTTTCTCCGCTCTGGTATTCAAAGTAATGAATGACCCCTTCGTAGGTAAACTGGCATTCTTCCGTGTGTACTCCGGTACACTGGACTCCGGCACATACGTTTACAACTCCACAAAGGGTGGCAAAAAAGAACGTGTTGGCCGTATCCTGCAGATGCATGCGAACCACAGAGAAGAAATCGACAAGGTTTACTCCGGTGACATCGCTGCTGCAGTAGGTTTCAAGATCTCTACAACAGGTGACACAATCTGTAACGAAGATCACGAAGTTATCCTGGAATCCATGGTATTCCCCGAACCCGTAATCTCCGTAGCGATCGAACCTAAGACAAAAGCTGGTCGTGACAAAATGGGTATCGCTCTGGCAAAACTGGCAGAAGAAGATCCCACTTTCAAAACATACACAGATCAGGAAACAGGTGACACAATCATCTCCGGTATGGGTGAACTGCATCTGGAAATCATCGTTGACCGTCTGCTGAGAGAATTCAAAGTAGAAGCTAACGTTGGTGCTCCTCAGGTAGCTTACAAAGAAACATTCCGTAAGGAAGTTGACGTTGAAGGTAAATTCGTACGTCAGTCCGGTGGTCGTGGTCAGTATGGTCACTGTAAAGTACGTTTCTATCCCATCCCTACAGATGCGGATCACAACTACGAATTCGTAAATGCGACAGTTGGTGGTTCTATTCCTAAAGAATATATCCCCGCTATCGATAAAGGTATCCAGCAGGCAATGCAGAGCGGTATCCTGGGCGGCTATCCCGTACTGGGCGTTAAGGCTGAAGTTTACGATGGTTCCTACCATGACGTTGACTCCTCCGAATCCGCTTACCAGATCGCTGGTTCCATGGCTTTCAAAGAAGCTATGAGAAAAGGTGACGCAGTACTGCTTGAACCCATCATGAAAGTAACAGTAACAGTACCCGAAGATTACATGGGCGACGTTATCGGTGACATCAACTCCAGACGTGGCCGTATCGAAGGTATGGAAGCTAGAAGCAACGCACAGGTAATTCACTCCTTCGTTCCTCTGGCAGAAATGTTCGGTTACTCCACAGACCTGCGTTCCAAAACACAGGGCCGTGGTAACTACGTAATGGAAGTTGACCACTACGAACCCTGCCCTAAATCCGTTCAGGAAAAAGTACTGGAAGGTAGAAAATAATTCTACCTTTCGGTTTACGATAACGGAAGGAAAATACCAAAAATACTGTGTTTAAACGTTTTTTGGTATTGCAAAAAGACGAGAAGTCTAATATAATTAGAGTTGATGGGTGCACTATGTTTAAAAGGTGTATCAAAACTCACAAATTAAGATTCCACAATTTAACAAGGAGGATATTTTAAAATGGCAAAGGCAAAATTTGAAAGAACCAAACCTCATATGAATATCGGTACTATCGGTCACGTTGACCATGGTAAAACAACTCTGACAGCAGCGATCACAAAGACACTGCATGAAAGATACCAGATCGGTGAAGCTGTAGCTTTCGAAAACATCGACAAAGCTCCCGAAGAAAGAGAACGTGGTATCACAATCTCCACAGCTCACGTTGAATATGAAACACCCAACAGACACTACGCTCACGTTGACTGCCCTGGCCACGCTGACTATGTTAAAAACATGATCACAGGTGCTGCTCAGATGGACGGTGCTATCCTGGTAGTAGCTGCAACAGACGGCCCTATGGCTCAGACAAGAGAACACATCCTGCTGTCCAAACAGGTAGGCGTTCCTTACATCGTAGTATTCATGAACAAATGTGACATGGTAGACGACGAAGAACTGCTGGATCTGGTTGAAATGGAAATCAGAGAACTGCTGAACGAATATGAATTCCCCGGCGATGATCTGCCCATCATCAGAGGTTCCGCTTTCCAGGCTCTGCAGGATCCTTCTGGCGCATGGGGCGACAAGATTCTGGAACTGTTCGAAGAAATCGAAAACTACATTCCTACACCCGAACGTGCAACAGACAAACCTTTCCTGATGCCCGTCGAAGACGTATTCTCCATCACAGGCCGTGGTACAGTAGCTACAGGTAGAGTAGAATCCGGCGTAGTTAAAGTACAGGACGAAGTTGAAATCGTTGGTCTGACAGATGAAATCAGAAAAGTAGTTGTAACAGGCGTAGAAATGTTCCGTAAACTGCTGGATCAGGCTGAAGCTGGTGACAACATCGGTGTTCTGCTGAGAGGCGTTCAGAGAAACGAAATCGAAAGAGGTCAGATCCTGGCTAAACCCGGTTCCATCACACCTCATACAAAATTCACAGCTCAGGTTTACGTTCTGTCCAAAGAAGAAGGCGGCCGTCATACACCTTTCTTCAACAACTACAGACCTCAGTTCTACTTCAGAACAACAGACGTAACAGGCGTTATCAACCTGCCCGAAGGTACAGAAATGTGCATGCCTGGCGACAACGTTGAAATGACAATCGAACTGATCACACCCGTAGCTATGAACCAGGGTCTGAGATTTGCTATCCGTGAAGGTGGTAGAACAGTAGGCGCTGGCTCCGTAGTAGCTATTATCGAATAATTTTTGATAGCCTAATATGTGACTCATCAAAGGGAATTCCGAAAGGAATTCCCTTTTCTTTTGGTCAGAGGTTAGTTACAACTAACAAATAAAATATATGGGGAAATTTATAGAAAAGAGATAGGAAAATCGGAAGAAACAAGGATTTTCTCTGTATAATATGACGGTATATTGTCTGACAAGAAAGAGGTGTGAAAAATAGTTCCTATGCGAAATATATTGACAGAGAAAAGACAATAGTGTAAAGTAAAGACAGACAAAAAAGCGGAGAAACACACACGAAAAGCGGGTTGTGTGCTTTTTTTACGAGGAGCGATTTACATACGAAATGAGGGTCGATCCTGCAGAAAAAAGGACAGGGGGCGGATCGTGTGAAAAATTTCCCGAAGGAGTAGCGAACCGGAGGGGATTTTTGTGACTGTTTTTTTGTAGGTTTTTTTCCATTCGCCGACAGTGGAAAATATGTCGGTATTACCAACAAACGCAGCCGTTTTTTATGTAATATTTATCGACAAAGATGTTGACAAATTTTAAACAAAAATGGTATATTCATTGTGGAGGCATTATGGCTTCTTATTGACATGCGCGAGTGAGAAAATGAGAAGCTGATAAACTGCGTCCATACGGCAGCGTCGTAAGGAAGTAGGTTGTTTTTTAATGAAACACCCCGATGTGGCCTCATCGCGGATGTTTCGAAATTTTTAAAAAATAGGAGGAATATTAGAATGGATTTCAAATTAACAAAAACTCAGATGCTTCAGCAAGAGTTGTTCAGAAAATTTGCTGAAACAGAAATTAAACCAATCGCTAAAGACATGGACGAAGCAGAAGAATACAGCGCAGAACTGCTTCAGAAACTGCAGAAAATCGGTGCTTTTGGTATTCCTTACAGCAGAGAATACGGCGGCCAGGGTGCAGACGTTCTGACATACACACTGTGCATGGAAGAAATGTCCAAAGTAGATGCTTCCACAGGTATCACACTGTCCGTACACACATCTCTTTGCTGCCCTTGCATCAATGAGTTCGGTACAGAAGAACAGAAACAGAAATGGCTGAGACCCCTGGTTGATGGTTCCAAAATCGGCTGCTTCGGTCTGACAGAACCCGGCGCTGGTACAGACGCTGCTGGTGTTAAAACAGAAGCTGCTAAATCCGAAGATGGTACATACTATGTACTGAATGGTACAAAGATCTTCACAACAAACTCTGGCTTCGCTGATACATTCATCGTATTCGCTCTGACAGACAAATCCAAAGGTCCCAAAGGTATGTCCGCATTCATCGTTGACAGAAACTCCGAAGGTCTGTCCGTTGGTGAAAACATCGAACGTATGGGTATCAGAGCTGCTTCCAACTGTGAAGTAATCTATGACAACGTTAAAGTTCCCGCTGAAAACCTGCTGGGCAAAGAAGGCCAGGGCTACAAAATCGCTATGACAGCACTGGGTGGCGGTCGTATCGGTATCGGTGCTCAGTCCGTAGGTATCGCTCAGGGCGCTATCAACGAAACACTGAAATATGTTAAAGAAAGAAAACAGGGCGGCAAACCCATCGGCAAATACCAGAACACACAGTTCAAACTGGCTGAAATGCAGACAAAAACAGACGCTGCTAGACTGATGGTATGGAGAGCTGCTGTAGAAAAAGACAACCACGGCAACTACGCTCCTCTGGCTGCAATGTGCAAAATGTTCGGTTCTGAAGTAGCTAACGAAGTTACAAGAATGGCTGTACAGCTGTTTGGTGGTTACGGTTACTGCCGTGAATACCCCGTAGAAAGAGCTATGCGTGACGCTAAGATCACAGAAATCTACGAAGGTACAAACGAAGCTATGAGAATGATCATCTCCGGCTCTATGAAAGTTTGATCTTAAAGAGTAAGACTTGATTGACTGAAAGCTTAGAATAAAAATTTGGAAGGAGAACAACAATAATGAAAATCGTTGTATGTATTAAACAGGTACCCGATACAGTAGAAGTTAAAATCGATCCTAAGACAGGCACACTGATCCGTGACGGTGTTCCCTCTATCATCAACCACGATGACAAAACAGGTATCGAAGCAGCTCTGCAGCTGAAAGAACAGTTGGGCGGCACAGTAACAGTAGTTTCCATGGGCCCCCCTCAGGCAGACGTTGCACTGAGAGAAGCTCTGGCTATGGGTTGTGACGAAGCAGTTCTGGTTTCCGGTAGAGAATTCGGTGGTTCCGATACATATGCTACATCCGGTATCCTGGCAGCAGCTCTGAAAAACGTTGGCTATGACATGATCATCACAGGTCGTCAGGCTATCGACGGTGACACAGCTCAGGTTGGTCCCCAGATCGCTGAAAAACTGCACCTGCCTCAGGTTTCTTATGTAGAAGAAGTAATCGAAGCAGCTGAAGATCACGTAGTTGTTAAGAGACAGTACGAAGATGGTTACCACATCATCAAAATCAAAACACCTTGCCTGCTGATAGCAATCGCTGAACTGGCTACACCCAGATACATGTCCGTAAGAGGTATCGTTGAAGCTTACGAAAAAGAAATCAAAATCCTGGGCTTCGAAGATCTGAAAGATGATCTGGAACTGGATATGATCGGTCTGAAGGGTTCCCCTACAAACGTATATCAGTCCTTCACTAAAGAAGTTAAAGGCGCTGGTACAATTCTGGAAGGTCTGTCTGCAGACGAAGCTGTTAAAGCTATCATGGACAAACTGGAAGCTAAATTCATCATCTAATCTGATTAGACGAAGAATCGTATACTAAATTTAGAAATATAAGGAGGAAACCCTACAATGAGTAAAGGTATTTTCGTAGTAATGGAACAGAGATACGGCAAGGTTCAGAACGTAGGTCTGGAACTTGTTGGTGAAGCTACAAGACTGAAAGAAGATCTGAAAGATGACGTAGTAGCAGTGCTGCTGGGTCACAATATCGAAGGCGAAGTTGCAAAAATCTTCCACTAT
>NZ_JAFUMA010000067.1 GCF_017483025.1 Anaerotignum sp. | reverse complement strand
CCTTCTTCTTTTGCATGGTGAACTTCTTCCAGACGAGCAGGCATTTCTGCTTCGTAACGACGGTATACGATGTATACGTTTTCAGCGCCCATACGTTTTGCACATCTTGCTGCGTCCATGGCAACGTTACCGCCGCCAACAACGGCTACGGATTTGCTGTTGCGGATAGGTGTGTCGTATTCGGACAGGTATGCTTTCATCAGGTTGATTCTGGTCAGGTATTCGTTTGCAGAGTATACGCCAACCAGCGCTTCGCCGGGGATGCCCATGAAGGAAGGCAGACCAGCACCGGTGCCTACGAATACTGCATCAAAGCCCATATCGTCGATGATTTCATCGATGGACAGAACTTTACCGATAACCATGTTTGTCATAATATTTACGCCCAGAGCGGACAGTTTATCGATTTCTTTCTGCACGATTGCCTTGGGCAGACGGAATTCGGGGATACCGTAAACCAGTACGCCGCCGGCTTTGTGGAATGCTTCAAACATTGTTACTTCGTAACCCTGTTTTGCCAGGTCGCCTGCGCATGCCAGAGAGGAAGGGCCGGAACCGATGACAGCCACTTTCTTGCCGTTGGATGCGGGTTTTTCAGGCATTTCATCGCAGTTTTTCATGTACCAGTCCGCAACGAAACGTTCCAGACGGCCAATAGCTACTGCTTCGCCTTTCATACCGCGTACGCATTTGCTTTCGCACTGGCTTTCCTGAGGACAAACACGGCCGCAAACTGCGGGCAGAGCGTTTGTGGAAGTGATGACTTTATAAGCTGCCATGAAGTCGCCTTTTGCCACTTCAGCGATAAATTCGGGGATGCGTACGTTTACGGGACAGCCGCTTACGCAGGGTTTGTGTTTGCAGTTCAGGCATCTTGTTGCTTCTTCCACTGCCATTTCTGCTGTGTAGCCCAGTGCTACTTCTTCAAAGTTTTTATTTCTCACATCAGGTGCCTGTTCGGGCATCTTGATTTTTTCCAGACTCATATTTGCCATGATACCGTACCTCCTTATTTGATCAGTTCATTTGCCAGTTTATCCATACGGCAGATGTGTGTTTCTGTCAGTTCCGCTTCTCTTGCTTTGTAGATGGAGTTACGGTTCATCAGTTCGTCAAAGTCTACTTCGTGGCCATCAAAGTCGGGACCATCAACACATGCAAATTTGATCTTGCCGCCAACTGTGACACGGCAACCGCCGCACATGCCTGTACCGTCGATCATGATGGGGTTCAGGGAAACGATGGTCTTGATGCCGAAGGGTTTTGTTGTCAGGCTGACGAATTTCATCATGGGGATGGGGCCGATGGCGATCACAGCATCGTATTTGTTGCCAGCTTCGATCAGGGCTTTCAGTTTATCTGTTACGAAGCCTTTTTCGCCTTTGGAACCGTCGTCTGTCATCAGGTGATAGTTTGTAGCAACGGCTTTCATTTCTTCTTCCAGGATGACGATATCTTCGTTACGGAAGCCAACGATCACGTCAACTTCTGCGCCCAGTTCGTGCAGAGCCTTTGCCTGAGGGTATGCGATGGCACAGCCTACGCCGCCGCCTACAACAGCAACTTTTTTCATGCCTTCGTATTCTGTGGCAACGCCCAGGGGGCCAACGAAGTCCTGAATGGTGTCGCCGATTTCTTTTGCTGCCAGCATTTTTGTGGACAGACCAACCTTCTGGAAGATGATGGTTACTGTGCCTTTTTCTCTGTCATAATCTGCAATAGTCAGGGGAACTCTTTCGCTGAATTCGTCTACACGGAAGATGATGAACTGGCCTGCCTGTGCTTTTTTCGCTACAAAAGGCGCTTCGATCTCCAGAAGTGTGACCATGCTGTTGAGTTCTCTTTTATTTACGATACGAAACATGGGGGTTCCTTCCTTTCTCTACTTCTCTCTATGGTTTTGGTTTTTCCGAAAGGCTTTTCTTTCGGGCATATTTTTGCTAATATGTAGATTGTATTTATCATAACACAAAAGGATATTTGGTGAAAGACGGAAAAACGCTATTTTTCCATCAAAAAGAATGGAAAAGTTTATGGGAAACAAACAAGAATGGGACATTTTTTGTCCCACTTATAAGACAAGGAGGAATCCGACATGGAGGAAAAGAAATATACACTGGATGATCTGGTGCAGGTCATCAAAATTTTGCGGGGGGAAAACGGCTGCCCCTGGGATAGAGTGCAGACCCATGAATCTATCCGTATGGACATGCTGGAAGAAGCCTACGAAGCGGCAGATGCCATCGATAAGGGCGATATGGAAAATCTGAAGGAAGAACTGGGGGACGTTCTGATGCAGGTGGTCTTTCATGCGGAGATCGAAGCGGAAAAGGGCGGCTTCACCATCGAAGATGTGATCCGTGGCATTTGTGAAAAAATGATTTACAGACACCCTCATGTATTTGGCAACGGGGATGTGAAGGTGGACACAGCGGAACAGGTGCTGGTCAACTGGGAAGAACTGAAGAAGAAAGAAAAACATACAGAGACCCAGACGGAAGTGATGAAAAATGTGCCCGATGCCCTGCCGGCCCTCATCCGTGCCAGAAAGGTGCAGAAGAAGGCGGCGGATGTTGGTTTCGACTTCCCTGTGACAGAAGATGCCTTAAAGAAGGTCTATGAAGAAGTGCAGGAACTGGAAGAGGCTGCAAGGGCTGAAAACGGCAATATCGAGGAGGAATTTGGGGATATTTTGTTCGCTCTGGTGAATATCTCAAGGTTTTTGAAAATAAATCCTGAGTTTGCCTTGACAAAAGCCATCAAAAAGTTTATAAATAGATTTGAATATATTGAGAAATCCGCCCTTTTGCAGGGAAAAGACCTTTCCGGCATGACGCTGGAGGAAATGGATTTACTCTGGGATGAAGCAAAAATCAAGCTTCGTTCAATGAAATCATAAATGAAATTTTTAGGAGGCAAACACAAATGAACAAATCTGATCTGGTTGCAGCAATTGCAGAAAAAGCAGAAATGAGCAAAAAAGATGCTGAAAAAGCACTGAAAGCTTTTGAAGAAGTAGTAACAGAAGAACTGGCAGCAAACGGCAAAGTACAGCTGGTAGGCTTCGGCACATTCGACGTAGCTGAAAGAGCAGCTCGCGAAGGCAGAAACCCTCAGACAGGCGAAGCAATGCCCATCCCCGCTTCCAAAGCTCCCAGATTCAAAGCTGGTAAAGCTCTGAAAGACGCGATCAACAAATAATTCATTCCCAAAAGGAATCCGGCCCTTTCTGCGAAGAAAGGGCTTTTTTACTAAAATCGAAAGGGGAGGTATCCTTTATGAGAGTTGATAAATTTCTGAAAGTATCCCGCATCATCAAAAGACGTACCATCGCCAATGAAGCCTGCGACGCAGGCAGGGTGATGATCAACGGCAAGGTGGTCAAAGCCGGCGCGGAAGTGAAAATCGGCGATATCATCGAGATCCAGTTCGGCAACAACACCACAAAGGTGGAAGTTCTTGATCTGAAAGAATCCACCAAAAAAGAAGACGCCGCAGGCATGTATCGTTCTGTATAAAAAGACGCTGCAGGCGTCTTTTTTTCGCTCTGTCCGCATATCCTTGGAACAGAGGGGGCGTTTTTTATGGCAGAAGAGAAGAAAAGAACCGGTAGACATACATTGAATATGGAAGAACGGGAAAAAGTGCGCATCGGCGGTGTGCTGGAGGTGCTGTCCTTTGATGAAGAGGGTATCATGATGGAGACCACCTGCGGGCTTCTGATGCTGAAGGGGGCAGGCATGCATATCGGCAAGCTGGACTTGGACGCGGGGGACGTCATCGTAGATGGCAGCATCGACAGCGTGACCTATTCCGATGGCACCCTGGCGGAAAAACATTCTATCCTTGGGAAACTGTTTCGATAAGGGGCGGGTGCTATGATCCTTTCATTACATGCACAGGCCGGCCTTTTCCTGCTGACCGTCCTGCTGGGCGGCGGCATGGGCCTGTTGTACGATGGTTTGCGGGTGTTCCGCCATGCTTTGCGCCATAAACCCTTCTGGGTACAGGTAGAGGATGGTCTCTTCTGGCTGTTGGCCGTATTTCTGGTGTTCAGCGTCATGTTGCGGGCCAGCGCAGGGGAAATTCGTTTTTTCACCATACTGGGGCTCTTTGGCGGCATGGGGCTTTATTTCCTGACCCTCAGCCGATTGGTCATCGCTGTCAGCGATACCATCATCCGTCTGGTGAAATACATAGTAGGTCTTTTCTGGCGCATCGTTACCACGCCTTTCCGGCTGTTGTATCTCCTTTTTCGTCGCCCTTTGGGACGGATTGGAAGATTTTGCGATAAACAACAGAAAAAACTATTGCAATCGATGAAACTTTGTGTGAAAATGATAATACATCATATCCATTTGGATTGGCGGATGCTTCGAAGAAAATAGTCGAAGAAAATAGGAACACAGCAGGGAGCTTTTTTATGGAACATAGAAAGAAAATCAAAAAATCCAGAAAACCATCCAGCCTTTTCGTGAGGGTGTTCTTATTTGTATTTGTTGTGACGGTTTCCGTCGGCATTGGCAAGCAGGCTCTCCATTATCAGGAGCTGCAGGAAGAACTGGCTATGGTTACGGCTGAGATCGAAGCCGAACAGGAAAAACAGCTGGAATTTGAGACCCGCAGGGAATATTACACCAGCGATGCCTATATCGAACAGGTGGCAAGAGAACAGTTGGGCATGGTGAAATCCAACGAGATCCTGTATATCAATCGCAGCCAATAGAAATCAAATTTTTTGTAAAAAATTCGGAGAAAAGCCTTGACAAAATCTGAACGAAACGTTATACTGACTAAGTCAGCTTGTGGCGGAGTAGCTCAGTTGGCTAGAGCACACGGTTCATACCCGTGGTGTCGGGGGTTCAAATCCCTCCTCCGCTACTCTACTTTTAAGGCCCGTTGGTCAAGCGGTCAAGACGCGGCCCTCTCACGGCTGAAACAGGGGTTCGATTCCCCTACGGGTCATCCGTGAAAATTAAATATGTTAAAATTATGGAAGTTTAGCTCAGCTGGGAGAGCATCTGCCTTACAAGCAGAGGGTCACAGGTTCGAGCCCTGTAACTTCCATCTATAAAAAAGCACCTTTTGGAAATCCTTTTCCAAGAGGTGTTTTTATTTTGGATATCATTCGTTTTCTATGGATTTTTTTCTGTTTTCTGCTTTCTTTTCGATATGGAATGCCGCTGGCGGCATTTCTAACGTTGTTTGCAGATGGCTTTCTCCTTTTTACAGATTTTTATGCCGCAGGTATTTCCTTTTTTCTTCTCGTCCAGCTGGCATATCTTTACAATTTGAAAGGTGTGTCTTTCTTCTGGCGGGCATTGTTTTTCCTTCCGTTGGGCGTATTTCTGCCGCTGACCGTTCTTGGCGGCCTTTATGCGTTCTTGTTTCTGCTCCATTTTTTTCTTGCACTGCAAAAAGAAAAGGCACAGCCCTCCCTTTCCCGAAAGCTGTACCTCTTAGGTCTTGTGTTATTCATTTGCTGCGATATGGCCGTGGTATGGGGATATTTCTTTACCCCTGTTCCGCATCTGGTCTGGCTTTTCTATGCCCCCAGCCAGCTTTTGCTGGCGTTGACTGCGAAGAGCTTTACTGCCAAAGCGTGATGACCTGAGCCACTATCGTTTCCCCATCATACAGGAAGGAACCCACTTCCTTGCCTTCTTCCACATCTTTCAGGAAGGTTTTGACGGTTACGGTGTCGCCGCGCATACATTCCTTGCGGTAAACAATGCGGATATCCTTCAGTGCCATATCCACGTAAATTTCATCGGGGATATCGTCCATGACCCATTCCAGATATTTTACGTTGTTGGCGTGGCCGTTGGTATCCGTATCTCTTCTGGTCACCACCACATCTCTGCTGCAGATCAGTTCCCCTTCTGGTTCCTTGGGCATCAGGAATTTTTCTCCTTCGATGGCGGAAAGCTGGCCTGCGTGGTATTTTTCTGCCATGCCTTCGGGCACATTGGTGGGTTTGCGCTTTTCAAGATCCATGAACACCCAGCGTGAAACGCCCTCCAGCAGTTTATTTCCTTCTTCATCCAGAATAAAGAAGCTTCTGTTTGCCTGGAAACGGGCAAATTTATCGTTCCAGGTCTGCAGGAAGATTTTTTCTCCGTATTTGGGCATACGGTATAACTTCAGGTGCCAGTTCAGCACAGACCAGAACCAATGGTGCTCCAGCATGTAATCGATGGTATAGCCCAGTGTATCGGAATGGGTAATGGCCATTTCCTGCAGGCTGGAGAGCAAAGCTGCAGGGGTCATGCAGCTGTTGCTGTCGATCTGAAAAAAGCGAACCTTTCGTTCTTCTTCATATCCAATTCTGTCCATCATACGGTTTTCCTCCTTATAACATAGGCGAGATGAGCCTTGCAATGGCTTCGTGTACCTTAAACCACCATCTTCTGCGGCGATACCATTCTTTTGTGATCTCCACGCAGCAATGCAGGTCGTTCATAAAATCGTCTTCCAATACTTTTGTGATATTGTCATCATACATAAAGGCATTGACCTCGAAATTCAACTCAAAGCTGCGGATATCCATATTGGCGGAGCCAACGGAAGAGACTGTACCATCGATGGTCAGCACCTTAGCATGGATGAAGCCCTTTTCATACTGATATACCTTTACGCCTGCTTCCAGCAGTTCCCCCAGATAGGACATACTTGCCCAGTAAACGAAGAAATGGTCCGGGTTGCCGGGGATGATGATGCGCACATCCAGCCCGGAAAGGGCAGCTACCCGCAAGGCTTCGAAAATACCATCGTCAGGCACGAAGTAGGGGGTGGTCAGGTAAATATGGCTTTCCGCCTCATTTATCATTTTAAAATAGCCGTTGCGTACATTTTTCCACTGGGTATCGGGGCCGCTGGAAACGATCTGTGTCCGCACCCCGTCGAACTGTTCCCGTTTGGGGAAGTATTTTTCGCTCAGCTTGATGATGCCTTTTTTTGTGGTAAAATTCCAGTCTTTGATGAAACGCATCTGCATCTGGTCGATGGCGTCACCCTGGAAACGCAGGTGCGTATCTCTCCAGGGGCCGTAGCGTTTGACGATGCCCAGGTATTCATCCCCTACGTTAAAGCCGCCGATATAGCCGATCTCCCCGTCGATGATGGCAAGCTTGCGGTGGTTACGGTAATTCAGGCGAATAACGAAACGGGGCAGGAAAGCCGCTGTATAGCCCCCTGCGGTATGGAGCCTGTCGAAGAAATGGCGGGGCAGAGCGGAATTGCCGATGCCGTCATACAGAATACGGACCTCGACCCCTTCTGCAGCTTTTTTCGTCAGTTCTTCCACCAAACGGGTGCCCAGCCGATCTCCGCGCCAGATGTAATATTCCAGATGGATGAATTTTTTGGCATTGCGGATATCCTGCACCAGGGCTTCAAATTTGTCTTTCCCGTTGTTGAAATATTCCACTGTATTATTGAAGGTCATCCAGTTGCCGCTGTTCAGATGCATATGGGCCAGATCGGTGAGATATGCAGCCTCTACCAGGGTCCCTTTGTTTTCGATATAACGTTTCTGATCACGGATGTTTTCTGCAGAATGAACATCCCGCAGCAGATATTTATAGTAAACTTCCTGATCGTATTTTTCTTTTTTCTGGAACATTTTTTCTCGTTTGCTGTTTCGGCCGAAGATCATATAGGCAACGAAACCAAGAATGGGCACAAACAGCAGCACCAGCAGCCAGGCCCATGTGCTGGCGGGGTTTCTGCGCTCGAAAAATACGACAAGACCAGAAAGGATGACATTGACGATCAGCACGATCAGCGCAAATAACGCGATCCAGAATAATATACTGTTCATACGCATCCTCCTTTCACAGACTTATGGTAACAAATCTATATTGTAATAGTATACTATATCTTTCCAGCGGGGCGCAACCGCTCCTTTTATGAAAAAAATCGAAAAAAATCACGATTTTCTCTTCCCTAAAGTGAAAAACGATGGTAAAATAGTAAGACCGTGAAAAATTACGGCAAAATGCTTGTCATTTTGCGTGCTAGTAATAAAGGAGGAAATATTTTGAACATTTCTGATATCTTGATCATCATCATCGTAGTTTTGGCGCTGCTTTGTGCAGGGATGTATTACCTGAACAAAAGAGGTATGAAGAAAATGATCCAGGCGCAGGATTTCATTGATCAGAACCGCACCACAGTTCAGATCTTCGTCATCGATAAGAGACAGGAAAAACCCTCTCCTTCCAACATGCCCAAGGCTGTTTATGAACAGATGCCCAAATCTGCAAAGATGCGTAAAACAAATCTGGTTCGTGCAAAAGTTGGCCCTCAGATCGTAACACTGATGTGCGATAAGCCTGTTTACCAGGTAATGCCCGTAAAGAAAACTGTAAAGGTTGATCTGGCTGGTATGTACATCGTTGGCATCACAGGCATGAATCTGGAAGATAAAAAGAAAAAGACTCTGTCTGAAAAAGTTGTTGCAAGCGCAAACAAAACAATGAAAGAAAAGAGCGCACAGAGCAAGAAATAAGAACAAAAACGAAGCCCCTTCTTTGGAAGGGGCTTTTTTTGGCGCCAGGCGCTTAATAAAAAAGACGGCAAAGCCGAAACTTTACCGCCATGTTTTTTTAATAAAGCCAATGATGTCGCTTTGGAAAAATTTGGAGAATGGGTGTGTGTCTGCCGAAGCAGTTCCGCCTTCTTCCGCCGAATCATCGCCCTTCGATCCCCCACAGCACAGACGAAAAGGAACAGCAGGGCAAGCCCGCCACCCCTCGGCATCTTGTACCGGGATTCACTCTGTTTGATGAACAAAGGCCGTATTAACGTAAAAATACAGGCTATATTATAGACAAATTTCGACGACTTGTCAATTAGAAAGAAATAGGTATTGAAAAATTTATATTTTCACCTGTATAATAGAAAAGATGGCTAGGAGGAGCAACCAAAGGTTTCTCCCCCATAGTATGTAAAAAATCGATTTGAAGGAGAGATGAACCCATGAGATATGAAGGTACTGTTTACAGACCCCCCAGTGAAGCAGGCAGTCTGATCATTCAGCTGACCATCGGCTGTGCCAGAAACACCTGCACATTCTGCAATATGTATAAGGATAAAAAATTCCGTATTCGTCCCCTGGAAGAGGTGGCGGAAGATCTGGAAATGGCAAGAAGATATTATAGCCGTATCAAAGTGCGCCGTATTTTCCTGGCGGATGGCGATGCCCTGATCGTAAAAACAAAGGATCTGCTGTATATCCTGGATAAATGCCATGAATATTTCCCTGAAGTAGAACGTATTTCCGTATATGGTGCGCCCAAGGATATTCTGGGCAAAACGCCTGAAGAACTGAAACAGCTGAAGGAAGCAGGCCTGGATATGGTTTACATGGGCCTGGAAAGCGGCGCGGACGAAGTGCTGAAGGAAGTAAAGAAAGGCGTAACAGCCGATGAAATGATCGAAGCAGGCAAAAAAGTGCGTGAAGCAGGCATGATCCTGTCCATGACAGTGATCTCTGGTCTGGGCGGTAAAAAGCTGTGGAAAGAACATGCCCTGGGCAGTGCCCGCGTCATTTCTGCCATCAAGCCTGAATATGTTGGTTTCCTGACACTGATGATCGAACCCGGCACAGAAATGCACGATCAGTATAACAGAGGGGAAATCGAACTGCTGACGCCCCATGAAGTGTTGGATGAAACAGAACTGTTTATCCGCAGTGTGGATGCGGAAGGCACCATGTTCCGCTCCAATCATGCTTCCAACTATATCCCCCTGGGCGGCACATTGAATAAAGAAAAAGATAAAATTTTAGGTCAGATCGAAACAAGCAGACAGAGAAGCAAGTTCCGTCCTGATGTTTTCCGTGGAATCTGATTTTGTAATAGTTTAAGGAGTTCGGTAGTATGGCGTGGCTGGGTTTTGTCACATTGATAACGATATATTGGTGTATTTTCCTGGCTGTGACCACAGGCCGATTGGGCTGGGGCATCCTGACAGGCTGGCTTTTGCCTATCCTTGCTATGGCCATCAGTTTTGAGGAAGGCATGCAGGTAAACGGGCTGATGGTACTTATCTGCTTTATCCTTTTCATGCTTTGCCGCAGAGGGCTGACGGAGATCCGCGGCTGGAATATCAAGCAGAGAAAGAAACATCCGGCATTGTTCTGGTTTCTGTATTTCGTCATCTTCCTGATGATGTTCTACAGCGTGGCGCAGGCCCAGATACAGGGGTATGT
>NZ_JAFUMA010000066.1 GCF_017483025.1 Anaerotignum sp. | reverse complement strand
TGCCTGAACATCCCGATCATGCCCTGTATGAAAAATACTTCCCCAACGGAGGTGCAAGCATCTTTACATTCGAAATCAAGGGTGGTCAGGAAGAAGCGCACAAATTTATCGATAATCTGAAACTGTTCTCCCTGCTGGCAAACGTTGCTGACGTAAAGAGCCTGGTTATCCATCCTGCAACAACAACACATTCCCAACTGACAGAAGAAGAGCTGCTGGATCAGGGCATCAAGCCCAACACCATCCGCCTGTCCATCGGTACAGAACATATCGATGATATCATCGCAGACCTGCAGGGCGGCTTTGATGCAGTAAAATAAGAAACAGCGTAATTATAAAGGACTGCTGAATTTGAATAAAAAGCGGTGTAACCGATAAAGGATACACCGTTTTTTATGTTCAGATGTGTGATATACGGCTTTGAAAGAGTTTATTGCAATGAGACGGAGAATAGATAGTAAGGAAGGAATAATCATATGAAATTTATAACAGTTACAGAAATGGAAAGACTGGATCCTGCGGAAATCACAATCATTGATATTCGGAAACAAGAGGATTTCAAAAGAAATACAATGCCTCATGCAGTAAATATTCCAATCGAAAAATTTGAAGAAGGCTTGCCGGAATTGGATAAAACAAAGCTGGTATATGTTTTGTGCCATACGGGGGAAAGAAGCCAGGAGATTGCGAAACAGCTGGAGCAGGCAGGCTATGATGCAGCAAGTATTACCGGTGGTTATCGGGCATTTTTGCAGCTGCAGTTGAGCCGAATGATGGAACAGGAATGGAGCCTGGAAGAAAATCGAAAAGGGATTGAAAGAAGCCTGATCACCAAATTTCGAAAACCCATATGGAGAAAGTTTACAAAGGCGATACAGGAATATCAGCTGATTCAGGAAGGGGATAAAGTCGCTGTTTGCATTTCCGGCGGCAAGGATTCCATGCTGATGGCAAAATTGCTGCAGGAATTGCAGAGGCACGGGAAGATTTCTTTTGAACTGATCTTTTTGGTAATGAATCCTGGTTATAATCCCGATAACTGGAAAATCATTCAGGATAATGCAAAGCTTCTTGGTATTCCTTTGACCGTGTTTGAAAGTGATATTTTTAATATCGTTGCAGATATTGAAAAGAATCCCTGTTATTTGTGTGCCCGCATGAGGAGAGGGTATCTGTATTCCCGCGCAAAGGAACTGGGATGCAATAAAATTGCATTGGGCCACCATTTTGATGACGTCATCGAAACCATCCTTATGGGGATGCTCTATAGCGGAAAAGTGGAAACGATGATGCCCAAATTGCATAGTACCAATTTTGCAGGGATGGAACTGATCCGACCTTTGTATCTGGTCAAGGAAGCAGACATTATGGCATGGCGGGACTATAACAAGCTGCATTTCATCCAGTGTGCATGCCGATTTACGGAAAACTGTGCGACATGCGGTGGGGGCAGAGGCTCCAAAAGAGATGAAATGAAAGAGCTGATCGCCAAATTCCGCGAAACCAGTGATGTGATCGAATCCAATATCTTCAGAAGTGTTGAGAATATTAATCTGCGGAAGATCGTTGGATACCAGAAAGACGGACAAACGTATCATTTCCTTGATGATTATGAATCTTTGCGTGGTGCTGGAGAAAAAAACAATGAAGACAGTGATTGATAAATTTTTGAAATTACATCATCTCTCACAGGAGGAGTACGTAGAATTGCTTCAATACTGGGATACCGTACGTTTGTTTTGCAGGGCGGAGAAGACCCTTATTACACAGATGAAAGAATGGTAAAAATCATTCAGAAGATCAAAAAAGACTTTCCCGATTGTGCCCTCACACTGTCGATCGGAGAAAAATCGCATGAAAGTTATCAGCTGTTTCGAAAGGCTGGAGCCGATCGCTATTTGCTTCGTCAGGAAACGGCAGATGCAGCTTTGTATCGTTCCCTGCACCCGGAAGAGATGCATTTGGAGAAGCGAAAGCAGTGTTTGTATGACCTGAAAAAATTGGGATATCAGGTTGGCGCCGGCTTTATGGTCGGCGCACCGGGGCAAAGGTTATTTCAAATTGCAGAGGATCTGGTGTTTTTGCAGGAGCTGCAGCCACAAATGGTCGGAATTGGCCCTTTTATTCCCCATCATGATACGATTTATGCAAAAGAAAGGGCGGGAAGTGTCGAAATGACGCTGTTTTTGCTGTCTGTCATTCGCATTATGCTTCCGAAAGTGCTGCTTCCTGCCACAACGGCACTGGGCACTCTGGATCCGAGAGGAAGGGAAAAAGGGCTTGCAGTTGGTGCAAATGTGGTCATGCCTAATTTGTCTCCGGTAAAAAATCAGAAGCTGTATGCGCTTTATGATAATAAAATTTGCACCGGAGAAGAAGCTGCCGAATGCAGAGGCTGCTTGAGCAGGAGAGTAGCAAGCATCGGATACCGATTGGTTGAAGAGCGGGGAGATGCATTGCAGTAGATATATAGTTGGATATGAAAAGATATTGTAGAAATGAAACTTTGGCAGAGAAGGATTGGATGAAATGTTGAATCAATTTTCAAGAACGGAATTATTGCTGGGCAAAAAAGCCATGGAGGTATTGGAACATTCAAGAGTAGCTGTTTTTGGTGTGGGCGGCGTTGGCGGATACGCAGTAGAGGCTTTGGTCAGAAGCGGTGTGGGGGCCATCGATCTGATCGATGATGATAAAGTGTGTTTAACGAATCTGAATCGGCAGATCATCGCCACCAGAAAGACCGTCGGAAAATATAAAGTGGATGTTATGAAAGAACGGATTTTGGAGATCAATCCAAATGCCATCGTAAATGTGCATAAGTGTTTTTTCCTTCCGGAAACCAGAGATGCATTTGATTTTAGCCGGTATTCCTATGTGGTGGACGCAGTGGATACAGTGACTGCAAAAATCCAGCTGGTTCTGGAGGCAAAAGAGTCTGGTATTCCCATCATCAGCAGCATGGGTGCGGGAAACAAAATGAACCCTGCGGAATTGCAGGTTGCTGATATTTACGAGACATCCATCTGCCCGTTGGCAAAAGTTATGCGGAAAGAACTGAGAAAGCGGAATATTGAACATCTTAAGGTGGTTTATTCCAAAGAAAAGCCGATTCGCCCCATTGAGGATATGGCGATCAGCTGTAGGACCCATTGTATCTGTCCGCCCGGTGCGCAGCATAAATGTACAGACCGTAGGGATATACCCGGTTCAAATGCTTTTGTGCCGTCTGTGGCAGGGTTGATCATAGCCAGCGAAGTGATCAAAGACCTTACCAGAGAGACGAAAGTATGATTGCTTTCATGCAGATTTGACAGATGCAGATTGGCTTCGCAAACGAAACAATAGTAAAACCTGATGGGATATAGATCCCATTATTCATATGTTTCATCTGCCGGCGCAGAGTTGCCCTTTCGCCCGGTGGGCGTGGTGCCAAAGCGCTTGGAATAGGCCCGGGTAAAGGAGGAATAGCTGCGAAAGCCGGATCGGAAACAGCTTTCGGTGGCGGATACCCCTTGCCTGATCAGATCTCTGGCGTGGAACAGGCGGCGTTCCTGCAGATATCCATGGATGGATTGGCCTGTTTCCTGCCTGAACAGGCGCATCATGTGAAATTTGCTGATATAAAACTGTTCTGAAAGGGTTTCGATTTTGAGATCCTCTGTCAAATGGGTATCTATATAACGAAGGATATGCAAAATGCGGCTGTCGCTGGGGGTAAGGGGCCTTGCAAAAGAAGCTTTCGGATTTCTGAGATTGCGGGCGATCTCTATCAAAAGGCGCAGCAGCAGGCTGTTGCTTAGAATGACTCTGCCGAAATTTTCTTCCGCCAGTTCCTGTTCCAGGGCATCAGATAACATCCATATGGCCTCTTGTTCCTGTTCCCCCAGATGCAAAACATATCCGTTCTCCCCGTTGAAAATATCTTCCAGCTGGCAGTCCGGCGTAGATTGCTGCCGTAGAAATTGGGGAGAGATATAGATGATGATGCGTTCATAAAGGAAGCCCTTTTCAAATTCGGGACGATGGACACAGTTGCTGCCGATCAGTACGGCATTGCCTGCCTGCAGATTATATCGCTGCCCCTCCACAGTATAGCTGCCGTTGCCGCAGCGCAGCAAAAGAAGCTTGCAGAATTCATGGTAGTGGTAATCTATATTCGTTCCTTTTTTATCTTTCAGATGGAATAAGCGGAAATCATCTAATAAGTATCCTCGTTTTTCGTATCCTGTTTCCATAATTTCCTCCTCTAAAATAGCACTATTTGCAATAATGATAGCATATTTCCTGTTTAGTTTGCAAGAGATGCGGAGTAAAATGGTATCAGAGAATAAAAAAGTCCGGTTCGGAGATGAAGGAGTGTGGAACCATGTTGATCGTGAAAAAATTTGGCGGAACATCGGTGGCAAATAAAGAACGTATTTTTCATGTGGCAAAAAGATGTGCAGAAGAATATAAAAAAGGAAATGATGTGGTAGTAGTTTTATCTGCCATGGGGAAATATACGGATGAATTGGTGGATATGGCAAGGGATATCAACGAAAACCCTTCGGAAAGAGAAATGGATATGCTTTTTACCATCGGGGAGCAGATGTCTGTGGCGCTGATGGCCATGGCCTTCCACAAGCTGGGGCTTCCTGCGGTTTCTTTGAATGCGTTTCAGGTGAAAATGCATACCACAAGCGTTCATGGAAACGCCAAAATCACAAATATTGAAACAGAACGTATCCGTGCGGAACTGGCGCAGAAAAA
This sequence comes from Anaerotignum sp., assembly GCF_017483025.1. Lineage (GTDB taxonomy): Bacteria > Bacillota > Clostridia > Lachnospirales > Anaerotignaceae > Anaerotignum_A. The sequence goes on along the minus strand of NZ_JAFUMA010000066.1, from coordinate 139,697 downwards.
TATTGTGATCGTGACGGGGTTTCAGGGAATTGATGAAAATAATGATTATACGACCCTTGGCAGGGGTGGTTCGGATACGACAGCGGTGGCGCTGGCGGCGGCATTGCAGGCAGATGCCTGCGAGATCTATACAGATGTGGACGGGGTGTATACTGCTGATCCCCGAAAAGTACCCACAGCCAAAAAGCTGGATGAGATATCCTATGATGATATGCTTCGTATGGCATTGAACGGCGCTGAGGTGCTTCATAGCCGATGTGTGGAATTGGCGAAGAAATGCAATATTCCATTGGTGGTTCGTTCCAGTATGAATGATAAGGAAGGGACGATCGTAAGAGGAGAAGCGCTGGTGGTGTGATTATATATGTTGCAAAAGCAACATATGCGCTGCATATTTTTTAAAAATAAGGGTTTTTAGGGGGAAACAGGTATATTTCGGCACTCGATGTGAAATAAATGATACAAAAACAGTGTGACGCCTTTGTCGCACTGTTTTTGTATCGATTGAAGAATTGATCTGACTGGGGTATAATGAAACAGAAAGGAGAGATGAAAATGAAAGCAATGAAAAAATTAGCGTTGTTGTTAAGCCTGGTTTTTGCCGTAACGGGCTGCGGCGGGGGAGTATCTGTTGACGCTGCGGAAAATGACACACAGCAGAAGGCTGTGGCAAATCTGGACGGAGCTGCAATTCTGACCGTGCATTATATCGATGTGGGACAGGCAGATTGTGCGCTGCTGGAGTCTGATGGACATTACATGGTCATTGATGGGGGGGACAATGGAGATGCAGACACCATTGTATCTTATCTGGAAGAGCAGGGCGTAAAGAAGCTGGATGTCGTGGTGGGGACCCATCCCCATGAGGATCATATCGGCTCTCTGGATGCTGTTATCAACAATTTTGATGTAGATGCAGTATACATGCCCAAGATCATGCATACCAGCAAGACCTTTGAAGATGTGCTGGATGCGATTTCCAACAAAGGGCTGAAGATCAAGGCGCCCAATCCCGGCGATACCTTTTACTTCAATGGCCTGGAGGTAGAGGTGCTTGGTCCTCAGCAGGAATACAGCGATTTCAACAATAATTCCATCGTGCTGAAGGTGACGGCGGGTGAGACGAAATTCCTTTTCACAGGGGATGCAGAAGCACTGGCGGAGGAAGATATCCTGAATGCTGGGCATGATGTACAGGCGGATGTGCTGAAGGTGGGTCATCATGGCAGCAGCACTTCCAGTTCTCAGGAATTTTTGCAGGCAGTTTCCCCTGATTTTGCAGTCATCAGCGTAGGCACCGGAAACAGCTATGGCCATCCCGAAGAGGAAACGCTGGACAGACTGGAAAGCATGGGCGTGGAAATTTATCGTACAGACCTGCAGGGCACGATCATCTGTAGCACTGACGGTAAAAATATCACATTCAACGCAGTCAGCACCAATGCGGGCGGCGAAAAAACAGAGACTGTCAATGCTTCTGTAACCACCGAGGCGGAACCTGCAGAAATTTTTATCGGCAATAAAAATTCGAAAAAATTCCATAAGGAGGATTGCGCTTCTTTGCCTGTTGAAAAGAACAGAGTGACACTGGAGAGCCGAGAAGAGGCGATCGCCCTGGGCTATGAACCCTGCGGTTCCTGTAATCCATAAGGAGGGAAGACGATGGCTCATATCGTAGATAGATTTGAAGGGGACTATGCCATCTTGCTGGAAGGGGATGCGGCACTGGAGGTTGTGAAAGCTGCCCTGGCGGAAGGCATCGCGGAAGGCGATGCAGTTTCCCTTGGGGAAGATGGTATCTGGCGGAAGGATACGGCAGAAACAGAAGAGAGAAAAGAACGCATCGCAAAGAAAATGAAAGCTTTGTGGGAATAAAGAAAAATCAGAACGGCATGAGAATGAAAAAATTTTCATGTCGTTTTTCTTTTTGTTGTTTTAACAACATACAAAAGATGCAAAGCGTTATATACTTAATTCAACAAAGCGAGAGAGTAGACCTGAGGAGGAATGGAATATGATTAGAAGAATTATTGAGATCAACGAAGAAAAATGTATCGGCTGTGGTCTGTGTGCCCAGGCTTGCCATGAAGGTGCCATCGGTATGGTAGACGGCAAGGCGAAATTATTGAGAGATGATTACTGTGATGGCTTAGGCGACTGTTTGCCTGTCTGCCCTGTGGATGCCATCAAATTCGTAGAAAGAGAAGCGGCAGCTTATGATGAAGAAGCGGTAAAGGCAAATCAGGCAAAGAAAGCCCAGGCTTGCGGCTGTGCTGGTTCTATGGCGAAAGCTATCCAGAGAGAGGAACCTGCAGCCCCTGTACAGAGTGCCCCTATGCAGTCTCAGCTGAGACAATGGCCCGTGCAGATCAAGCTGGTGCCTGTGAAGGCTCCTTATTTTGACGGTGCGAACCTGCTGATCGCGGCAGATTGTACAGCTTATGCCTATGCCAATTTCCATCAGGAATTCATCCGGGGAAAAATCACAGTAGTTGGCTGCCCTAAGCTGGATATGGTGGATTATTCCGAAAAGTTGGCGGAGATCATCCGTCAGAATGACATCAAGAGCGTGACAGTGGTGCGTATGGAAGTGCCTTGCTGCGGCGGCATTGAAAGAGCGGCGGTTACAGCTCTGCAGAACAGCGGGAAATTCATCCCCTGGCAGGTAGTGACCATTTCTGTAGATGGCCGCATCGTGGAAAGATAAAATGAAAGGAAAAGAAAGACGGTATGGTTTTCATATCGTCTTTTTTTACATAAGAAAAAAGGAGTTTCGGAAAGCGGATTTTGTGATACAATTTGATTTGGAAAGATTTTTGTCTGAATTTGACGAAAGGGCGTTTTGGATATGAACGAGAGAACAGCGACAAATTTGGTCGCGGTAAAAAAGAAAATTTCTCCCATGCGGAAGAATTATATCGCAAGATTCATTGGGCGCTGCATCGTCCTTTGCCTGAGTATTCTGTTTGCTTTTCAGGATCCTGCAGTATTTGCACCCCTGGAGGCGGGAGGTTTTTTCTGCCGTTTTTCCCTGCTGCATATCCTGTGGCTGGTGTGGATGGGGGATATGCTGCTGCAGATGGTCTATGTGAAAAAGCATGTGCCTCTGGGATCTCAGAAGCTGTTCCGTCAGAGATATCTCCCTGCAAAGGGCGGCTTTGATGCAGATGGCCTGCGAAACTACATCAGGGAAAGAACAAGATCGGCCTATCAGGTGTTTCTTATCTATGGTCTGGGCATTGGGGCCCTGGGACTTTTCAGGCATCTGGAGTTCATCGGCGATATCAGCCTGCTGATCGTATGCATTTTCTTTTATGTATGCGATCTGATCTGTGTGCTGATCTGGTGCCCGTTCCGTATTTTTATGAAGACCCGCTGCTGCACAGAATGTCGCATCTTCAACTGGGATCATTTGATGATGTTCAGCCCATTGCTCTTTGTGGATGGTTTTTTTGCCAGAATCCTTGTGGTGATGGCAACGGCGGTATTTATCTTATGGGAATACAGCATTATGGCCTATCCGGAGAGATTCTGGGAAATGTCCAACGAAGCCTTGAAGTGTTCCAATTGTACGGACAAGCTTTGCAGCCAGTATTGCGGAAAAAGAAGATAAGAGCAATGCGGATATGCGAAAAGGAGAGACCTTCGCAGACAATGTGTCTTTTGCAGGAAAGAGCCGGAAGGGCGGCTTTTTCAGCTAGTCTTACATGTCTGAGGAGAAAAAATGGGGAGATAGAGCGGTGTTTAGGCGAAGAAATGGGAAGAACACACAGAAAAATTCATATTGTTGTTTGACAAGATAGAAAACCGGGAACCCCTGTAAAGCAAAGGCTTTGCAGGGATTTTTGTAAAAAGAATGGAAAATGAAGGTTGGTTTTTTGTGGAATTTTTGGAGAGAGAAAAGACAGATGTATTCCGAATGATAGAAAGTTCAAAAATAACGGATAACAACTGCCTTATTTATATGCGTTCATTTGGTTAAAATTACTTTTATGTATACATTAGACATGGCTTTGTATCTATTTTTGTACATAATAACAGGATTTTAGAACCATTTTTTCTGAATTGACAGGTGGCATTGAAAGGGTATAATGGTTGATATATCCTTATATTTTACGAAAGATATAAAGTAGGCAACAAAAGAGGGAGGGACCCAAGATGAAAAAGACAGGTGCCCAACTGATCCTTGAAATCCTAATGGAGCACGGCGTGGATACCGTTTTCGGCTATCCCGGCGGCGCAGCACTGAATGTATATGATGCGCTGTATGAATATCAGGATCGAATCAAGCACATCTTAACTGCTCACGAGCAGGGCGCATCCCACGCGGCAGACGGCTATGCCAGAGCCACAGGGAAAACGGGCGTTGTTTTCGCAACCAGCGGCCCCGGCGCAACAAACCTGGTGACAGGGATTGCAACGGCCTATATGGACAGCATTCCCATGGTAGCCATTACGAGCAATGTGACAAATAATCTGATCGGCAGAGATGCCTTTCAGGAAATATATATTACCGGCATTACCATGCCAATTACGAAGCACAACTTCTTTGTGAACCGCATTGAGGATCTGGCGGATGCCATGAGACAGGCGTTCCGCATTGCCCAGAGCGGTCGAAAGGGGCCTGTGCTTGTAGACGTAACAAAAGATGTGACAGCGGCACTGACAGAATATGTGCCCCAGGAACCCCTTCCCCTGAAGGAAATGCCCAAGGCAAGTGACAAAGAGCTGCAGCAGGTGGCGGAAGCCATCAATCAGGCAAACTGTCCTGTGATCTACTGCGGCGGCGGCACAGCCTCCAGACAGGCGGAAAAAGAACTGCACGACCTGATGGAAACAGCAGATATCCCTGCAGCTTATACCATGATGGCAGCGGGTATGGTTCCTTATAATGATGAAAGATGTTTAGGTATGATCGGCATGCACGGCAGTGTGACAGCCAATGAGGCACTGTTCCATGCAGACCTGGTGCTGGCTCTGGGTACCAGATTCAGTGACCGTGTTGCCTTGAATATTGAAAAATTCTCTCCCGGTGCAGTGAAGATCCAGGTGGACATCGACCCTTGTGAGATCAATAAAAATGTACCGGTAGATCAGTATATCGTAGGGGATGTGAAGGATTTCCTGGAAAGACTGCTTCCTCTGATCGAAAAGAAGAAACATCCCGAATGGCGCAGCCGCATCGCAGGCTGGCAGGAACAGCAGGAAAAGGTGGCATACCATGGCGAAGGTCTCCATCCCGGCAGACTGATCCGCGATGTATGCGACATGGTGGATAAAGAAACTATCTACGTCACAGACGTAGGCCAGCATCAGATGTGGGCAGCCCAGTATGTAAAGCATCAGGAAACAAGACATTTCCTGACCAGCGGCGGCCTTGGCACCATGGGCTATGGCTATGGCGCAGCCATCGGCGCCCAGGCAGCTTTTCCTGAAAAACGTATCGTCCACTTCACAGGCGATGCATCCTTCCATATGAACCTGAATGAAGCCTGTACGGCAGTCAGCCAGGAAATGCCCATCATCACCATCATCTTCAATAATCAGGTGCTGGGGATGGTTTATCAGTGGCAGACAGCCTTCTACGGCAGACGCTATGCAGCAACGACACCCGAAAGAAAAACTGATTTCGTGAAAGTCATCGAAGGCTTTGGCGGCAAAGGTTTCCATGTGGATACAGAAGAAGGCTTCAAGGAAGCGTTCAAACAGGCGATGCAGGAAACAGGTCCCGTTTGGATCTGCTGTGATATCGACAGAGAGATCAAGGTATTGCCTATGATCCCCAACGGCGGCACTGTGGATGATATGATTCTGGAATAAGGAGGTGCAGGGACATGAAAACGATTACGGAGAAAAGAACTGTAAACAAAACGGTGATCTGCCTGATGGTAGAAAACCAGCCCAATGTGCTTGCACGTATTTCCAGTCTGGTTGGCCGCAGAAGCTTCAACATCAGCACTATCACTGCTTCTGAAACGAATATTGCAGGCATCACAAAGATCACACTGGTGGTCAATGGGGATGATGAAAATGTTCTGTATCAGATCATTGCCCAGATGGAAAAGCTGGAGCATGTGAGAGAGGCATATGTTCTGCAGGATACCAACAGCCTTTACAGAGAGCTGCTGTTGGTGAAGATCAAAGCAAGCCAGAGAGAAAGATCTGCATTGCATGAAATGACAGAGATCTACCGCGGCAAGGTGGTCGGCCTGAATAAGGAAAGCATGATCATCGAGCTGACAGGTTCACCCAAAAAGATCGACGGCTTCATGAGCATGCTGGAGGATTATGATATCATCGAGGTTTCCAGAACCGGCGTAACCGGTATGTCTCGCGATTCCAGCGAAGAAAAACACTTGACAGGAATTTGATCCCTATGGGGTTGAAGATACACATCCACAAAAGATAAAAACAAAAAAAGGAGAGATTTAAATGATTAACAAGTATTATGACCAGGATTGTAACTTAGGTATGCTGGATGGCAAAACAGTAGCCATCATCGGTTTCGGCAGCCAGGGCCATGCCCATGCCATGAACCTGAAAGAAAGCGGTGTTGACGTAGTTGTAGGTCTGAGACCCGGCTCCGCACACATTCCCAAGGCTGAAGCAGCAGGCCTGAAAGTTATGGACATTGAAGATGCAGCAGAAGCAGGTAATGTAGTAATGATGCTGGTTCCCGATGAACTGGCTCCTGCAATCTATAAAAACCAGATCGCGAAACACATGAAAGAAGGCGACACTCTGATGTTCGCTCATGGTTTCAACATCCACTACAGCCAGATCCAGCCTGCAGATTACCTGGATGTTTCCATGGTAGCTCCCAAAGGCCCCGGCCACATCGTAAGAAGCCTGTACACAAAGGGCAGCGGCGTTCCCTGTCTGATCGCTGTAGACCAGGATAAATCCGGTAAAGCAAAAGAATTTGCACTGGCTTATGCAGCAGCTATCGGCGCAGGCAGAGCGGGTATTCTGGAAACAACATTCAAGGAAGAAACAGAAACAGACCTGTTTGGTGAACAGGCAGTTCTGTGCGGTGGTGTTTGCGAACTGATGACAGCTGGTTTCGAAACGCTGGTAGAAGCTGGCTATGAACCCGAAATGGCTTACTTTGAATGTATCCATGAAATGAAACTGATCGTAGACCTGATCTACGAAGGTGGTTTCGACAAGATGAGATACTCCATCTCCAACACAGCTGAATATGGTGACTATGTAACAGGTAAACGTGTTATCACAAAAGAATCCAGAGAAGGCATGAAACAGGTTCTGGCTGAAATCCAGGATGGTACATTTGCAAGCACATTTGTTCAGGAAATGAACGCAGGCGGCAAAGCAAAATTCCTGGCATCCCGCAGAAAAGCTGCAGATCATCAGCTGTGCCACACAGGCAAAGAACTGAGAGAAATGATGAGCTGGCTGAAAAAATAAGTAACATACATAGGGCGGGTCTTCATAGACCCGCTATTTTTTTATAAGATACAAAGGAGGAAATCGAATGAAGGAACTGAGAAGCGCGCAGGTGACCCAGGGCGTGGAAAAAGCTCCCGCAAGAAGCCTGTTTCATGCTATGGGCTATACAAAAGAAGAACTGGACAGACCTTTGATCGGCGTAGTCTCTGCCCATAGCGAGATCGTTCCCGGTCATTTCAATCTGGATAAGGTGACAGAAGCAGTCAAAGCCGGCGTACGCATGGCAGGCGGTACACCTATCATGATTCCTGCTATCGGTGTTTGTGATGGTATCGCTATGGGTCATGTGGGCATGAAATACAGCCTGGCAAGCCGCGAATTGATCGCAGACAGCGTGGAGACCATGACAATGGCCCATGCACTGGATGGTCTGGTTCTGGTGCCCAACTGCGATAAGATCGTACCCGGTATGGTCATGGCGGCAGTACGTATGAATATTCCCGCTGTGGTTTGTTCCGGTGGTGCTATGATGCCCGGTCTGGTGGACAATGAAGAAGTCAGCCTGTCCAAGATGTTCGAAGCAGTAGGCGCAAGAAAAGCCAACCTGATCGATGATGCAAAGCTGCAGGAATATGAAACAAATACCTGCCCTGGCTGCGGTTCCTGTGCTGGTATGTATACAGCAAACAGTATGAACTGTCTGTGTGAAGCCATCGGTATCGCTCTGCCTGGTAATGGTACCATCCCCAATGTTTCCAATGGTCGTATGCTGTTGGCAAAACATGCAGGCATGGCCATTATGGAACTGGTGGAAAAGGATATCAAGGCAAGAGATATTATTAACACAAGAAGCATTTACAACGCTGTAGCCTGCGACATGGCTCTGGGCTGCTCTTCCAATAGCGTACTGCATCTGTTGGCCATCGCAAACGAAGCGGGCGTAGATCTGGATCTGGATATCTTCAATCAGATTTCCAATAAAGTACCTAACCTGTGCCATCTGGCTCCTGCAGGTTCCACTCATATTTCCGATTTGAACAGAGCCGGCGGCATTGCAGCAGTACAGGCGGAACTGGCGAAAAAAGGTCTGCTGGATCTGGACGTTATGACAGCAACAGGGAAAACTCTGGGCGAAAATATCAAAGATGCTCATGTGAAAGATTATAACCTGATCCGTCCCATCGATGATCCCTATAGCGAAACAGGCGGTATCGCTGTTCTGTGGGGCAATATCGCGGAAGATGGCTGCGTTGTGAAGAGAAGTGCCGTTGACCCTGAAATGCTGCGTCACGAAGGCCCTGCCCGCGTATTCGACAGCGAAGAAGAAGCTATCGAAACCATCTATGCAGGCGGCATCAACCCCGGCGATGTCGTAGTCATCAGATACGAAGGCCCCAAAGGCGGCCCCGGCATGCGTGAAATGCTGAATCCTACCAGCGCACTGGCAGGCATGAAGCTGGATAAATGCGTTGCCCTCATCACAGATGGTCGTTTCAGCGGTGCCAGCCGTGGCGCCTCCATCGGTCATGTCAGCCCTGAAGCAGCAGCAGGCGGTACATTCGGTCTGCTGAAGGAAGGCGACATCATCGAAATCGATATCCCTAACAATAAAGTAAATGCGAAAGTCACCGATGAAGAATTTGCGGCAAGAAGAGCGGCTTACGTTGCCCCTGCGCCCAAGATCACAACAGGCTGGCTGGCAAGATATGCGAAACTGGTTTCCTCTGCAAACACAGGTGCAGTTATGAAATAAAAATAAAAAAAGACCCGAAAGGGTCTTTTTTTATTTGCATCAGAGTTTTGCCATCTGTGTTTCCACGAAATGCTTTGCTGTTCTGGGGCTTCTGCCGTTCTGGCGGATGGCAAAGGCTTCTGCTTTGGTGCAAAGTTCTTCTTCTGGCATTTCCAGACCATAATCCTTTGCCAGATGCTTCACGATGGAAAGATAGCCGTCTTTGTCGGGTTTCTGGAAGGTGATGGTCATGCCAAAACGGGCGGACAGGCTCATCAATTCCTGCAGGGTATCGTTCAGGTGGATATCGTCTCCGCTGCGTTCGCCCATGGTCTCTTTCACCAGATGGCGGCGGTTGCTGGTGGCGTAGATGACCGTATTTTTCGCGCAGGCGGTCACACTGCCTTCCAGTGTGGCTTTCAGGGCGGAAAAATGCTCGTCATTGCCTGTAAAGCTCAGATCATCGATGAAGATAATGAATTTCAGAGGGTTTTCTGCAAGCTGTTCCAACAGATTGGGCAGGCGGAAGAGTTGGCTTTTCTTTACCTCGATCAGGCGCAGACCCTGATCCTGTAATTCATTTGCCACGGCCTTGATGGTGGAGCTTTTGCCTGTACCGGCATCACCATAGAGCAGCAGATTGCTGGGAGTGCCTCCGTTCAGCAGGGCTTCTGTATTGCGCATCACGATGCCAACTTCTCTTTCATAGCCGGAGAGCTGAGCAAGAGACTGAGGATCGGGGTGTTTTACAGGCTGCAGGCCATCAGCGCCAAAGGAAAATGCATGGTATTTTGTGAAAACGCCATAGCCTTTTTTAGGAGCGTCAGTGATGCGTTCGGCATAGGCAGCATAGAAATCCAGAGGTTCTGTTTCCCAATCGGGCAGGAAGGCAGCGATTTCTTCGGACAGGGATGCTTTTGCATCCTTAGAGGAGAAGGACGCCAGTTCTGTGAAAAATTCCAGTTCTTTCTGAACTGCGCGGGAAATTTGGACAGGGCAGGCTTCGCCGCGGGCCGCAGAAAGCAGGAAACGGTTTTCATCATTCAGCACCAGTTCCAGCAGGGCGCGGGGAAAGTCCACATCCCGCTCAAACAACGTGGAAGTAAAAGCACCATAAGCGGAGACGAGAGATTCCATTTCTCCGTTTTCACAGGCGCAAAGCAGCGCCTGCAGCCGCTGCAAAAGGGTATCGTTCAACAGGCTGCGGAAGACCGTCAGGCCGTTTAATTTCTGATTGTAAAGTTGGTAAGAATTCGTCTGCATGAGCATCCCATCCTTTCTTTTTCTTTTGTATGGATAATAATTTAGTATAGCACTGGGGTGTATAAAAATCAATACATTCGAATGGCAGAATAAATTATATTGTTTTGCTGGGATTTTCGTATCCCTCTTGCGTTTTGTGGAGAAATAGGAGTATAATAAATCAAATATGCATTTGGAAATAATATCAAAAAAAGATACATAGAAAGAGTGGAAAGATTTATGAAATTAACAGAACTTTTTGCAAAAGACACAATCAATTTATCCTTTGAAGTATTCCCCAACAAAAAGCCTGAAAATCTGGAAAGCGTAAAAGCGAAAGCAGCTCAGATTGCAGCACTGAAGCCTGCTTTCATGAGCGTAACTTACGGTGCAGGCGGCGGCACAAGCCGGTTCACACTGGATATCGCAAAAAATATCAAAGACAACTGCGGCGTGCCCGTTCTGGCCCATCTGACAGGCGTTTCCTCCACAAAAGAGGTCGTAGCCCAGAGAATCGAAGAACTGAAAGCGGCAGGCATCCAGAACATCATGGCTCTGCGCGGCGACCTGACACCTGAAATGGAAGGTCAGGACAGAAGCGGCTGGGCATACAGATATGCCATCGACCTGATCCATGAACTGAAGGAAAAAGGCGATTTCTGCATCGGCGGTGGCTGCTACCCTGAAGTACACCCCGAAGCTGCAAATATGGCAGAAGATATGAAACACCTGAAAGAAAAAGTGGATGCAGGCTGCGACTTCCTGACAACACAGATGGTATTTGATAACGGTATGTTCTTCAGCTACCTGTATAAACTGCGTGAAAATGGTATCATGGTTCCTGTTATTCCCGGTATCATGCCTATTACACAGGCAAAACAGGTAGAAAGCTCCATCAAGATGTCCGGTTCCTTCATGCCTCAGAAATTCAGAACACTGGTGGATAAATTCGGTTATAATGATGCAGCAATGAAACAGGCTGGTATCGCCTATGCAACAGAACAGATCATCGATCTGTATGCAAACGGCATCAATAACGTTCATGTTTATTCCATGAATAAGCCTGATGTTGCAGAAGCCATCATGCGCAACGTGAAGGATATCCTGGGCTGATGATTAGCGTAAAGAACTATCAGGCACCTGCTGTCAATGAACGGGAATGTCTGCGTTATGCAGGCTGTAATTTCAAGGAGGCATCAGTAGAAGAGAGACAGCTTTTTGAAGTCTGCCTGGCAGAAGTGGAAAGAAAATTGACCTATAAGGTCTGCTGGGGAAGATTCCCTGTAAAAAAGGATGGGACAAAACTGGATCTTGGCTTTGCCAAAGTGGACTCAGTTGGATTGGCGAAAAATCTGGAGGGCTGTGAGGAGATCATCCTGTTTGCAGCCACCATTGGGCTGGAACTGGATAGAATGATCCGCAGATATACCAGCCTTTCTCCGGCGAAGGGGTTATTTTTTCAGGCTATTGGCGCAGAGCGGATCGAAAGTCTTTGCGATGCTTTTTGTGCGGAAATGAAAGAAGCCCTTGCGGCAGAGGGAAAATATCTGAAACCTCGATTCAGTCCCGGTTATGGTGATTTGCCCTTGGAACTGCAGAAGGATATTTTCCGTGTGCTGGATTGCCCCAGAAAAATCGGCCTTACCCTGAACGAAAGCCTGCTGATGAGCCCGACCAAATCTGTAACCGCTATCATCGGCATTGGCAAAGAAGAATATAAGATTGATAAAAATAAATGCGGCGCATGCGGGAAAACTGACTGCGCTTACAGAGGATGAAAACTATGAATGTTTTAGACTATTTGAAAAACAATATCGTATATATGGACGGCGGCATGGGCACGCTGCTGCAGGCAGAGGGCTTACAGCCCGGTGAACATCCCGAACGCTGGAATTATGAACACCCTGAAGTCATCATCAAGCTGCAGAAGGGCTATTTTGATGCAGGCACAAATATCATCAACGCCAATACCTTTGGCGCAAACAGCCTGAAATTCGATGCCGAAGAGCTGGAAGAAATCATTAGATGTGCCATCGCCAATGCAAAAGCGGCGGCGGCAGCCAGCACGGGCAAACAGGAAAAATTCGTTGCCCTGGATATTGGCCCTACTGGCAGACTGCTGAAACCCTATGGCGATTTCGATTTTGAAGAAGCGGTGGCAGTTTTTGCGGAAACCGTGCGCCTGGGCGTGAAGCATGGCGCAGATATGGTATTCATCGAAACCATGAATGACAGCTATGAAACAAAAGCGGCACTGCTGGCGGCAAAGGAAAACTGTGACCTGCCCGTATTCGTTTCTAATGCCTACGGCGAGGACGGCAAGCTGATGACAGGGGCTTCCCCTGCGGCTATGGTTGCCATGCTGGAAGGCATGGGCGCCGATGCCATTGGCGTAAACTGCTCCCTTGGCCCCAAAGCGCTGGCACCTATCGTGGAACAGTATCTGGAAAAGGCTTCCGTCCCTGTGGTGCTGAAACCTAATGCAGGTCTGCCCAGAGATGTGGATGGGAAAACAGTATTCGATGTTCTGCCCGATGAATTTTCCGATGATGTAGCAGAAATGCTGAAAAAAGGCGTACGTATCGTTGGCGGCTGCTGCGGTACCACACCTGCATACATCAAAGCAGTGACAGACAAAACAAAAGATATGTCTCCGCTGCCTATTGAAAAGAAAAATATCACATGCGTGTCCTCTTATACCCATGCTGTGGAATTTGGCGCATCTCCCATTCTGATCGGCGAACGCATCAATCCCACTGGCAAAAAACGCTTCAAACAGGCCCTGGTGGAAAATGATATCGACTATATCCTGAATGAAGGCCTGGCACAGCAGGAAAAAGGCGTGCATATCCTGGATGTGAACGTAGGCCTGCCTGAAATCGACGAAGTGGAAATGCTGAAAAAAGTTTCCTTCGAGCTGCAGGCTATCATCGACCGGCCTCTGCAGATTGATACTACAGATATCGCTGCTATGGAACAGGCATTGAGACGCTACAACGGCAAGGCGATGATCAACTCCGTCAACGGCAAGGAAGAAAATATGAAGGCCATCTTCCCACTGGTGAAGAAATACGGCGGTCTGGTGGTTGCTCTGACGCTGGATGAAGGCGGCATTCCTGCAACAGCGGCGGAACGCGTTGCCATTGCGGAAAAAACCCTGAAAACAGCAGAAAGCTATGGCATCGAAAAGAAAGATATCATTTTCGATACACTGGCTATGGCTATCAGCGCAGACCCCAATGCAGCAAAAGCGACCGTAGATTCTCTTCATGAAATCAAGCATCGCCTGGGCTGCCATACATCCCTGGGCGTTTCTAATATTTCCTTTGGCCTGCCCAACAGAGATTTCGTGAACAGCACATTCTTTGCGATGTGTCTGGAAAATGGTCTCTCTGCGGCCATCATGAACCCCAATTCCGCGGATATGATGAAGACATATTACGCATATCGTGCCCTTCATGGTCTGGATGAAAACTGCGGGGATTACATCAACTTTGCATCCAATTTTGTTCCGGCGACAGCAACAGCTGCGACAGCAGCCCAGCCCGATGCATCTTCTGAAGAATATAAATCCGCTTTGCAGAAAGCAGTCGTGAAAGGCCTGAAAGACCAGGCGGGGGAACTGACAGCGAAGTTGCTGGAGGAAACAGCCCCTCTGGAGATCGTGCAGAATGAGATCATCCCTGCCCTGGATATCGTAGGCAAGGGCTACGAAGCAAAGACAGTATATCTGCCTCAGCTTTTGATGGCGGCGGAAGCGGCGAAGAGTGCCTTTGAAAAGATCAAGGCGGCTGTTTCCAGCGAAAAGGGTGAAAGCACAGCGAAATGCAGCTTCGTTCTGGCGACAGTAAAAGGTGATATTCATGATATCGGTAAAAATATCGTAAAGCTGCTGTTGGAAAACTACGGCTTCGATGTGACAGACCTGGGCAGAGATGTTGCGCCCGAGGTCATCGTGGAAGAGGTAAAGAAACAGCATGCGCCCCTGTGTGGTCTGAGTGCCCTGATGACAACGACAGTGCCCGCTATGGAAGAGACCATTAAGCTGATGCGTGCAGAAGCGCCCTGGTGCAAGGTAGTCGTTGGCGGCGCAGTCCTGACACAGGATTATGCGGATAAGATCGGTGCAGATAAATATGCCAAGGACGCCATGGAAGGTGTGCGTTATGCGGATGAAATCAACGCAAACCTGAAATAAGAGTAATGAAAAAAAGCCTTGAGTATTTTCAACTCAGGGCTTTTATTTTTATTATTTTTTCCAAAAGGCAGTATAATGGCTTGAACAGCACCAGACACAGCGCTACATTGCCGATGCAGTGGGTGATATCAAACCCCAGACCGGATACCCAGTAGGAGAAGGCCGCTGCGGGGCCGCCTGTGAGAAGATAGGGCAGGGTGCAGAGAGTGCCGAAGGAAAGACCGAAGAACCCGGAAACGATGCTCCAGAAAACCGCAGAACGGTTGTTTCTCAAAGGCATGCAGGCCAGTGCTAGTACAGTCCAGACATAGAGGTAATTGAAGAACCACATACCGAATCCATACAGAAATCCTTCCAGAAAAACGAAACAGTAGATCATCCAGAAAACTTTCCTGCCAAAAAAGATGGTATACAGGAGGATGAGCAAGCTGATGATTTCGATATTTGGCAGAAATGACATGATGACCTGTCCCATGAAAAGCAGGGCAGTCAGCACGCCCATCAATGCCAGGTCATAAACTTTGCTGCGTTCCATCAATAGCCCTCCGTCAGGGTCAGTTCGAATTGGTCGCCGTCCACAATAGGAGTGGTATCAGCGGAAGTGTTCAACTGTTCGCCGCCTTTGGTAATGCACCACCACTGCTGCTTGCTGTCGTCGGCAGTTTCTCCGTCAACGGATGTGATGAAGAGGCCGTACTGGCCCATTTCGCCATCCACCAGTTTATTTTCCAGCAGCACTTCGCCCAGATATTCTGCATCGGTTTGGTAAGTAAAGGTATTTTCGCTCTGGTCTGCGTGGATAACGATCACATCGATTTCCTTTGCGCCGGCTATGGTTTCCCCTTTATTCTGAGAATAGATCCTTCCTGCGGCAAAGCAGAGAACGAAAAGAATGGCTGCTAAAATCATGGTTTTTTTATTCATAAAAATCCCCTCCAATTTTCTTGAGGGAAACAAAAAGAAACCCCCAATTTATGCCTTTGGTTGTTTAGATATTTTTCCGGACGCGTATTCTGACTCGAGCCAAAAGCCTACTCAAAGTCCCTTCCCAGAGAAGCCTCCAGTGGTATATGACTTTTTTCGTTGCTCACACAGCAGGGATAAAACTGTTCCGGATTCGCACCGGATTCCTGTCCGTATCTATGGTTTCTTTATCATATCTCTCCGGGCAGATTTTGTCAAATAAAGAAAACCCCGCAAAATGCGGGGGTTGATCTTTAAAATTATGTAAGGTCAGCATCGATTTCTACGATGAAGCCGTCATCATCCAGTGTGATTTTCATTTCAAATACATCATCATCCAGATCTGTATCATCGTCATCCAGCCATACGTCATAGAAGTCGTACAGATTATCAATATTGTTCAGACCGTTTACATCGATATCTTTTGCATCGTCTTCCCAGTCTTCTTCTTCGTCTTCATCATCTCTGTCGTATTCTGTGAAGTAATATTTGAAGCTGT
The DNA here is from genome assembly GCF_017483025.1 of Anaerotignum sp. GTDB lineage: Bacteria > Bacillota > Clostridia > Lachnospirales > Anaerotignaceae > Anaerotignum_A. The sequence goes on along the minus strand of NZ_JAFUMA010000066.1, from coordinate 123,653 downwards.
CTTCGCTCTTCTTGCCTTCCAGTTTCAGGTAGTCGTCGCCAAAGCCAACCAGATAGCCTTTTGTTACGGTTACTTTACCTGTGATTTCAGTTACCTCATCACCGTCAACGACCAGTTCTACTTCGATTTCCTTGCCATCTTTAAAGGCATAGTACAATTCTTCCCAGCTGTCCAGTTCAGTATCACCGTCCTGGATTTCGATTTCCACATCTTCTGTATCGGGGGCGTCATAGGTATCGCCGTCAACTTTGATGGAGCCTTCGTCTTCATCTTCGTCCCATTCGACCTTTTCTACTTCGCCCTCTACCTCTTCTTCAGCATCCTCTTCTTCTGTAGATGCAACGATCTTCGTGATGTAGTCATCATCATCCAGAGTCAGTGTTACATAGAGGTATTCATCATCTTCGTACAGGTCATACAGTTCTTCGAAATCTTCTGTTTTTCCATCGATCTTCACGGTCACGTCGCTGGTATCTTCTACTTCGTAGGTTTTGCTGCCGATTTTGATGGAGCCTTCTTCGTCATCTTCATCATAGCTCATGGATTTTACTTCGCCTTTGACGGCATCATCATCTTCTACAGAACCTACGATTTTTGTCAGTTTCCCTTTGCTGTTCAGAGTAACTTCTACTTCGATGGTTTTGTCATCCTCTTCGCATTCTTCGAACAGATCATACAGTTCTTCCAGATCGTATTCATCATCATCGATTTCGATATCTACATCGCCGGCGTCATCAATGGTGTAGGTGCTTGTTTTATTGATAACGATATAGCCGTCGTCGTCATCTTCATCGTATTTTACTTTTGTCAGTGTGCCTTCTGTTTCTTTTTCAGTTGTTTTCTCTGTGTCATCGGAGGTTGCCGCCAGTTTTGTCACGCGGGTGTTGCTGTCCAGTGTCAGAGTTGCTGTGATGGTGCCGCCATCCTTAAAGAGTGTCAGCAGTTCGGAAACGGAAGAGGAATCGCCGTTGAGCGTTACAGTAACACCGCTGGTGGAGAACAGATAGTAAGCGTTGCTGTTTTCAAAGTTTACATACAGGCTGTTCATATCCTTGATGGTACCGCTCTGGGAAGTAATAGTGGGCGTTACCACGGGCGCAGCCGCTTCATCCAGCACTTTATACAGATTGGAGACCAACACGGCTGTTTCTGTACGGTTCAGTGTGCTTTTAGGGTTGAATTTATTTGTATCATCGCCATTGACTACGCCAACTTCATTCAACAGTGCAACATAGGGCTTTGCCTCAGAGGAGATGCTGCCGTTGTCATTGAATTTGGTGGATGTTGCGTTAGCTGTATAAGAGGATACGCCTGTTGTCAGGGCACGGCCCAGAATAGTGACGGCCTGTTCTCTTGTAGCAGGCAGATTGGAGCCGTTTTTCATAAAGCTGCCTAGATTGGAGATGGAGATGATGCCTTCTTCCAGGCAGAAGGAAATAGCAGGATGTGCCCATTCGTGGATGCCATATGTAGTCAGAACGGTAGACCATTTTTCAGTGATGGAAGAATCGGAGGATGCCTTGCCTGTCTGGATCAGCAATTTATATGCCAGCTGACAGGATTCGGCCAGAGAAACGGAATCTCTGGGACGGAAATAGGATTTACCGTTGATCGTTTCCCCAACGACCAGGCCCAGTTCGGCCGCTTTATTGATAGATGTTTCTGCACCGGGCCAGGGCACCTGATTCATGTCTGCGAATGTGATTGCAGCGGCAGAAACAGGCTGGCAAGCCAACAGGGCAGCCAGTACAAAAGCAACGGAATGTTTTGCTTTATTGTATTTCATAGAGAAAGACCTCCTTTTTCTTTTCATAGATAATGACATTATATCAAAGTTGTAACAACTATATCAAGATTATATTATAAAACGAAGGGGTTTTTATTAAAATTCCATGAATTTAAGAAAGAATTAAGAAAGTCGACAAATTTTTTCGAAAGACATATCTTTTTTGAGGAAAACATACAGTGTCAGTAAGATGTTTTTGGGAGGAATGGGCGGATGAAAAAATACGGAAAGGGGTTTTTGGCGGCACTGATGACGCTGATTTTTGTGATCGGGTCGCTATTGCCTGTCTATGCAGAGGAGACAGACCCGCTGACGTTGGAAAGCAAAAGTGCGGTGCTGATGGATGCAGGAACGGGGAAGGTATTATACGAAAAGAACAGCCACGAAGCTATGCCCCCTGCCAGCGTGACGAAGGTGATGACCATGCTTTTGATCTATGAAGCAGAAGAGGCGGGGCAATTCAAATGGGAGGACAGTGTGCAGGTCAGCGAACACGCAGCCAGCATGGGCGGTTCACAGGTGTTTTTAGAGCCGGGAGAGAACCAGACAGCGGCAGATATGACGAAATGCATCGCCATTGCTTCTGCCAATGATGCGGCGGTGGCTATGGCAGAATTTGTGGCAGGCAGCGAAGAGGCTTTTGTGGAGCGGATGAATAAAAAGGCGGAAGAACTGGGCATGCAAGAGACTCATTTCGTCAATGCCTGCGGGCTGGATGTGGATGGACACGAGACCAGCGCCTATGATATCGCTCTGATGAGCCGGGAACTGATGACCCGTTTCCCTGAAATTCAGGAATACACCACCACATGGCAGGATACTATTGTACATAAGACCCGCAAGGGGGAATCTGAATTTGGCCTGACGAACACCAATAAGCTCATCAAATGGTACGAAGGAGCAACGGGGCTGAAAACAGGCTCTACCGGAAAAGCCCTTTATTGCCTTTCTGGCACGGCAGAGCGAAATGGGCTGCATCTGATCGGTGTTGTCATGGCGGCGCCTGATTTCAAGGTGCGCTTTCAGGAGACTATGAAGCTGCTGGATTATGGCTTTGCAAATTTTAGCGCCCAAAAGGGTCTGCCTGCGGGGCAGGAGATGGCAGAGATCCCCGTGACGAAGGGGATGAAGAATACTGTTCCTATAATAGTAAAAGAAGAAATTTCCATGCTTCTGAAAAAGGATGCAGGAAGCGATTGGGAAACAAGGGCGGAAACTTTACCCGGCATGGATGCCCCTGTGGCAGCGGGAGAAAAGGCAGGCGAACTGGTTTATCTCATCAACGGCGAGGAAGTGGGGCGAACGGATCTGGTAACAGCGGAAACGGTGGAAAAGGCCAATATCAATACCATGCTGCAGCGGATGCTTCGTCAGTGGTTTTAAGGGTGTCTAAGGCACCCTTTTTTCATTTCAAAATAAAAAAATTGCCAGAGGACGATTTCTTTGAAGCTGTCGCAGGTTGTATGATTCTGGTGCTTTTGGGCGGTATATCGATTTTCTTTTTCAGAGAAAGTAAATACGGAGCAAAAAACGTCAAATTTTTGTTCCGAAAAATACAGTTGGGAGAGGAGAAGATGCAGCAGACGGAGAAAAAACGATTTTTTTCAGTATTTCCGATTTTGGCAGTTTTGATACCCATTCTGCTCTGGCTGCCCCAAACGGCCCGGGCATCGGAAGCGCAGGAGTTGGTGCCGGTAGGGCAGACCGTCGGCGTTACCATGGATACAAAAGGTCTTCTGGTTTTGGGGACGGGCTTTGTCAGCGGCGAGGATAACGAGACCTATGAGCCAAGCAAAGGCGTCCTGAAGATTGGAGATCTGATTTTGCAGGCGGATGGGAAGGAACTGGAAAATAAGGAAGCATTTCTTACGGCAGTGGAAAACAGCGGCGGCGAGCCGATGAAACTGCTTCTGGAACGAGATGGCAGGAAAAAGGAAGTGAAGATCACCCCTGTATTCAGTATGGCAGATCAGACTTACAAGATCGGCGTCTGGATCAGGGACAGCATCCAGGGCATTGGCACTGTGACCTATTATGACCCGAATAATGGCAATTTCGGGGCATTGGGCCATGGTGTCTACGATGTGGATACGGGCGAACTGATGTCGATACGGGAAGGTTCTCTGTTGGAGGCCGACCTGACGGAAATCATAAAAGGAGAGAAAGGCAAAGCAGGGGAACTGACAGGAAAAGTAGATACGGAGGGGAAACTGGCCTGCATCGAAAAAAATACGGAGGCAGGCATTTATGGTACAGCGGAGAAAGCAGCTTTCAGCGGAGCAGCTTTTTCTATTGCCGCAGCGGAGGAAATCAGAAAAGGTGAAGCCGTTCTTCTTTCCAATCTGGAAGGCGGAGCGGTGAAGGAATATTCTCTGAAGATTGAAAGTATCAATCGAAACGGCGGGAAAAACAATAAGGATATGACCATCCGCATCACCGATGAAGAACTGCTAGCGTTGACAGGCGGTATCGTGCAGGGCATGAGCGGCAGCCCAATTTTGCAGGATGGGAAGCTCATCGGGGCTGTGACCCATGTGATGGTCAATGATCCGACGAGAGGCTATGGCATTTTTATAGAGAATATGTTAGAAGCGGCTGAATAACCGTAAAGCAGGTAATGCAATGAATATTTTATTGTGTTGCCTGCTTTTTATGTACAAAAAGAAAGAGAGGCACAATTATGAAATATATACCTTTAGCCAATTTGAAGAATACGGCCGGATTGTTGTGTTCTGTAAAGGTGCAAATGAGGTTGTGATTGCAAACAGAAATTACATTTTGGAGTTTGTCTTCTATTGTTTTTTGTTTTTATGCTATACTGGATTTATAGATATTTGTTTATGATTGGAGGCCATGGGCATGGTAGAAAAATTATTTGATGAATTCGCAGCTTTGCCGCAAATCGAAGCAATTGCTTTAGGTGGTTCCCGGGCAGGCGAAGTATATGATAAAAAATCAGATTACGATGTTTATCTGTATTGCACTTCAGCGATAGAGGAGGATGTGCGTCTCTGCATATTAGAAAAGTATTGTTCCTTCATGGAAATCGGCAACCATTTTTGGGAATATGAAGATAACTGTGTTTTAAAGAATGGAATTGACATCGATATCCTTTATCGTGATCTGGATAGCTTTGCAGAAAATGTCGCTTCTGTAGTAGAGCAATATCAGGCATGTAATGGTTACACTACATGTATGTGGCATAATTTGAAAACCTGCAAAATCATTTATGACAGAGATGGACGTTTACAGGCTGTTAAAGATCGTTTCTCAATGCCATATCCAAAGCAGCTGAAAGAAAATATCATAAGCAAAAACATGAAGCTTATATCCGATGCAATGCCGGCTTATCCATTGCAAATTGCAAAGGCAGTAGAGCGGAAAGACTTGGTGAGTATCGGACACAGAACCGCGGCATTTATGGAGTCCTACTTTGATATTATCTGGGCGATGAACGAGCTGACTCATCCGGGTGAAAAACGTCTTGTCTCCCTGTGCAAAAAACAGTGCAGTGTGCTTCCTGCCAATTTTGAGGAAAATATCAATCAGCTATACGCAGATTTGTTTACAGATTTGGATAGCGTGGGCGAAGATGTTGCAAGGATTATCTGCGAATTGAAAAAAGTGATTTCAGGGAGGCAGATAGATGTTATCCGTAATGATAATCACTCGTGAGCGGCAGTCTAATTTTGCAGGATGGGAAACTCATTGGGGCTGTGGCTTATGTGATGGTCAATGGCCCGGAAAGAGGCTGCGGGATCTTTATTGAGAATATGCTGGGAATTTCTTAAAATTCTCTTAAAAACTTGACAAATCGACATTTCAAGTCTATCATCAGAAAGTAGTCTTGTATCATTTATGTCCTTTGCAGATTGCTGCAAAGGACGTTTTTTGTTCCGTTTGAAGCTTTGAAATGATTCAAAGCAGAAATCATAAGGAGTTGTCTGTAAATGAGAAAAATTCGGATAAAAAAGCCTGATATCAAAGGCGCGATAAATCAATTGAAAGCATTGAGATGGTCGAATGTGAAGGCGTTTCGCCAGAAGCTGTGTGATCACCACATTGCAAAAACAGAGGCATTTCAAAACAGTGCTTTTGGGAAAAAGCTGCAGGAAATCTATCCTCGACTGAATCAGTTTTCTCTGGTGCTGCATGGGGTATGGGCGATCATCATTTATTTTATCATCGAAGCCATTTCCCGACATTCTGTGTTTGCAGCATGGGAATATTCCAGGGTATCTACAAAGGCGTTTCTGTATAATGCTTTTATGATCTTTGTGACGTTTTCCATCACGTATCTGTTCAAACGGCGTGTATTTACCCGCGTGATCATCACGCTGCTCTGGCTGACCCTTGGTATTGTGAACGGCGTCATCCTGTCCAGACGAGTAACACCCTTCAATGCGCAGGATCTGAAGACGCTGCAGGAAGGTCTTTCCATTTCCACGAATTATTTCAATAATCTGGAACTGGCAGGGTTGATCGCTGCCATCGTGTTTGCTATCCTGTTGGTCATCTACCTTTGGAAAATGGCCGGGAAGTATAAAGGAAAGATCAATTATCTGTTGTCTGGGGTATTGGTTGCGGCATCCTTTGGCGGCTATGTGGCCCTGACAGATTATGTGGTCGAAAATCGTATCGTTTCTACGTATTTTGCAAATATCGCATTCGCATATCAGGATTATGGTCTTCCCTATTGCTTCGCGGCAAGTATCTTTAATACAGGGATTTCCGAGCCCAATGGCTATACAGAAGCGAAGATGATGGAAGTCAGCAATGACAGAGCCATAACGGAAAACACATCGGAAGCAAAAGTGCTGCCCAATGTGATCGTGGTACAGCTGGAATCCTTCTTTGATACATCGGAATTTGAGGCGCTGCAGACATCTAAAGACCCGCTGCCCAATCTGAGAAAAATGGCAGAAGAATATTCTTCTGGCTATTGCCAGGTGCCTTCCATCGGCGCGGGCACAGCGAATACGGAATTTGAAGTGCTGACAGGCATGAGCCTGAGATATTTTGGCCCCGGGGAATATCCCTACAAGACATATCTGAAGGAAAACACGGCAGAAAGTGCCGCAACGGCCTTTGGCTCTTTTGGCTATGGCACCCATGCCATCCATAACCACAGCGGTAATTTCTATAGCCGTGCGAAGGTATTCAATAATATCGGTTTCGACACCTTCGTATGTAAGGAATTCATGAATTTCAAAACCACTGAGACAGGCTGGGCGAAGGACGATGTGCTGCTGACCCATATTGAAGACTGTCTGGATAGCACAGAACAGCAGGACTTTGTATTTACCATCACCGTACAGGGCCACGGCAGCTATCCCGAAGAAAGGATCAGCAAGGACCCTCATCTGATGGCAGGCGGTCTGGAGACACAGGAAAAGAATAACCAGTGGGATTATTACTGTAACCAGGTATACGAAATGGATACCTTTGCGAAAAATCTGGTGGATATGGTGGATAAACGGGGAGAGCCTGCAGTAGTCGTATTCTATGGCGACCATCTGCCTACGCTGGGCCTGCAGGATTCCGATATGAAGAGCAATTCCCTGTTCAACACCAATTATGTGATCTGGGATAATATCGGCCTGGAAAAACAGGACGGAACGATCCCTACCTATCAGCTGATGGCGACGGTTATGGAACGTCTGGGTCTGCATGCAGGCACCGTTTTCAATTATCATCAGGCAAGAAAAGATACCAATAACTATGAATACATGATGGACCTGGAGCTGCTGCAGTATGACCTGCTCTATGGCAAGCAGTATGTATATGACGGGAATCCCGTTATCACAGAAGGCCATATGGTAATGGGCGTTCGGGATGCGAAGATTTTGTATATGAGTGAATCCGTGGAGGGATATTACACCCTCATCGGGGAAAACTTTACGAAATGGAGCCAGGTATATATCAATGGCGAAAAGCAATCCCGCAAGTTCATCAATACCAATATGCTGAAGCTGAAAAAGAGCCACCTTGAGGACTGGGATGTAGTCACCATCAGCCAGGTGGGCTCCAGCAATACCATCTTCCGAACCTCCGAAGAATATGTTTATCTGGAAGGGCGTCTGCTTCCTTATACAGATGAACTGAAAGAAGAAAAACGTCTTTTGGATGAGGCGGCTATGGAAGGCCTGGATGAAGCAACAAAGAGACGGCTGGAGATCCAGCAGGAAAGAGACAGCAAGCGATAAGCGAATGGAAACACAACAGAAAGGCAGAATAGCGGCGGAACGTTCCGCCGCTGTTTTTCTGCAAGAGGGTATTGCATCGCGGGGAAGACTGTGCTATAATATCTCATTGTATAGTTCCGATGACTGTACAATTTTATAAATGCTTATATAAATTCATGATTGGATGAATGTGTCTACAAACTACCGTAATAGTTTTGCTATAAGCCTTTTTCAGAAGGAATATAGCAAAGCCATTACGGTTTTTTTGATTTCGTTTTTATTCAGGAAGAAAAGGAGGAGAAGAAAATGGAAAATGAAAATATGATCCTGGGGCAGGAGAAAATTTCGAAGTTATTGCTGAAATTCTCTGTGCCCTGTGTCATGGGGCTTTTGATCAGTGCCCTTTATAATATCGTCGATCAGATTTTTATCGGCAACAGTGAATTGGGCTATCTGGGTAACGCAGCAACAGGGGTATCCTTCCCTGTTATCTGTATTGCCAATGCTTTTGCATGGTGCGTAGGGGATGGTGCAGCCTCTTATCTGAGCATCTGTGCCGGCAGAAAGGACTCCGACAGTGCCCATAAATGCGTAGGTACAGGCATCACCGTTACATTCCTGATCAGTATCGTTCTGCTGCTGATCTGTCAGCTGTTTGCCACACCTCTGATGAGTCTCTTTGGTGCATCCAGCCAGACTTTGGATATGGCGGTGGAATATTTCCGTATCGTGGCGGCGTTCTTCCCCTTCTATCTGCTGCTGAATGTGATGAACAGCATGATCCGTGCGGATGGCAGCCCTGCCTTTGCCATGGCAGCTATGCTGACAGGGGCTGTCATCAATATCATTTTAGACCCTGTTTTCATTTTTCTGCTGAAATGGGGCATTGCCGGTGCGGCATGGGCCACAGCCATCGGTCAGGTAGCATCTTTCGTTGTATGCGCCGTTTATTTCAGAAAGCCGAAGAGCTTTGTTCTGACAAAGAGAAGCTTTCTTCCAGATGGGGCCATCCTGCGCAGCACCATTTCCCTGGGGGCAGCCACCTTCGTGACGCAGATCTCCATTGTTGTGCTGTCTCTGGTCGGCAATATGACGCTGGCTCATTATGGCGCATTGTCTAAATACGGCCCTGATATTCCTATTTCCGTATTCAGTATCCAGACAAAAGTGTATACGGTAGTCTGCAATATCGTAACGGGTATTGTTCTGGGCGGTCAGCCTATTTTCGGGTACAACTACGGCGCGAAACGCATGGATCGTGTGCGCGAAACCTATCAGCTGGTGCTGAAATCCACGTTGGTTGTTGGCATTGTGGCAACGTTGATTTTCCAGCTTCGCCCTGAATTGGTCATTGGTATTTTTGGTTCCGGGAACGCATTGTATCAGGAATTTGCCATCAAGACCTTCCGTATTTATCTTTCTTTGATGTCCATTACTTGCCTGGTGAAGATGACAGCGGTGTTCTTCCAGTCCATCGGCAAGTCCGTTCGCGCGGTGGTGGCATCTCTGATCCGAGACATCGTTTGCTTTACACCTCTGGCTCTCTTCCTGCCTCGTTTCCTGGAAAGCGCAGAAGCGGGCAACGGTATCAATGGTATCCTGTTTGCGGCGCCTATGGCTGATATGGTAGCAGTTGTTGTTATCCTTTGCCTGACAGTGCCCTTCTTCCGGGGCCTGAAAAAAGAGGAAAAGGCAGAAGAAATTGCAGATTGTATCATCAAGGCTTCTCAGCCCGGTACGATTATCACTATCAACAGAGAACATGGTACTGCCGGCAAGCAGATCGGCAAAGTGGTTGCAGAAAAACTGAACATTCCTTTCTACTATAAAGAAATGACAGCTCTGGCGGCACAGGAAAGCGGTCTGGATAAAGCGTTTATTTCTGATTTGAACGATAATGCGCCCGGCATCCTCAATGAGCTATATCTGAGTACGACAGTGGTAAAACAGGCCGTCATTGCCCAGGAACAGGTTATCCATAAAATTGCCGACAATGGCGCCTGCGTCATCGTGGGCAGAGCGGCAGACTATGTGCTGCGAAATTATGATAATGTGATCCGCATCTTCATCCATGCGCCAAAGGAATACCGTGTGAATAAGATCATGGAGATGTATGGCGATACGAGAGAGGAAGCCTATCGCTATCTGAAGCGCTCCGATGATGCCAGAGCGGCATATTATCGCAATATTTCCGGGCAGAACTGGGGAGAACCCCGCAACTATACCCTGTGCCTGGATGCATCCATGGGCATCGATACCTGCGCTGAGCTGATCTGCAGCCTTGTGAAAAAATAAAAGAATGAATAGAAAAGGATACAAAGGGCAACCCTGCAGGAGGAAGCATTTTGTGTCCTTTTTTTGTGCAAGCAGAGGTTTTTGGGACAAAGAAAGCAAAGTTTTCTTTACAGGAAATATGAGGAGTATGACAAAACCATTGACATGGTATCGTAAACCATGTAAGATTATTTAAGATAACCTTGTAAGTGGTAACGAAAGGAAATAGTTATGAAACAGATCATTCTTGTTGCTGAAACCGGTTCTGATGTAAATGCCCAGCTGGCGGCTGAATATGGTGTTAAGATCGTTCCCATGCATGTTTCTTTTGATACAGAAACACTGGACGATGGCGAATTCCCTGTTGAAAAAATCGTGGATTACTATCAGTCCACAGGCAAGCTGCCTAAAACCAGCGGCAGCACGCCCGAGGACTTTGAAAAAGCATTTGATGCCATCCATGCAGAATACCCCGATGCCCACCTGCTGTATCTGGCCTATTCTGCCATCACCACATGCTCCATGCAGAGCGCAGTGATTGCGGCGGAAGATAGAGATTATGTGACCATCATCGATACAAAGCAGGTTTCTGCAGGCCAGTGCAATATCGTCATTGCTATGGCGGAAATTTTGAGAGACAACCCCGATATGACCATCGAAGAAGCAGTAAAAGCGGCAGAAGACCTGATCTCCCGCGCGAATATGTGCTTTATGCCTGATAATCTGGAATTCCTGCGTGCTGGTGGTCGTGTCAGCAACGTGGCATTCCTGGGGGCCCGCATCCTGAATCTGCATCCCGTCATTGAAATTCTGGATGGTAAGCTGATGGCGACAAAGAAATATCGCGGCAAGATGAACAAGGTGGCAGCACAGCTGGTAGCAGATTATGCAGAAAAATATGATCTGGACAGAGAATGTCTGTGGCTCGTATATGTGATCGGCTTCTCCGATGAAGTGCGTGCAGTGGTTGAAAATGCAGCAAAAGAAGCAGGCTTCAAAAAGACAAGATGGATCCAGGCCGGCGGTGTTATTACGACCCATGGCGGCCCTGCGGCTTTTGGCCTGGCTGGCTTCTCCAAGAAATGATCTGAAATTTTTATATGATTTTTATGCCCGCAGAAATGCGGGCTCTTTTTTTACGGATTTTTTTATGATATAATAATTCATTATCGAAAAGAACGTTTATGATATGAACAAGGAGAATTTTCATGGATAGTATGCTTATCGTTCCAGAGCCAATATATATCATCCTTCTGCTTTGCAGCTGGATCGCGGCGCTGTTTTCCGGCATCGCCTTCGTTTATGGGATTCAGCTGAAAAAGGAAAAACATTCTGTGGTAAAATGGGGCGGTGTTTTTGTCCTTTGTCTGGTGCTGGTTTTTCTGCTGATGAAAGGCATCATCGGCCCTGCGGCCTGAGGAATGAGACATGACAGAACAGCAGTGGGATAAAAAACTGAAAATACATACCATTGGGCGGCTGGATGCCCATGCAGACCAGTATCATTACCCCTATGAACCGACGCCTTATTCTGTTTTAGAGCGGCTGACAGAAAGCGGCTATATCAGCAAAGATAGTATTTTAGTGGATTATGGCTGCGGCAAGGGGAGAGTGGGCTTTTTCCTGCATTATGCCCTTGGCTGCCGTGCCATTGGTCTGGAATATAACGAAGAAATTTTCCAACAGGCGGAGCAGAATAAAACGACTGCTGCAAAAGGACAGGGCGTGACCTTTCTTTGCGTCAACGCGGAAGAGTTTCAGGTGGAGGATGCGAACTGCTTCTATTTTTTCAATCCCTTTTCCGTGGAGATTTTGAAAAGCGTTATGGGGCGTATTTTAGAATCTTACTACGAAAACCCCAGAAAAATGCGGTTGCTTTTCTATTATCCCAATGATGAATATCTGGTTTATCTGATGACTATGTACGCGCTGGCTTTTGTGGAGGAGATCGATTGCAGAGACCTCTTCGAAGGTAAGGATGAACGGGAACGTATTTTAATATTTGAACTGACATAAGACCGATAAAATCGGTCTTTTTTGTTTGAAAAGCGGAGAAGACCGCTTTAACGGCAAATAAATATTGAACTTGCTCGAAAAGTCATTTTTCACCCCTGAACGGCAAAAAAGACCTTTTTCAGGTATTTGCGCTCATAAAAGCGCATTTGGTTCCCGTCGTATGGCAGAATTTTTTGACAGCCCTTATAATGAAATCGACAGAAGGCGGAAGGGAAGCCGCTTTTTCTGTCGGAAAACAGAAAGAGTGTATAAGAAATGGGGTGTCCTTTTATGAAAGGAAAAGAAAAAAACAAAGTGATACTGGCGGATCGGGACGGATTTTATCTGCAGCGGCTGAAGCGGTGCCTGGAACGAAAAGGGGATATGGCAGTTCTGGGTATGACAGACAGCGGCCCTGCGCTGCTGGAAATGGTGAGGCAGACCAAACCAGATGTGCTTCTGATGGATGTCCTCCTGGGAGAACGGGATGGCTTCTGGGTATTGGAAAACCTGAAGAAGGAAGGCATTGGTTGTATCTGCATCCTGATTTCTGCCATTGACAGCGATAAACTGGTGCGCCGTGCCATCACACTAGGGGCAGATTATTACATGGCGAAGCCCATTCAGGGGGAACTCTTGATGGAACGCATCCATCAGCTGCTGGAGCAGGAAAATGGCTGCGCTGTCCAGGAGAAGAAAAAAGAAGTGGTACAGGAGGCGGAGGAAGACCCCTTCCGCAATCTGGAAGGGGAGATCTCCGTACTGCTGAGCCGTATGGGAATTTCCGCCAGCATCAAGGGCTATCATTACATTCGCAAGGCGGTGTTGATGGCAGTGGAAGATCAGGATGTGCTGGTGGGCATTACCAAGGGGCTGTATCCGGACATTGCGCGGATGTATAAAACGACTGCCAGCAAGGTGGAGCGCGCCATCCGCCATGCCATTGAAAGCGCATGGAAAAAGAATGGCCCCCAGGTCTATTTCGAAGTGGCAGGCTATCTGCCTGCGGAAAAGCCTACCAACGGACAGTTTATCGCTGCCCTTTCGGAATATTTTCGCATCCAGGGAAAGGAAAGACCGAAAAAGATAAGCTGAATGAAACGAGGCGCAGTAATGCGCCTTTTTTCTTTGGAAATGGTAAAAAAGGAAGGAATTTTGTCTAAATTCGTTGAATATTAAAAAAAAGCGCAAATTGAGAACGGAGGGGAAAGATGAAAACATTCGACAGCGTTTTGATCAATATCGAAAATCATATTGCTACGGTGACACTGAACCGCCCTGGGGCGGGTAATTCCTTTGACGGGGAATTTTTCAAGGAGGTGGCAGAAGCCATCTATCTGTGCGAAGGGGATGAAAACGTGCAGGTCATCTTGCTGACAGGCAGCGGCAGAAATTTTTCTGTCGGCGGAGATATCCAGCAGATGGCCAACCCCGGTTTCCTGAGTTATGATGTTTCGATCCTTTCAGGGGAGATGTCTGCATCTGTGCGCAAATGTAAAAAGCCCGTGGTGGCAGTCATCAATGGTGTTGCGGCTGGGGCTGGCTGTGCCCTGACGCTGGCCTGCGATTTCCGTATCATGACGGCAAAAAGCACCCTGATGACGGCCTTTTCCAATGTTGCTCTTTGCGGCGATACAGGGGCAATCTATCATCTGTATCATCTGGTTGGGCTGGCAAAGACCATCGAGATGATGGCCCTCAGCGAACCCATCAAGGGGGAAGAAGCCTTGCGCCTTGGCCTGGCGACAAAGGTGGTCGGGGAAGAAGAACTGATGACAGAAGCGTTGAACTTTGCGGAAAAGTTGAAAAACAGGCCTCTGGCGGCCATTGCCATGCAGAAGAAGATCTACTGGGATACGTTTTATCGGGATTACGAAGCCTATTGCCGACTGGAAGCAGAGCTTTTTGTGAAATCTGCAAAAACAGAAGACCATACGGAAGCTGTCACAGCATTTCTGCAGAAGCGCAAGCCCAGGTTCAAAGGGAAATAAGAGAAAAAGAGAACAGAAGCTGTTGTAAGACATTCTGTTCTTTTTTTATACAAAAAATTGCGATTTTTCGTTGTAATTCTTGTCATGTCATTATAAAATAATAAATTATAGGAGAAAAATTCGCGATTTTTACGCAGGATCTTCGGAAAGGAAATATGAGATGGAAAAGAGCGGAAAACAAATCATTATCAAAGGCGTGATCGTTATGGTCGTTGTGGCCTTGGCGGGTTTTTTCCTGTTCAATGGCTTCGGCAGGCATCCCTATACCTATGATGAACTGGAAAGCGTATTCTGTGCCAGAGCGGAGGAGCAGAAGATCGTCGGCCATGGGGAGGAAGAGATCGCCAGCGCGGAATATGGCAACAGCATCACCTTTGCCATGCAGACAGAGGATGGCGAAAGAGCCTGCGGCACCTATGGACGCAGCATGTTTTTCGATAAATATAAAGAGATCGAATTTTATGCCGGTGTCAATGGCGTACTTGGCGTAGATGAAATGACATATATGGTCAGCGACGGTGTCATCGCCTATGATACGACCGTTCATTTCGGCGACGAGGTAGGCATTACCTTCAGCGAAGAGGTAAGACCCATCATGTATATGAAATTCATGGGTGTCTGCCTGGCGGCTATGGGTATTTTCGGCGTAAAAATTTTCCTGAAAAAATAAATCTTACAAAAGATAAAAATAAAAATATATTTACGAGGTGAAGAAAATGGAATTATCTAAAAAAGCAATGAGTATCAAAGCATCTACCACAATGGCAATTTCTTCCAGAGCGGCTGAAATGAAGGCCGCAGGGCTGGATGTCGTTTCCTTTGGCGCAGGGGAACCCGACTTCAATACACCTGCCCACATCAGCCAGGCCGGTATCGATGCTATTCATAATGGACAGACACGCTATACACCTGCAGCAGGTATGCCCGAGCTGCGCAAGGCTGTCTGCGATAAACTGAAAAGAGACAATGGCCTGGAGTATGAACCTGCCCAGGTGGTCATCAGCAATGGCGCAAAACATTCCCTGATCAACACATTCATGGCGATCTTGAATGAAGGCGATGAAGTCATCATCCCTGCGCCTTTCTGGCTGAGCTATTCCGAAATGGTTCGTATTGCCGGCGGTGTGCCTGTGATCATCTATACAAAGAAAGAAAACCAGTTCATGATGACAAAGGAAGAACTGGAAAACGCATATACAGAAAAAACAAAGGCTGTCGTGCTGACAACACCCTCCAACCCTACAGGTCAGGTCATGAGTAAAGCGGATCTGGAAATGGTTGCAGAATTTGCCATCAGCCACGATATCCTGGTGATCGCCGATGAAATTTATGAAAAACTGATCTACGATGAAGGCAAGGAACATATCAGCATCGCTTCTCTGAGCAAGGAAATTTATGATAGAACCATCGTCATCAACGGCGTTTCCAAGAGCTATGCCATGACAGGCTGGAGAATCGGCTATGCGGCTGCACCTCTGCCCATCGCAAAGCTGATGGCATCCTTGCAGTCCCATATGGCATCCAATCCTAACACCATCGCTCAGGTGGCTACCATTACAGCCCTGAATGGCCCTCAGGATTGTGTAGCGGAAATGTGCGTAGAATTCAAAAAACGCAGAGACTATATCTATGAAAGAGAAGAGGGCATTCCTCTCATCTCTGCTCTGAAGCCTCAGGGTGCATTCTATTTATTTGCGGATGTTTCCGGCACATATGGGAAATCCTACGATGGACAGGAAATCAAAACGGCGGCAGATTTTGCGTCTATCCTGCTGGAAAAGAAATATGTGGCAGTGGTGCCCTGTGCAGATTTCGGCATGCCCGATTATATCCGTTTGTCCTATGCAACAAGCATGGAACTGATCAAAGAAGGCATGGATCGTATCGAAGCGATGGTAAAAGAGCTGAAATAAGCGAAAACATGGCAAAAGCCATCGGGAGAGGCGCTGTCGATGGTTGGCTGAGAGCCAACCTACAGAGCGCCTTTTCCTTTAAATAAGGAGAGAAAATATGAGCTACGAAGTATTGGAAAGCAATGTGACCCATAAAGGAAAGATCGTGACCATTACAGTGGACAAGCTGCGTATGCCTGATGGTAGCGAAGCCTACAGAGAGACTGTCGTTCGCGGCAAAAATGCGGCGGCGGTTCTGGCTGTGGATAATGACGGCAGCCTGATCTTTGTCCGTCAGTATCGCCATGCCTTCAAGGAAATGCTGCTGGAGATCCCTGCCGGCGTGCTGGAAGAAGGGGAAGACGCTGAAGCAGGCGTGCTGCGTGAGCTGGAGGAGGAAACGGGCAAAAAGGCAGAAACGTTGGAATTCCTCTGCGAGATGTATCCCACCGTGGGCTACTGCACAGAAAAAATCACGCTGTTTATTGCCACAGACCTGACAGAAGGGCAGCAGAAGCTGGATGCCGATGAATTTTTGGAGATCGAAAAATATACGCTGGATGAGGCGGTAGATATGATCTACAAAGGTGAGATCAAAGATGGAAAGACCATTGCGGCGATTTTTGCCTGGATGACGAGAAAATAAGCATAATCGAGCCAGACGAGCCATACCCTATACCAGGGGGGATGGCTATGAAAAAGAAAAAACGAGGGATAGACAAACAGGTGCAGAAGATTATCGGCATCGTTTGTCTATCTTTTTTATTGGGCACAGCCGGGGGCGCATTGGCGGCAAATCTTTTGCCTGCGGGGCAGCAGGGGGAGTTGTCTGTTTTCCTGCAGATTGCCCTGGAGGAAACATCGGAAGCCTCTTTCCTTTCTATCTTCTGGAAATATCTGAAGTATGACATCATTATCTGGCTGGGAGGCTGGATGCAGCTGGGGCTTTTCTTTGCGGGAGCGGCGTTTCTCTTCCGCAGCGTTGCCGTGGGGTTCACTTCTGCTATGATGATGGCCACCTATGGCGCAAAGGGTATTCTCTTTTCCGCGGCAACCTTTCTGCCTCAGAATCTGCTGTTGATTCCGGCTTATATTATTATTATGTCGGCATCCATTTATTATCTGCTTTCCTGGCAGGAGGAAGGCCCAAAGCGCGCCCTGAAGCGGGAACGACGGCGTAAACAGATGGAATACTGTATTTTGTTCGGCGTATCCATCGTGCTGCTGGCGGCTGCTGCGGGGGTGGAACGGGCCATTCTGCTGGCATAAAAGTTTCGTGAAAATGGAGGGTGAGCCCATTTTTTACGGAATTTTTATTGATTTTGGGTCAATTGTTCACAAAAAGTTCACAAAATTTACATTTTTTCAACAAAATATATCGACAATCCCTGAAAAACTCAGTATAATTTAAGATACTATGAACGAAGGGGATTGTTTGAATGGAACAGCGCATTGTTGATTTTACCGAATATTTACGGGAAGAAAAAAAATCATCAGAAAATACCGTGCTCTCCTATGGCAGAGATTTGCGGGGCTTTTGCCGATTTATGAAGGAATCCGGCGTCCTGGATGCTGCAAAGGTGAATCGTACGAACGTGATGGCTTATGTCTATGAACTGCAGAAGCAGCATAAGGCAGGGGCAACTGTGTCCAGAAATATTGCGTCCATTCGTTCTTTTTATCAGTATCTGCAGCGCAAAGGCTATGTAACAGAAAACCCTGCGGCGGACTTGGAGATGCCTAAGGTGGAAAAGAAGGTTCCCGAAATTTTATCTTTGGATAAAGTGGAGCTGCTGCTGGAACAGCCTAATGGTGACGAGGACAAAGAGATCCGAGATAAGGCCATGCTGGAACTTTTGTATGCTACAGGCATCCGTGTGACAGAGCTGATTTCCCTGAAGGTGGAGGATATCAACCTTTCCCTGGAATATATCCATTGCGGCAGCGATGCCAAAAGCCGTATCATTCCCATCGGCGCTCAGGCAAAGTTCTCTTTGCGCAGATATATGGAAAAGGTGCGCGAAAATATGATTTCTAGGCCGGAAGAGGATGCACTGTTTGTGAACTGCAACGGCAGGCCCATGACCCGTCAGGGCTTCTGGAAGATCATCAAGTCCTATGCGAAAAAAGCTGGTATTGAGGAAGACATCACCCCGCATATGCTGCGCCATTCCTTTGCGGCACATCTGATCGAAAATGGAGCGGATCTGCGTTCTGTGCAGGAAATGCTGGGTCATTCTGATATTTCTACCACACAGATTTACACAAAGCTGACGAATCAGAAATTGAAAAATGTATATGCAAAAGCGCATCCCCGCGCGTAAGTGAAAAAATACAGCCGTCCATCAGGACGGCTTTTTCTATTGAAGAAAACTCTACGGTGCGTTTGTTGTTATTCGGAAAAGAAACGATTATGATAAAGAAGAAGGAGGCGAGAGCCGTGGATATGATGAAAACAGGAGAATTACTGAGCCGACTGCGGAAGGAACGGGGCATGACCCAGAAGCAGGTGGCAGAGGTGCTGCAGATCAGCGATCGCACTGTCTCCAAATGGGAGCGGGGCGCAGGCCTGCCTGATGTTTCCATGCTGAAGGGTATTTCTGCCTTATACGGTGTGGATATCGAAAAGATACTGGAAGGACAGTTGCACGAAAAAGGAGTGGAAACGGGGAATATGAAACGAATGAAATTTATCCGCTGCGAGCATTGCGGGAATCTTTTCTGGAGCACAGGGGGCGGCGAAATCTCCTGCTGCGGCAGAAAGCTGACACCTATGAAAGCGCAGGAAACAGACGAAATGCACGATATCAAGATCGAAGAGATCGATAACGAATATTTTATCACCTTCGACCATGAAATGACGAAGGAACATTATATCACCTTTGCGGCCCTAGTCTCTTGGGACAGAGCCACAGTGGTACGGCTCTATCCTGAGCAGTCCGGTGAGGTGCGTTTGCCCCGCCAGCGCAGAGGGGAAATTTATCTTTGCTGCAGTGAGCATGGGTTGTTCCGAAAGAAAATTTAATAAAAAAGAAAGACGAGGTCAGAAACCTCGTCTTTTTTGCGTTTAGTCCTGAGGAAGAAATTCCTTTGTCAAATATTGTTCGCCCATCAGATCATCATAGGTCAGAAGCTCGTGGAGCTTGATGTATTTATTTCTTGTGGCTGCATCGCTGCCTTCTGTGTACAGTTCATAATAGGGGCTGATGACGGGGCAGACGCTATACAGATCCAGCAGGAAATTGGTTCGTACGGTTTCCGGTGCGCCGATGTAATCGCACATGAGAGCTGTCAGCAGATAAGGAGATACGGGTTCCCCTTCGGCACGATATTCGTGGCCTGTGTCATAGTTGCTGAAGATGACATAGGGAGTGGAGAACATTTTGTATTTCTCTTCCGTTGTCCAGTCGGAGGAGGTGGTGGAGGCGATATTGCCCACGGAGTTGTAGACCTGGAAGTCGTTGCCCAGGGTAGGCAGATGGTCGCCATACCAGAGAACGACGGTGGGTTTCTCCCGATTCATCACATAATCATACAGTCTGCCCAGCTGTGCATCGGAATCGGATACGCCCTTGCAGTAATTCTGCAGGATATTGGTATCTTCTTCGGAAAGAAGATCAGAATAGGCCTTGATATCCCAGTCGGAAGGGTCATATTTATCATAATATAGGCCGTGGTTTTCCATGGTGATAGCCTGAATGAAGATGCCTGTTTCATGGGGCTGTTCCAGCTGATAGATGATCTCTTCTGTCATGGTCTCATCGGTGATATAGGGGCCGCTGTTCCAATGGTGTTCCGCGTGGAGGTCATATTCCCCCAGGATGGTATCGAAGCCCAGCAGAGGATAGGCCCGGTCACGTTCGTAAAATTCCTTCTGGTAGGTATGGATACCGATGGTATCATAGCCCTGGTTTTTGAAATGGCGGGCATAGGAAAAGATATCGTCGAAAACATACTGCTGATAAGGCACGTTGCCGGAGGGCAGCATGCTTGTGGTCATGCCTGTCAGGATTTCAAATTCGGGACGTACCGTGCCGCCGCCGAAGGTGCAGGAGACCATATTGCCGCTGGGATGGTTTTCTGCGATGCGTCTGTAGTTTTTCAGAGGATCTTCAGAATAGGTCACGCCGTTGAGGGTGGTAGGGTCCCAGAAGGATTCAGACAGGATGACGATGACATCGGGGTTCTGGAAATCTGCTCCGGAGGTTTCGGAGGGCTGATATTGCTCGAAGGCTTTTGCCAGATAGCTTTCGCTGTAATTAGCGGGATCGCCCATGTTCAGGGAAGAAAAATTCAGCACAAAAGCAGTGATGAAGCCGTTTTCTGCGTAGTTTGTCGTCTGGTCGTTAGGTGCTTTGGGGGAAAGCCCAAAGGCATTGTAGCATTCACGAACAGAGCTGTTCATGGTGAAGAGATATAGGCAGGCCAGCAGGATGGGCGCGCCAAAAATACGTTTTTTCCATTCCAGGGGCAGCGTGGGGCGCAGCAGGAACAGAATAATCAGATAAACCACGGTGCAGGCGATGATGGCCCACATAGCGTCAGGCACTTCCAGAGAGGTCAGGAAGGTGGTAAAACTGTCCGCATTTTTCGCCAGCAGCAGATCCCAGGGGAGAAAGTGTTCTTTCAAGATGTGGGTTTTGAACAGATCCACGATGGGCATGATGGTGAAAAACAGGCCTGTGAGGAAGGCTGCCAAAGGGATGCGCTTGCAAAGGCAGATGAAAACGCCGAAGAAAAGATAAACGATGACCATACCCAGCAGGAATGCGCCGAAATTCTGCGTCAGCAGAGCATTCATCAGCTCCATGGGTGCTTCCCCGGAAAGGAAGGAAAGGTAGTTGCTGGTCAGTGTCAGAAATATGGGATAGAGCAACACCAAAGCCCACATGAAAATGGTGGCTGCCTTGTTGTTTTGGAGATACGTTTCTATTTTAGATCGGAACTCTTTTATTTTTTCCATTTATATCAAGCCTCTTTTTTAGTTTAGTACAACAAAATATTCTAACATTATTTTTACGGTTTTTCAAGGAACGGCGAATTTTTAATATTTTTTTCATTTTTGGCAGGCGTTGAAAAAGCCCTTTTTCCATGGTACTATTTAGGGAAAAGATTTGAGTTTAAAGGTGGATCTATGAAAAAATTGATTTCCCTCTGTGGAAGTGAATCATATGTTTATTGATGGTTCTCATATTTGCCAGTTCCACCAGAATCTGACAAGAATGATCGAGGAGCTGAAATAATATGAATACGGTTGGTTTATATATACATATCCCCTTTTGCAGGCAGAAATGCCTTTACTGCGATTTCCCTTCCTGGGCAGGGAAAGAAAGCCTGATGCAGGCCTATGTGGATGCCCTGACGGCAGAAATCAAAGCCAGAGGAAAAGAATATCCCAATAAAAAAGTCGTTTCCGTATTCTTTGGCGGCGGTACGCCTACCACGCTGGAGATTCCCCTGCTGGAGCAGCTGATGCAGGCTGTGTTTGCAAGCTGGGACATCGCAGAGGATGCGGAGATCACAACGGAAGCCAATCCCGGCACGTTGGATAGAGAAATGGCAACTGCCCTGAAGAAAATGGGCTTCAATCGCCTGAGCATGGGTGTGCAGGCATGGCAGAACAGGCTGTTGAAGGACTTGGGGCGTATCCATACCATTGAGGGATTTTTGGAGAATTACAAAGCAGTTAGAGAAGCAGGCTTTGAAAATGTAAACGTGGATCTGATGTTTGCTTTGCCAAATCAGACCATGGCGGACTGGCAGGAAACAGTGAAAAATATCACTGCTTTAGAGCCTGAACATATTTCTGCTTATAGTTTGATTATTGAAGAAGGGACGCCTTTTTTTGAAAGATATGAAAAAGGCCAGCTGGAGCCTGCATCGGAAGAACTGGACAGGAAAATGTATCACTGGGCGGTGGATTATCTGGCGGAAAAAGGCTACGAGCAGTACGAAATTTCCAATTTTGCGAAGAAAGGCAAACAGAGCCGCCACAATCGTATCTACTGGCAGGCGGAGGAATATCTGGGCATGGGGCTGGGTTCCCACTCCTATATGGAAGGGGAGCGCTTCCATAATATTTATGATCTGCAGGAATATATCGCTGCCAATGGAGATGTTTCCTTATTAAAAGAAGATATCGAAATCATTACAGAAGAAGACGCTTTGGCGGAATTTATGTTTCTTGGGCTGCGTTTGACAGAAGGCGTTTCCTTTGCAAGATTCCGTGAACGTTTTGGGAAGGAAATGCAGGAAGTTTACGGCGGGCAGATGAAGGAATTGAAACAGGAAGGATTGCTGGAAGAGAATGCAGAAGGCATCCGCCTGACGAGACGGGGCATCGATGTGAGCAATGTGGCTTTTGAAAAGTTCCTCTTGTAAACAAATCGTGAATAATTTCTTAAAATACCATAAAATTGAGACTTTTTTTAGATTTAGCACTTGACATCCTTGGTGGCTAGTGCTATCTTTATATACGTAAGTTAGCACTCGAATTGAGTGAGTGCTAATAAAATGGAAAAGGAGGCGACGGTATGGCTTTAAACGACAGAAAAATACAAATTTTGCAGGCCATCATCAATGACTATATTGAAACGGCGGAACCCGTCGGTTCCAGAACCATTGCCAAGAAATATAACTTAGGTATCAGTTCTGCGACCATCAGAAATGAAATGAGCGACCTGGAGGAAATGGGCCTTATCTTACAGCCCCACGCATCCAGCGGTCGTATCCCTTCCGATATGGGTTACAGACTTTATGTTGACCATCTGATGCAGCAGAAGGAGCTGAGCCAGGAAGAACAGAAATATCTGCAAAGTGTGATTTCCAGAGATATCAGCCAGATAGACTATCTGATGGAAGAAACGGCGAAGGCATTGTCTCTTCTGACGAATTATACAACATTCGTTTCTGAACCTGTGGGACAGAGAACAAGGATCAAACAGATCCGTTTGCTGCCTTTGGACAGCACATCCTTGTTGCTGGTCATTGCAACGGGTGATAATTTCATCAAGAACCATGTCATCAAAATGGACAGTGTGCCTTCCGAAGAAAAGATCTTTTACATGGGCATCTGCCTGAACAGAGTGTTGCAGGGATGCGCACTGAATGAGATCGACGGCGTAGTCATCAGCAAGATACAGGCAGAACTGCAGGAATATCAGGAACTGCTGCAGCCCATCCTGAAGGCCATCGAAATCACGATGCGGGCGGCAGAAAAGGTTCAGGTACACATGAGCGGTGCCAGAAATATGCTGGCTTTCCCTGAATTTTCTGATATCCAGAAAGCGAAATCCTTGTTCCAGACACTGGAAGAAAAGGATCAGCTGGTAACATTGCTGGAAGAAAGCAAAGGGAATGACATCCAGATTCTGATCGGCAGTGAAAACAGTGTGCAGGGCATGAAGGACTGCAGTGTCATCACGGCAACGTATAAGATGGGGGATAATACCAGAGGTACCATCGGTATCGTGGGCCCCACCCGAATGGATTATTCACAGGTCATTTCCGTTCTGAATGGAATGGTGCAAAATATTGAAAATGTATTACGGAACCTATCCGATGGGAATAACAAAAATACCTAGAAATGAGGGAACAACGTGGAAGAAATGAAAAAGGATGAAAATCTGGAAACACAGGAAGCTGTTGTGGAAGAAACTGTGGAAACAGTAGAAGAAGCAGCAGAAACTGTGGAAGCAGCAGAGGTGCTGGAAGAAGCGGAAGTTGTGGATGAAACAGCGGAAAAGATCGCTAAACTGGAACAGCAGGCTGCGGACAATCTGGATAAATATCAGAGAACACTGGCGGAATTCGACAACTTCCGCAAACGTACGGTAAAGGAAAAAGCCGGCATGTATGACGATGGCGTGAGAAGCACAGTGGAAAAACTGCTGAACGTTATCGACAATCTGGAAAGAGCCGTTGCCGTACAGGAAGGCAAAGTTGACGAAAACGATGCGTTCTTCAAAGGCGTAAAAATGACCTTGACGCAGTTCCAGGAAGTTTTGCGTGGCATTGGCGTGGAAGAAATCAAGGCACTGGGCGAAAAATTTGACCCTAACCTGCACGCGGCAGTGGCCCATGAAGACGATGAAAACTACGGCGAAAACGAAGTGGTTCTGGAAATGCTGAAAGGTTATAAGTATAAAGATAAAGTGATCCGCCACAGTATGGTTAAAGTGGCAAACTGATTTTAGGCAACTGGAAAATTAACATTGTATATTCTTTAGGAGGAATTTATCATGGGAAAAATTATTGGTATTGACTTGGGTACAACTAACTCTTGTGTAGCAGTTATGGAAGGCGGCCAGCCTGTTGTTATCGTAAACAGTGACGGCGCAAGAACAACTCCTTCCGTTGTTGGTTTCGCAAAAAACGGCGAAAGACTGATCGGTGAAACAGCAAAACGTCAGGCGATCACAAACCCCGACAACACAATCAGCTCCATCAAGAGCCACATGGGTGAAAACTATAAAGTAAACATCGAAGGCAAAGGCTACTCTCCTCAGGAAATCTCTGCTATGATCCTGCAGAAACTGAAAGCAGACGCAGAAGCTTACCTGGGCGAAACAGTAACAGAAGCAGTTATCACAGTTCCTGCTTACTTCAACGACTCTCAGAGACAGGCTACAAAAGACGCTGGTAAGATCGCTGGTCTGGATGTAAAACGTATCATCAATGAACCCACATCCGCAGCTCTGGCTTACGGCCTGGACAACGAAAACGAACAGAAGATCATGGTATACGACCTGGGCGGCGGTACATTCGACGTTTCCATCATCGAAATCGGCGATGGCGTTATCGAAGTTCTGGCAACAAATGGTAATACACATCTGGGCGGCGACGACTTCGACCAGAGAGTCATCAACTTCCTGGTAGATGAATTCAAGAAAGCAGAAGGCATGGACCTGTCCAAAGACAAAATGGCTATGCAGAGACTGAAAGAAGCTGCTGAAAAAGCGAAAAAAGAACTGTCCACAGTAACATCCACAAACATCAACCTGCCTTTCATCACAATGAACCAGGATGGCCCCAAACATCTGGATGTAACACTGACAAGAGCAAAATTCGACGAACTGACACACGACCTGGTAGACGCTACAATGGGCCCTGTAAAACAGGCTCTGAGCGATGCTGGCCTGTCCACAGGCGAAATCGACAAAGTTCTGCTGGTTGGTGGTTCCACAAGAATCCCCGCTGTTCAGGATGCAGTTAAGAAATACACAGGCAAAGAACCATTCAAAGGCATCAACCCCGACGAATGCGTAGCAGTAGGTGCTGCAATCCAGGGCGGTAAGATGGCTGGCGACGAAGGCGCAGGCTCCATCCTGCTGCTGGACGTAACACCTCTGTCTCTGGGTATCGAAACTCTGGGTGGTGTTGCAACAAAACTGATTGACAGAAACACAACAATCCCTACAAACAAAAAACAGATCTTCTCCACAGCAGAAGACAACCAGACAGCAGTAGATATCCACGTTGTACAGGGTGAAAGACCTCTGGCTAGAGATAACAAAACTCTGGGTCAGTTTAAACTGGATGGTATCGCTCCTGCAAGAAGAGGCGTTCCTCAGATCGAAGTAACATTCGACATCGACGCAAACGGTATCGTAAACGTATCCGCAAAAGACCTGGGCACAGGCAAAGAACAGAAGATCACAATCACAGCTGGTTCTAACCTGAGCGATGAAGAAATCGACAGAGCTGTAAAAGAAGCGGAACAGTTCGCAGAAGCTGACAGAAAGAGAAAAGAAGCTATTGATGCAAAAAATGAAGCTGACTCTCTGATCTTCCAGACAGAAAAAACAATGGAAGAACTGGGCGATAAACTGGATGGCACAGACAAATCCACAGTTGAAGCTGAACTGAGCAAACTGAAAGACGCTGTAAAAGACCTGACACCTGAAACAATGACAGAAGCAGATACAGAAAATGTAAAAGCTGCAACAGAATCCCTGAAACAGGAATTCTACAAACTGTCTGAAAAACTGTATCAGCAGGCACAGGCTGCACAGGGCGGCGCAGATGCAAACGGTGCAGGCCCCGATGTAGTTGACGGCGACGGCAAAGAAATCTAATCGAGAATATCAGTCCGAGATAAGAGAGGGCGGGAACGTACCCGCCCGCTTTCTCGTTAAGAAATAGGGGAAGACCCCGGCAAGGTGGTGAGAAAGTTGGCAAATAAAAGAGATTATTATGAGGTACTGGGCGTAAAGAAGGATGCCACAGAAGCGGAGCTGAAAAAGGCCTACCGTAAAATGGCGGTAAAATACCATCCTGACCAGAATCCCGGGGATAAAGAAGCAGAAGAAAAATTCAAGGAAGTCAACGAAGCATACGAGGTACTGAGCGACAGCCAGAAACGTGCCCAGTATGACCAGTTTGGTCATGCAGCCTTTGAACAGGGCGGCATGGGCGGAGGCGGCGGCTTCTATGGTCAGGGCTTCGATATGGGCGACCTGGGCGATATCTTCGGCAGCATGTTTGGCTTCGGCGGCGGTTTTGGCGGCGGCAGCGCAAGAAGAAACGGCCCCAGACGAGGCAAAGACGTAAACGTAAGCATCCAGCTGACCTTCGAAGAAGCTGTTTTCGGCTGTAAGAAAGAAATATCTGTAGCGATTTATGACCAGTGTGATACCTGCCATGGCACAGGCACCAAGGAAGGTACCCATGCGGAAAGCTGCCCTACCTGTAACGGTACTGGTCAGGAAAGAGTGATGCAGCAGTCCATGTTTGGTGCTGTAACATCCGTAAGAACCTGCTCCAAATGCGGCGGTACAGGTAAGATTATCAAAGATCCCTGCAATACCTGCCGTGGTACTGGTAAAGTACGCAAAACAAAGAAATATGAAGTTAATGTACCTAAGGGTATCGATAACGGTCAGACCATCCGTCTGGCAGGCAAAGGCGAAATCGGCGAAAACGGCGGTGGCTACGGCGATCTGCTGGTAACGGTATATGTGCAGCCGAATCGCGTATTTATCCGTAAAGGCTTCGATATCTATTGCGATGTGCCTATCACATTCGTACAGGCAGCCCTGGGCGGCGATATCATCATCAAAACCATTGACGGTGAACAGAAATATACCATCAAGCCCGGTACACAGCCAGATACAGTGGTGACACTGCGTGGTGTGGGTGTGCCCAACCTGAGAAATCCTAAGGTAAGAGGTAACCAGATTGTGACACTGAAGGTGAAGATCCCTACAGATATGAGCGAAAGACAGAAAGATCTGCTGCGCCAGTTCTATGGTGATACACCTACAGCTACAGTGGAACCCGAATCTGTAAAAGAAGAAAAAGAAAAGAAATCCTTTACGGAAAAAATGAAAGATTTGTTTAAGGATGATTGATAAAAAGCTCCTGCTTCCAGATGAGGCAGGAGTTTTTTGTGCGTTGAAATGGGGAGTAGGATATGGTAAGATGAATGAAACGATAAATTGGAATTCGTAATTGAGAAAAAAGATTTTTTGACACCTTGACAGGAAGTTAGGAATAAGATATCATCATAGGAATATTTTGCACTGCATTGAACCAACCACTCATACAGTACAAACTGAGCAGGCAGCGGGAAACCGTGTGGCCGGGCATTTATTGCAGCGGATGAAAGGCATCTGCGGGACAGTTTATATGTTCCTGCAGATGCTTTTTTAATATCATTTTTGGAGGTAGGAAAATGACAAAACTTCTACTGCGATTATTTGTGAAAGACTATCAGAATACAGAGGATATGCGGGTGCGGGCTTCTGTGGGGAAGCTGGCGGGTGCAGCGGGCATTGTTTGCAACTGCATCTTGTTTCTGGGGAAGCTCTTGGCAGGGCTGATGGCGGGCTCTGTCGCCATCATTGCCGATGCGGTGAATAATTTATCCGATGCATCCTCTTCTGTGGTGACGCTTTTAGGGTTCCGCCTGGCGCAGCAGCCTGCGGATGCAGACCATCCCTATGGCCACGCCAGATATGAATATTTATCGGGATTGGCTGTTGCAGTGCTGATCCTGGTCATCGGCGTGGAACTGGTGAAATCTTCTGTGGGGAAGATCATCCATCCCGAGCCGGTGGATTTTTCCCTCATTACCATCGCCATTCTGGCAGCATCCATTCTGGTGAAGCTCTGGATGTCTCTGTTTTTTGGCACTCTGGGAAAGAGAATCAACTCTCTGACACTGCAGGCTACTTCTGTGGATAGTCGAAACGATGTGGTTTCTACTGCAGCAGTTTTGTTGGGGTGTCTGGTAGGGTATCTGTTCCATGTGAATATCGATGGCTATGTGGGGTTGCTGGTGGCGCTGTTTATCCTCTATTCCGGGGTGAATACCGTGAAAGAGACCGTTTCCCCCTTGCTGGGAGAACAGGCAGAGGTGGAGCTGGTGGAAAAGATCAATAAACTGGTTCTGTCCCATGAAAGGGTGTTGAATGTACATGATCTGTTGATCCATGATTATGGCCCGGGCAGATGCTTTGCTTCTATCCATGTGGAACTGAGTGCACGGATCGACCCGCTGGCGGGGCATGACATCATCGATACGATCGAATGTGAAGCGCTGGAAAAGCTGAATGTGCATTTGGTCATCCATTATGACCCTGTGCTGACGGATGATGCTGAATGGAACGACATGCATCAGGTGATGGATGAAATCATGCAGGAGGTGGCGCCGGAGGTATCCATGCATTGCTTCCGTATCGTGGGCGGAGCAAAGCAGAAAAATCTGGTATTCGACCTGGTGGTGCCTTATGAGACAAAGCGGCCCAATTGGGAATTGAAACAGGAGATAGACAGAAAGCTTCTGGAGAGAAAAAAAGACTATGGAACGATCATTCGTTTCGATGGGAAAGAATAAAGAAAAGCGAGAAGATGGATGTCCATTTTCTCGCTTTCTTTTTGTGAGGAGTAGTTTCTATAGGATGTTTATAAAAGTACGAACAGATCGCTGCTGTCTGCCGCAAGGATGGCTTTGCTCAGCTCTATGCGCAGTTGCTGCAGGTGGTCTGTTTCTGCCTGGGTGATGGGTTCGCCGCTCTGGCGTTTTCTATGCATTTCTGCGGAGCAGCGGAAAAATTCTTCGGGGATGGCGCCGTCTTTCACCGCCAGCTTTACCAGCTTATCCTTTGTGCCACATTCGAAATAATATCTGCCGCCGCCAGGAGCCATAGGGCCTGTTTTATCCAGGCTGTAGGCTTTATCCAACCGCAGGGAATCGTTTTCCACGACGCCAAGGACTTTCGTAACGGTGTCGATGATACCACGGCCATTTTCGCCAAGGCCGCTGTAGAAGCTGCACTGTCCTCTTTCGGGGATGGTCTTCAGGACGTCTGTGAAGACCCACTGCAGCATACGAAAGGCAAGGGCGACCCCGCCGGGCATGGCGCCGCCATGATGGGCGAGAAGCTCCTCATAGGTAAAGGAGAGGAGGGGGCCGTTCTTGCGGACAGTCACCATATTTTTTGCGTCCATTGTTTGATTATTCATAGAACAGAGTATTTACATCCAGTTCATTTTCGATCATGCCGGATTCGAACATGAAATCTGCTGTGTTCTGGAAACCTGCTTTGTCTGCTTCTGTCAGTTCTGTGGAGAAATCATAGTATTCGTACATTTCGGCCACTGCTGCTTCATCAAGGTCGAGAGCCGCAGCAACGATCGCCAGTGCTTCTGCTTCGTTTTCGCTGATGAAGGAAGCGATTTCATCCTGTGCTTCTTTCAGTTTTTCGATGATTTCAGGATGCGCATTGTAGAATTCATCTGTTACTGCCACTGCGATGATGGCGTCGATCAGACCTTCACCATCTGCGATCAGGTGGTAACCCTGCTGTTTTGCCTGATATGCTGTTGCGCCAGCCACCAGAGCCACATCCAGGCTGCCGCCGTCCAGTGCTGCTTTTGCTTCGGGGATGGACATATTTACATAGTTTACATCGTCAATTGTCATATCTGCTGTTGCCAGATAGGAAACCAGCAATTCATGCAGGTTTGTGCCTGTGGGACCTGCAATTGTTTTGCCGCGCAGGTCTTCGGGGGAAGTGATGCTTTCATCCTGTGTATACATGCAGAAAGCCTTGGGAGAGCGGCTGTACATATTCAGAACTTTGATATCTGCATCATTTGCTGCGGAAAGGATAACGGATGTTGCGCCTACGGCATACAGCACCTGTACATCGCCGGAAGCCAGTGCCTGTGTCTGGTCTGCGCCGGATGTCAGTTCCGCATATTCTACGGAAATGCCCATATCTTCAAATGTGCTTGCGAAGATGCCTTTTTCCTTTTCAATGATGGAAGGCACGTTCAGGGGGGATGTTACATAAGTGAATGTCAGCTTATCCAGGGATTCTTCTGCGGAACCGCCGCCGCAGCCTGTCAGTGCTGTTGCAGCCATCAGGGCTGCCATTGCCATACCAATAAATCTCTTTTTCATGTTGACCTCCTAAAATAAGTTTCTTTTCTCTTTTATTTTTCTCTTTTATATGGTAATGCTGCCCTTTGGCAGCGAAACCTCATTATAAATCCAACTGTTCTATAATTTCCCTTTTCAGCTGGATAAATGCATCTGCCAGCAGATCTCTTTCATCGCTTTCTGTTTCGATGAGGAATTCCTTTTTGATCTGCCCGTCTTCGATGACCACGATCTTATGCCCCAGAAGCAGGGCCTCGTCGATGCTGTGGGTCACGAAAAGGATGCTGGCACCGCGGCTTTTCTGCAGGCGGATCAATTCCTTCTGCATCTGGTCGCGGGTGAAGTAATCCAAAGCGGCGAAGGGCTCGTCCATCATAATGAAGGATGGATCATACGCCAAGGCCCGGGCGATGGCAACGCGCTGCTGCATGCCGCCGGAAAGCTGATTGGGATAGGCTTTTTCGAAGCCGCTCAGGCCAACAGTGTCGATGATGGATTGGATAGCCGTATCATCGCAGGGCTGTTTTTTCAACCCGAATTTTACGTTGTCCCAAACATTCAGCCAGGGCATCAGACGGGATTCCTGAAAGACAAAGGCCGTTTTATGGGCGACATCGAAATTGATTTCGCCGGAATCGGGAGATTCCAGATCGCCCACCAGACGAAGCAGAGTGGTTTTCCCGCAGCCGCTGCGACCCAGGATGACCGTGATGCTTTTTTCGGGGATCTGTAAGTTGATACCCTTCAAAACATGGATGGTATGGTCGTCCACGGGATAGGTTTTCTGTATATTTTTCAACTCAATTCCAGCCATTTTCACCATTCCCTTTAAATAGTTTTCTCAACAGGATACCAAAAATTTTATCTGTCACCAGGCCGACGATGCCGACTACGAAAATACCCACAATGACTTTATCCGTACGGCTCATTTCCTGAGCAAAGAGGATCATGTGGCCGATACCGCTGGATGCGGCGATCATTTCTGCGCCGATGATGGCGCGCCAGCTGTAGCCCATGCCGATACGCATACCGACCAGAATATCAGCGGAAGCGTAGGGCAGGATGATGTGTTTGAATTTCTCGAATTTTGTATAGCCGAAGGCATCGCCCACTTCCAGCAGCTTCTTGTCGCAGCCGGTAAAGCCTTTTACAATGTTCAGATACATGGGGAAGAAGGACGCCAGTACGATGATGACAGTTTTTGTAGTTTCCCCAATGCCGCACCAGAGGATGAGCAGGGGGATCAGGCTCAGCGGGGGCACGTTGCGGAAAAACTGAACGATATAGTCATAATATTTTTCCGAAGCGGGCACCAGAGAACGGAACATCCCCAGAACAAAGGCCAGCAGAAAGGCGATGGAAAAGCCTTTCAGGATGCGGACCAGAGAGATGATGACATCTTCGAAAATTTCACCGGAGACCAGCATTTTCAGAAAACTATCAAAAACCTTTTCCGGTGTCGGCAATACATATGTACTGAATATGCCCAATCGGCAAATGATGAACCATGCGGCGAATACGGCGATGATGCCGATAAAAGGCGCAAGGGCCGAGAGTGTTTTTTTCATGTAAATTCACCTTTTTCTGTATATAAAAAGAGTCCGCGCGAAAAAGCGCAGACTCTGAAAAGGGTGCAGTTGTCCCTGGGTTTCATCATGCTTGTCTGAACGCCTTTTTGCTCAGGTGTTACCCTTTGCGGTTAGCACGTTTTTTGTCAGTATAACATGCTTGTTGCAAAAAGAAAAGAGGGTAAAACTGATATGTTTTGGTTCAATTTGCAGATATTTTCACACCGTCGCCGTTATGGCAGCCATCTTTGCAGAAGAGCAGCTCGACTAGGTCGGTGTGATGCAATTCCTCGCTTTGAAAGAGTTCCCGAATCTCTGTTTCCCCTGTGACGGAGTGGTGAGAGAAGCCTAGTCCTTCAAAAAAGCCGGGAGGAATAGGACTTTTCTCTAAGGAAGTGGCAGCCGGTTCGCTGCCTGTGATGCGCAGAAATTCATTCCAGGGCAGGAATGTCGTTTCCGGCAGGGCAAGGGCGTTGCCCATATCCGCCAGAGCTTTGCAAGGGGTGGTGATGATTTTTTCTGTGCCGCGAAGGTCTTCTCTCTGGCTGATTTCCCGCCCACAATGGATGAGGATGGGTTCGATTTCGGGTATCGTGACAGCGGAGGAGATGCCGCTTTCTTTTACCAGTTCGAGAATTTTCGGACAGCGCATATCCATCACGGGAAGAGAAGAATCTGCTACGGCAGCTTTATATTTTTCTTTTACAATATTGATCCAGTTGGTGGAAACAGTAACTGCCGTATAGCCGTTTTTCTGTAAAAAGGCAGATAACGCGGCTGGTGTGTACATGCTTTCCGTAACTGGGTTGATCCATATATATTTCATATAAACTTCCTTTCTGGCTATCGCCAAAGGGCATAGTCAAGAAAGTTAACATACGCTAACTTTGTATGAAAAAGCATATCATGTGTAGTTTGAGAAGTCAACGGCCAATATATAGCATTTTAATGGGAATTATTCTCAAAAAGAAAAGCCATCCATGGAGGATGGCATACTCAGCGGTTTAGAAACCAAATTGAAAAATTGAGAATTGCGGCGAAGCAGCACCACAGCAGATAGGGGATTTGTAAATAAGCTGCAACGGGGCGGATGGAACGAAAGGCATTTATCATCCGGATCACCAGTGCGATGAGCAAAAGCAGCCAGAAAAATGCAATGAGATACCAATGCAGTCCAAAGAAGATTACGCTCCAGAAGAAATTGACCGCCAGTTGACCGGCATATATCTTCAATGCTGTTGTTTTATTCCGGGTATCCGATTTCCAGATCAAAGCCGATCCGATCCCCATGAGGACGTAGAGGATGGTCCAAACGATGGGGAAAAGGATTTCCGGTGGTGTAAACCACGGTTTTCTTTGTGTTTTGTAGAATGGCATGCCTTTGACGGTGAAAATAGCAGCGATGCCGCCTACTGCCAAAGGGATCAGGATAGATACGATATAGGGGAGATACTTTCTTTTCTTCATATACATCACCATTTTATAGTATGCCAAGAGCGACGGTTTTTATGCAGAAAAGATAGGCAGATCTTATAAAATCAGGCGTTTCCCTTATTTTAAGGAAAACGCCCAAAAAAACTGTTACGAGGACGGAGGGATTCGAACCCTCGCGCCGGTTGCCCGACCTATCAGATTTCGAGTCTGAACTCTTCAACCACTTGAGTACGTCCCCATGGGTATAATTATGAAATAACTTATACATTATACCAGTCAGGCAGATTTTTTGCAATCTGTTTTGGAGAAAGGAGGACAGAAATTAAAAGTGTTCGCTTGACACATCCTTCCAACTCCTGTAAAGTTAGATATAGTGGGGCAGACTGTGTTTATTTCAAGATATTGGGTCTGCCAGAAATGAAACAAAGCAGGTGTCGCTATGAAGAAGCAGCAAAATTCAAATTATAATAACGAAAGTATCACTTCCCTGAAAGGGGCGGATAGAGTCCGTCTGCGTCCCGGGGTTATTTTTGGTTCTGATGGTCTGGATGGGTGCGAGCATGCCTTTTTCGAAATCCTCTCAAACTCCATTGATGAGGCAAGGGAAGGCTATGGCAGGAAAATCGAAATCATTCGATATAAAGACCAGTCCATCCTGGTAAAGGACCATGGCCGTGGTATCCCTGTGGATTATAACCCCAAGGAAGACCGTTTCAACTGGGAGCTGGTTTTCTGCGAACTGTACGCAGGGGGTAAATATCAGAACAATACAGGTGAAAACTATGAGTTTAGCTTGGGCCTGAATGGTCTGGGTACCTGTGCGACCCAGTATGCTTCCGAATTTATGGATGCGGTGATTTACCGTGATGGCATGTGCTATCAGCTGCATTTCGAAAAGGGCGAGAATGTCGGCGGTCTGATGAAGGAAGCGGCGGAAAAACACCCGACTGGCACACAGATCACATGGCGCCCCGACAGAGATGTTTTCACAGATATCCGTATTCCTCTGGAATATTTTCAGGATGTGCTGAAAAAACAGGCGGTGGTAAACGCGGGTCTGCTGTTTGAGCTGTACGATGAAGAAAGCGGCGAAACTTTCCACTACTGCTATGAAAACGGTATCAAGGATTATCTGGCGGAACTGAGCGGGGATAAAGGCCTGACTGCCGTCCACTATCTGCAGACGGAAACCAAGGGCCGAGACCGCGAGGATAAGCCGGAATATAAGCTGAAATTTGAAACGGCTTTTTGCTTCAATAACCACGTAAATGTGCTGGAATATTACCACAACTCCAGCTTTCTGGAATATGGCGGTTCTCCTGACAAAGCGGTCAAAAATGCTTTTGTCTTTGCCATTGATAAATATTTGAAAAACAACAATCTGTATAAGAAGGATGAAAAGAAAATCACCTTTACAGATGTGGAAGATAGCCTGATCCTGGTCATCAATTCTTTTTCTACGGTGACCAGCTATGAAAACCAGACGAAAAAATCCATCACCAATAAATTCATTCAGGAAGCTATGACGGACTTTTTCCGTCAGCAGCTGGAAATCTATTTTATTGAAAACAAGATGGATGCGGATAAGATCGCGGCCCAGGTGCTGGCAAATAAGCGCAGCCGCGAAACAGCAGAAAACACCCGTGTGAACATTCGTAAAAAGCTGACAGGCAATCTGGATATGAATAACCGTGTGGAAAAATTCGTCAACTGCCGCACGAAGGACGTAACAAGACGTGAAATCTACATCGTGGAAGGCGATTCCGCTCTGGGCTCCTGTAAACAGGGCAGAGATGCGGAATTCCAGGCGATCATTCCCATTCGCGGTAAGATACTGAACTGCCTGAAGGCGGATTATAATAAGATTTTCAACAACGATATCATCATTGACCTGATGAAGGTTCTGGGCTGCGGCGTGGAAGTGAAATCCAAGCACGATAAAGGTCTGAATTCTTTTGATATCAATCAGCTGAGATGGAGCAAGGTCATCCTCTGCACCGATGCGGACGTAGATGGTTTCCAGATACGTACTCTGCTGCTGACGATGATTTACAGACTGGTTCCTTCCCTGATTTATGAAAAGAAAGTCTATATCGCGGAATCCCCCCTGTACGAA
Organism: Anaerotignum sp.; assembly: GCF_017483025.1. Lineage (GTDB taxonomy): Bacteria > Bacillota > Clostridia > Lachnospirales > Anaerotignaceae > Anaerotignum_A. The sequence goes on along the minus strand of NZ_JAFUMA010000066.1, from coordinate 88,023 downwards.
ATCCGTCACGGGAAGGATAAATATTTTGCCTATACCGATGCGGAAAAGGCGCAGATCACGTCCAAGCTGAAAGGCAAAGTGAAGATCAAACGTTCCAAAGGTCTGGGCGAAAACGCAGCGGAAATGATGTGGGAAACAACGATGAACCCCGAAACCAGACGCCTGATTCTGGTAACGCCCGATGAAGCGGAACGTACACAGCAGATTTTCGAACTGCTGCTGGGGGAAAACCTGTCAGGCAGAAAAGAACATATCGCTGAAGAAGGTCACAAATATTTAGATATGATCGATTTGAGCTAATGCTTAATTTGAAATAGAAAGACGGTATTACAATGGCTAAGAAAAAAACAACAAGCAAAAAAGAATACCATGATAATTTCATACAGGAACAGAAAATAACGGATACGCTGGAAATCAACTACATGCCTTATGCCATGAGTGTCATCGTTTCCCGCGCCATTCCCGAAATCGACGGTTTCAAGCCTTCCCACAGAAAACTCCTTTATACCATGTACCTGATGGGCCTCTTGAAGGGCGACAGAACCAAATCTGCCAATGTCGTAGGGCAGACCATGAAACTGAACCCCCACGGCGACGGCGCCATTTACGAGACTATGGTGCGCCTGACCAGGGATAACGAAGCCCTGCTGGTGCCTTTTGTGGATTCTGAGGGGAACTTTGGTAAATATTATTCTAAGGACATGGCGTATGCTGCGTCCCGTTATACGGAAGTAAAACTGGAAGGTATTTGTCAGGAAGTCTTTGCGGATATCGACAAGAATACAGTAGATTTTGTGGATAACTACGACGGCAGTATGAAAGAGCCTGCTCTCCTGCCCACCACATTCCCTAATATTTTGGCGAATCCCAATCTGGGCATTGCCGTTGGTATGGCGTCCTCCATCTGTAGCTTCAATTTGGCGGAGCTCTGCGAGGCAACAGCAAAATTCATCAAGGATGATACCATTGATTTGTGCGAGCATCTTTCTGCACCTGATTTTTCTACCGGCGGTGAACTGATTTATAGCCGGAAGGACTTGGAGCAGATTTATAAAACAGGCCGCGGCAGTGTGAAATTGCGGGCGAAATATCGTTATGATAAAAAGGATAACTGTATCGAAGTATATGAAATTCCTTATACAACCAATATCGAAGCCATTGTAGATAAGATCATTGCGCTGGTAAAGGCGGGCAAGATCAAGGATATCACTGATGTGCGAGATGAATCCGACCTGAATGGTCTGAAAATCGCCATCGATCTGAAACGTGGTACCAATGTGGAACTGTTGATGCACAAGCTTTATGCCATGACACCACTGGCGGATAGTTTCAGCTGTAACTTTAATGTCCTCATCAAAGGCAGACCCATGACTTTGGGCGTGGGGGATATCCTGAAACACTGGACGGAATTCCGTATGGATTCTATTCGCAGACAGATCGCTTTCGATATCCAGAAGAAATCTGATAAATTCCACCTGCTGCAGGGTCTGGCGAAGATTCTGGCAGATATTGACAAGGCCATTGCTATCATCCGTAATACGGAAGAAGAAAAAATGGTCGTACCTAATCTGATGACAGGCTTTGATATCGACGAGATCCAGGCGGAATATATCGCTGAGATCAAACTGCGTAACATCAACAAAGAATATATCATCAAACGCATCGAAGAACTGAAGATTCTGGAAGAGGATATCAAAAATCTCAATGAGACGCTGAAATCCGATGCAAAGATCAAAAATATCATTTGCAAGCAGCTGCGTGCTGTAGCGAAAAAATACGGCAAGGAAAGAAAGACAGAGATCATCCACGAAGATGATGTGACGACCCTGACGAAGGATGACTTTATTGAAGATTATCCCGTACGTTTCTTCCTGACGAAGGAAAACTACTTCAAGAAAATTTCTCAGGCATCCCTGCGTATGGCCGGGGAACAGAAGATGAAGGAAGAAGACGTGATGCTGATGGAACAGGATGGTATGAATCGGATGGAACTGCTTTTCTTCTCTAATCAGCAGAATGTGTATAAAATGAAGGCTTCTGATATCGCCGACACAAAAGCCAGCGTACTGGGGGATTATCTTCCAAATCTGCTGAATATGGAAGCGGAGGAAACCATTGTTTATATGGCGGCAACAGCCGATTACACAGGGCAGATGGTATTCTTCTTTGCCAACGGCAAGGCGGCAAAGGTGCCTTTGAATGCTTACGAAACAAAAACAAACCGTAAGAAGCTGATCAATGGGTATTCTTCTAAGGCGGAACTGGTTCGTATGGCAAAGATCGACGAGGAAAGCGACTTCATCCTGATGCGCAATACGGATAAGGCGACTCTGATGAATACAGAGCTGGTTCCTTCCAGTGCCACGAAAAACGCCACCGGCGTGCAGGTCTTCACGCTGAAGAAAAACAGCACCGTGACACAGGTATTCACCAAAGAGGAATTCCTGACGGAAGACCATGAATATTATCGTACAAAGAAAATTCCTACTACAGGCCATTTTATTCAGGAAAAAGATAAGGCGGCAAACAACCTGCCTGGTCAGATGGCATTGGGAGAATAAAAGAACGAGCCGAAGTGATTCGGCTCTTTTTTTGCGTCAAAATGGTGGAAAGATTCCGAAATTTGTGCATTTTGATGGTTCTTGTGGAGAGAAAAACACGATTTTCCTTGCCAATATGGAATTTTGTGTTATAATAAAATACAAACGTATGTTCATAAAATTGTAACAGAATCGAAAAAACCTTGAAACAGTTTTGCGGAAAGGTTAAGAAAAGCGGAGAGGAAAAAGCCGAAAGGCTTGTTTTTATGTATAAGTTTTTTTAGAGCTCCGCTTTCCGAGAAAGGATGAATCTTATGAAACGGTTTGCAGCGCTCCTCCTTGCGGGGGTAATGTGTATCACGGCTGCAGTGCCTTCCTTTGCTGCCATTGAAACCAATGCGGGCAATTGGGCAAAGCCTTCTATGGAATTTGCCTATCACGAAGGTCTGCTGACGGATGCGGAACTGCAGAAGGCAAAATCGCCCATGAGCAGAAAAGAATTCTGCAAGATGGTCATGCGCTTTTTGAATGTTACGACAGATCAGGAATGGAAAGCTACACAGGCTACCCCTTTTTCTGACTGCGACGACAAAGATGTGATTGCGGCTTATGAAGCGGGCATCATCGGCGGGGTGGAACCCGGCGTATTCGCCCCTGACCGCACGCTGACCAGAGAACAGATGGCGATCATGGTAGCTCGTGTGCTAAAGACCTGCGGTGTTGACTTGACAAATGAAGCGGTAAAGAATCCTTTTACCGATACGGCTTTGCTCTATGATTCCTCTAACAGATACATCGACCAGCTGTACGGCGCAGGTATCGTTTCCGGTTATGAAGACGGCACGTATGGCCCTTTCCGTGAAATGACGGTGCAGGAAGCGGTGGTTTCTTTCGTAAAAGCATATCGCTATGCTTTGGAACAGACAGGAGGAGAATTGACACCTGTCGTACCCGAAGAACCTGAAGTTGTCGTACCCGAAGAGCCGGAGGCAGTTGTTCCTGAGGAACCTGAAGTGGTTGCACCCGAAGAGCCAGAGGTAGTTGTTCCTGAGGAACCCGAAGTGGTCGTACCTGAAGAATCTGAGGTAGTCGTACCGGAAGAAACGAAGCCGGAAGAATCCCAACGGGAAGTGACAGCCGCAGCGGAAACAGAGACGGTGACTGTGGGAGAAAAGAAGATATCTCTGAACTGGACGGCAGAAGAACTGAAAACAGTCTGGGGCGAGCCCGACCGTATCGATGAATCGATTTATGGTCTGGATAGATATATTTATCTCAACGACTATGTGGATTATTTCTTTGCGACGTTTAAAAATGGCGAAGTAGTTGAAATTTTTGTACCCGGAACGGATTTTTCCTATATGAGTATGAATGGCAAGGGGACGATGGCGGATATTGAAAATCTTGCCTATGTCAGCAGCGCGGAACACAGCGGCGTGATTTACAATGAGCTATCTGAGGCAAGAGTGCCTTTGGATTATATGGGCAATATCTGTGGCCTGTTGCTGCAGACAAAGGATTTTGTGCAGACAAAAGACCCTATGAGTACCTTGCAGTATACCACAAAGGGTGATATTGAAATGCAGCTGCTGGATCTGATTCAGGTACGCAGAACAGAAAAAGGATTGCCCTTACTGGTTTGGGATAAAAAACTTTGGGACGTGGCGAGAGCCCATTCTGAAGATATGACTTCCAATAATTATTTTGATTATACCGGCTCCGATGGCTCTACGCCTTTCGGACGTATTATGGAGCGTGGGAAGGAATTCCTGACAGCTTCCGAAACCATTGCCAGACAGCGTGGCGATGTGGTGAATATCTATCAGGAATGGATGCGCACAGCTTCCAAGCATAATGGCCTGATGGACAGCACCATGCAGGAAGTGGGTATTGGCGTTTCTTCCAAGACAAAGGTGCTCCATGTGACCGTTGACCTTTGCGGCCAGGGCACACAGATGAACAAAAAATAAACAGAAAAAAGAAAGCCTTGATTCAAAAGAATCAGGGCTTTTTTGCGTTTAAAAATCTTTTGTCAGTTCTAATATCTTTTTCTCCATCAGGGCATAGAAGACGTCATAGCCTGCATTGCTCCAATGGACACCATCAAACTGGAACAGGGCATCATAGGCTTCGAAGCCATTCTTTTCTTTGACTTCCATGAAAGCGGAATAGATATCGATGACGGGACAACCATAGCTTTTTGCCAGTTTCAGCACGATATCCCGATACAGCTCCAGACGATCACTGGTGGTGAAAGGGTAAAAATCTGTATCCACCACAGGGGGAGGCGTAATGAGCAGGGGCAGGCAATAACCTCCGTTGAAATCCTTTGCGTCATGCTTCGTTGCAAGCAGTTGTTCCAGCATGAACATCATGTTCTGTTCATATTCCCAGGGAGTACGATACTGGCCTTCGTTGAGAGCACTGTCGTTGGAACCAAGCAGGATAGCTGTGATATGGGGTTTCAGGCGCAGTACGTTGCTGTCCAGCCTCTGGCGAGCTTCCCTGGTGGTCTCCCCATTGATGCCGCGGTTATAGACCATCCAGCGGATATTGGGGTTCTTTTCCGGCAGTTCCTTTGCCAGGCGGGAAGGATATGCCACATGGGATAATACGCCATAGCCATATGTCAGACTGTCGCCAAAGGCGACCAGGCGAAATTCTTTCATCAGGATGACCTCCTTTTTTCTTTGCTGCCTTTATTGTAACGGCGAAAAAAGGCAAAGTCAATCGGTGAAACAGTCCAGCATGGGGCCGATGACCTGCATCACGTCTTTTTTGAAGCTGCGGCTGACGAAAGCGGTCTTATTGGAGCCGAAGAAGGAGATGACCCAGGGGTCTTTTGTTTTATCGATATAGGATACGTTTTCCAGATGGATGATAAAGGAACGGTGGGTCTGTACGAAATAAGGCGCAGGAAGCACATCGCGGATGCGATACAGGGGGATGGGCAGACAGATGGAATCATTCGCCAGATGGATGATGGATTTTTTCTGCCCGCTTTCCACGAACAGGATCTCGTTGTGGGGAATGTTATAGATGCCTTTGGCTGTATTGATGCGGCAATAGGGGGGTTCCACGGCCCCTTCCTTATCCATGATATGGATCTGGTCTGTGTCTGCATATAGATCCTTAAGGGCCTGCTTTATCTCATCGTCAGAATTGGAAATCAAAATCGTATACATAAGGCTCTCCTTTTTTTGGAATAGAACGACAAAATTTCTGTCGAATTTCTTAGATTATTGATTGTATTTTATCACCATTTGTGAAAAAGTAAAACTTTTTTGCAAAAAAATAATGAAAATTTTAAATTATTTAAAGAAATTGTCATGAAATGTGAAGCAATAATTTTAGAATGATTTTGAAACTGTTACATAAGATGAGAAAAGAAGGGAGGACGAGCCGATGCAGACAGAAGCAGTTTGGCGGGCATTGCCCAGAAAGATCAGAGAACTTTTGCCGGAGGAAAGCCTTGTGGATATCCAGGAAATTCGCCTGCGGAGCGGACAGCCTTTATTGCTGAAACGGGCAGACGGGATATTTTCATTGGAAAGGAGCGGCGCGCTGCTTCCCGCGCCTTGGGAGGGCGGGATCCCTGTTTCTACAGCAGATCTGCGGGAGACAGTGTCTCTTTTGAGTGCCTATTCCCTCTACGCCTTTGAAGAGGAATTGCGGCAGGGCTACATTACCATAGAAGGGGGGCACCGGGTCGGCTTCTGCGGAAAGGCGGTCATAGAAAACGGCGAGATTCGAACTTTACGTCAGATCAATGCCCTGAATATTCGTATTGCCAGAGAACAGAAGGGGTGGGGAGAAGAATTTTTGCCTCGGCTGATGGAAAAAGATGTTTTTTGCCATACGCTTATCGTTTCTCCGCCGGGCTGCGGAAAAACGACGCTTTTGCGGGATATTGTTCGCTGCCTGAGCGAAAGAGGAAAGACCATAGGCGTGGTGGATGAACGGGGAGAGATTGCCCCTCTGCGGGATGGTATCCCCCAAATGGACGTGGGGCCTTGTACAGATGTTTTGGAAGGCTGCCCCAAAGCCAAGGGAATGGTGATGCTTCTTAGAAGTATGTCCCCTGATATCATCGCTGTGGATGAACTGGGGCGCAGAGAGGATATCGATGGGGTGGAGGAAGTTCTCAATGCAGGTGTAAAGCTGGTTGCTACAGCCCATGGACGGGACTTTGCCGATCTGGAGACCCGCCCGCAGATGCAGGCCCTCATCCGCAAAAAAGTCTTTGAAAGATATCTTTTCCTTTCCAATCGAAAGGGCGCGGGTACGGCAGAAGAAATACGGGACAAAGAAGGAAAAATCATCTGGAAGGGGGACGAGGGATGATACGACTGGCGGGCATTATGCTTGTGCTGGGGGCTACCCTATGGTTCGGGGCATATTTTGCCGCAAAGGAGAAATATCGGCTGAAAGAACTGGAAGAACTGGAACGGGGCATTCTGCTGCTGCAAAGTCAGATTGCATATCTTTCCGCCCCTTTGCCGGAGGTTTTGGAAAGCATCAGCTGGAAAACCGATGGTGTCATCGGGGGAATCTTTCAGGAAGCGGCAGAGCGCATGGCAGAACGGGACGGCGCATCGGCGGAAAATATCTGGGAAGAAGTCTGGAGAAAACAGGCGATACATACTTTCCTGACAACAGAAGATCTGGATGCGGTGCTTTTGTTCGGCAGGACTTTGGGCTATTTGGATAAGGAACAGCAGGAAGGCAGCATCCGTCTGCTTTTGCGATACATCGAACATGCTTTGGAACAGGGCAAGAAACGCTTAGAAAAAAACGGTAGGCTTTACTATGGCATGGGTGGGCTTTCGGGGCTCCTCATCGTGGTGACGCTGCTGTGAAGGGGGAAGGAAAATGGAGATCAATATCGTATTTCGCATTGCGGCGGTGGGTATTCTGGTGGCAGTGCTGAATCAGGTGCTGATCCGGGCAGGGCGAGAGGAACAGGCAATGATGACTACCCTGGCGGGGTTGGTAGTGGTGCTTTTCTGGGTCATCCAGTATATCAGCCAGCTGTTTGATACGGTGCAGACGCTGTTCCAGCTGTGAAAGGGGCGATCAAATGGAGATGGGAAGGATCATCGCTCTGGGACTGGTAGGGACGGTATTTGCTGTCCTGCTGAAAAAGGAAAACCCACAAATCGCTATGCTGGTTGCTGCCGTCACGGGCATTTTGATTTTCGGTTTGATTTGTGTTCCCTTGGGAAATCTGGTCGCCCTGTTACGGGAAACAGCGGAAAAAGCCGGTGTGGGCAGCGGATATTTTGCCGTGGTGCTGAAAGTCATCGGCATCGCCTATCTGACCCAGTTTGGCGCGCAGCTTTGCGCCGATGCAGGGGAAGGGGCCGTGGCGGCAAAAATCGAACTGGCGGGAAAGATTTTGATGATGACGGCGGCGGCTCCCGTGCTGACGGGATTGCTGGAATTGGTCATGGGGCTGGTATAGGGGGGAGCAGGATGAAGAGATGTTTGCTGATCATGGTTCTGCTCCTTTTCGCTTTGCCGACGGCGGCATTCGCAGCGGAAATAGATACACAAACGATTGAAGCGGAGCTGGAAAAACTGGAGACGGAAGCCGTGGATGAAGCGGCAGAGGATTTGGACGCTGATGTGGGATTTTCAAAGCTGCTGAAAGATGTTTTGTCAGGAGATTTTGATTTCACCTTTGCAGGGCTGAAAGAGGAAATAATGGAGGCGGCCTTCGGGGAATTTCGCACCCAGGGGAAACTGCTGACCCAACTGCTTCTGGTGGTGATTTTGAGTGCCATTTTGAAGCAGTTCAACGATTCCTTTCAGGGAAAGTCTGTGGGAGAAATGGGCTTCTATATTTGCTATATGGTGCTGGTTGTGGTGATTCTATCCTCGTTTTATGCCATTTCTGAGGGCGTTGTGGAGAGGATGAAGGGGATTTGTGGGGCATTTGGGGCGATGGTGCCCATTTTTCTGATTCTTTCTGCCTCCTCCGGTAACCTGACCCAGGGAGCATTGATGGGGCCGGCTATCATGGGCGGCTCGGCGGCGTTGTCTGTTGCGGTCAGTTATATCATTATTCCTGCTATCCTGTTGGCAATTGCTTTGGAAATGGCAGATCATATTTCGGAACGGCCCATCCTTGGAAAATTTGCAGAGCTTCTGCGGCAATGCATCAGCTGGGGCATGAAGGGTGCGGCGATGGCCTTTATGCTGCTGATTTCCCTGCAAAAGATCGGCGGCGGAGCATTGAATGGCCTGGCGGCAAAAACGGCGAAGATCGCCGTAGGGGCTGTGCCTGTGGTGGGGAATGTCATGGGCGGTGCGGTGGAAACGGCGGCGGCTGTGGCAGGCACTTTAAAAAGCGGTACGCTGGTTGCGGCGGCGGTGTTTTTGCTGCTTTTATGCATCCCTTTGGTGGTGAAGCTGCTGGTCATCATGCTGGTGTTCAAGCTGACGGCAGCAGCGGCGGAATTTATTTGTGAGGAACGGCTGGTGGATTGCATTTCTGCCGCAGGGGAATACACTGGGCTTCTTCTTGGCGTGGTTTTCCTGGGGGAAGGGATGTTTTTATTTTCAGCACTGCTTTTGTTGGGAGGCTTGTAGGCATGATGGAAGCATTTACGGCATATATTAAAACCATAACTGCATTGACCATTTTCTCTGCTTTGGTGGGCATCCTCCTGCCCGAGGGGAAGTATCGCCGCTACGCGGAGTTGGTGCTGGGGGTACTGGTGCTGACAGCGGTGCTGAGCCCCTTTCTTCGGCTGTTCGGTGAAACGGAGGGTTTCGAACTGCCAGCTATGAGACTGGAGCAGGAATGGTCAGATACATACAACGGATTTACAAAAGAAGGGTGAGAAGATGCAAAAGGATGTTTTTAAGGGGCTGTTTAGCCCGGAAAACAAGAAGATGCGCAGTAATGTGTTTCTGGCGCTGATGGCGGGCATCCTGCTTTTGGCGGCGGGAAAGAGCTTTTCTTCCTTTGGCGGGGATGCACCGGAGGTTTCGTCGCAGGAGGAACGTACGGAGACAGCCATCGGCAATGACGGGGAGACCGAAAAACGCATGGCAGAGATCCTCTCCAAAATCGAAGGGGCGGGACAGGTGGACGTGATGCTGACCTACCGCAGGACGGAGGAAAAGACCGTTGCCCGAGATGAGGTGCGGGAGGAATCCTACACAGAGGACGGCGGAAAAACTTCGGAAAGCCTGCGAGTGGAAAACACCGCCATCCTGACGGAGGATAAAAGCGGCAATACCTCGCCTCTTATCCTTTCGGAAACATCGCCGGAGGTGGAAGGGGTCGTCATTGTGGCGGAAGGCGGCGGAGATGCCACCGTTTGCGCGGCGCTCAATCAGGCGGCACAGGCGCTTCTGGATGTGCCTGCCCATAAGATCGCAGTTTTGAAAATGAAATAGAGGGGGAAATGGGAATGTTTGTCATTAAGAGGAATCAAGTAGTGGTCACCGCATTGGCAGTGATGATCGCAGCAGCGGGGTATTTGAATTTTCAGGAAAGCCGTTCTTCGGAAGGGAACCAGACAGCGCTGCAGCTGACAGAAGAAGGGGACGTGACGGCGCTGGTGGATTACTCCGCTCTGCCCGATGATATCGATACGGCGGAACTGGCGCTTGACCCTATCACGGCGGAAGTGGCGGAGACTACGGGAGACGGTGCAGCCATCTATGTTTCTGCCGGCAGCGAGGCCCTGACAGGCTCTGAATATTTTGCGGAAGCAAAGCTGGACAGAGAACAGTCCCGGGCGAAGCAGAAGGATATCCTGACAGAAATGCTGAATAATGAAAACATCAGCCAGGAACAGAAAGCGAAATGCACAGAAAACATGATGCAGCTGCAGGAACGCATCGAAAAGGAAACGGCGGCGGAAGCCATGATCGAATCCAAGGGCTTCAGCGAAGCCTATGTCCGCATCGATGATGATACAGTGGATGTTGTGGTAGATAAGGACAGCCTGACGGATGCGGAAGTAGCCCAGATCGAAGATATCGTGAAGCGGAAAACGGGGATGGATGCATCCAAGATCCGCATCAACACATTACAGAAAGCAAAATAAGGGAAAGTCAGAGAGGGTCGCTTGCACGGCCCTTTTTTATGCATGAATTCCTGCATAATTCATTGCAAAAAAGGTGACTATCTGTTATAATCAAAACATAATTATGCGCGGAAAAAAGGTATTGTTTGGAATTTCCCGCAAGGTATACAGGATTTTTGCATGAAATCATGAATAAAACCCAAAAACAGGAGGTAAGGAACATGTCTGAAAATAAAATGAATGGCCAGATCCAGATCGCAGATGAAGTGGTAGGCGTGATCGCTGTGACAGCAGCACTGGAAGTGGAAGGCGTTGTAGCCGGCGCCCATGGCAAAGGCATTGTGGAATTCTTTGGCAAAAAAGGTCACACAAAATGCGTGAAGATCGCCAAGGATGAAAACGAAGCAGTGTTGGATATGGAAATCATTGTGAAATTCGGCACAAAGGTGCAGAAGGTCGCTGCAGAAGTGCAGGAAAGAGTAAAATCCACAGTGGAAACCATGACAGGCCTGAATGTGGCTGCTGTAAATGTCAGCGTTTCCGGCGTTGTGAAGGAAAAAGAAGCGAAAGCTGAGGATGAAGAATAATCATCGGTGAAAATGTATGCAAACGGGTTTCATGGTTTATGCCGATGGAACCCGTCTGGTGTTTTAAAGGGAAATTTACTGAGACGAAAATGTTTTCGTGTATGAAATACGGAGGTATGTTATGAGCCGAAGAAGTGCGAGAAAGAATGCGTTTTTCCTGCTGTTCCAGATGGATTTCAGCGAAGCGGCAGAATTTGAACAGGTGAAAGAACTTTTCTTTGCAGAAAAGGATGAGCCTGTGGAAGAAACAGAAAAAGCATTCATCCTTTCCGAAGTGGAAGGGGTAAATGAACATATGGATGAGATCGACGGTATGATCGCTGCATGCGCAAAGGGTTGGGACCCTGAACGCATGAATAAAGTGGATCTGGCCATCCTGCGACTGGCTGTTTACGAAATGAAATTTGGGGAAACACCCGTTGGCGTTGCCATCAACGAAGCAGTGGAACTGGCGAAAAAATTCAGCTCTGATGAAGCGCCTGCTTTCATCAACGGCGTGCTGGGCAAGGTAGCAAAATGATCGAACCGAAGGTTTTCTCGGTGGGGCAGATCAACCGATATATCAAAAATCTGCTGGAAAATGATTTTATACTCAACAGCCTTCTGGTGCAGGGGGAAATTTCCAATTTTAAGGCCCATTCAAGCGGCCATTGGTATTTCACCCTGAAAGACGCCCAGGGGGCCATTTCCTGTGTCATTTTTCGACAGGATGCTATGCAGATCCCCTTTGAGCCGGAAAACGGCATGAAAGTGATTTTGTATGGACATGTTTCCCTTTACGAGAAAACAGGGCAATATCAGCTGTATGGTGAATTTCTGGAACCTGTGGGCATGGGTGCTCTGCAGATCGCCTTTGAGCAGATGAAGGAAAAACTGGCGGCGGAAGGCCTGTTTGATGCAGATTTCAAGAGAGAAATTCCTGAGCATGTGGGCTGTATCGCTGTCATTACTTCCCCTACAGGGGCGGCGGTGCGGGATATTATCCAGATTGCGAAAAGACGAGACCCTCGCGTGAAAATTGCGGTTTTCCCTACGCTGGTGCAGGGGGAATATGCAGCGGAGGATATCGTAAAGTCCATCAAACTGGCAAACGGCTGGGGACAGGCAGATGTCATCATCCTTGGCCGCGGCGGTGGTTCTATGGAAGATTTGTGGGCGTTCAATGAGGAGATCGTTGCTCGCGCCATTTTTGCATCGGAATTACCTGTCATTTCCGCAGTGGGCCATGAAACGGATTTTACCATTGCGGATTTTGTATCGGATATGCGGGCGCCTACGCCATCTGCGGCGGCGGAACTGGCGACGGAGCCATTGGATAGAATCAAAGCGGATTTGGAGGAACTGATGAATCGTCTTGACAGAGACGTGCAGGCGGTTCTGACCACATCCAAGCGCCGACTGGAATTTTTGAAGGAGCGCCCCGTTTTGAAGCGTCCTTTGGAACGCATCCAGCGGACACAAATGTATTTGGAAGAAAAGGAACGGCTTTTGCTGCGAGAAACTTTGCGAAAGCTGGAGAAGGATAAACAGAAGCTGACGGCGGCAGAAGCCAGATTGGAGGCAGTCTCTCCTTTCTCCATCATGCAGAGGGGCTATGCCCTGCTGATGGATGAAAAGGGAAAGCCTGTGACGACGGCGGAAGCGGCAGCAGTTGGACAGGCTGTGCAGGTGCGCATGAAAGACGGCATCCTGCGGGCAGAAGTAACAGGAAAGGCGGTGTTTGCCCATGGCGAAAAAGAAGCTATCCTTTGAGGAAGCGATGGAACGCTTGGAGGAGATCGTGGAACAGCTGGAGCAGGAGGAAGCACCGCTGGAAACAGCTGTTGCATTGTATAAAGAGGGGTTGAGCCTTTCTGCCCTGTGCAAGGAAAAGCTTGCAGCGGCAGAAGGTGAGATCGTCCTTCTCAGGAAAGAAGCAGGACTTTGGCAGGAAGAGCCTTTTCAGGCGGAGGTTGACTGATGATGGATTTAAAACAGGAAATGAAAGATAGATGCGCCTATATTGAAGCAGCATTGGAAAAATCCGTACCCGAACAGCAGGAATTTCCCCCTGTGATTTTTGAAGCCATGCGCTATAGCCTGATGGCGGGCGGTAAAAGACTGCGCCCTATGATGGTGCTGGCGGCCTGCGAGGCAGTTGGCGGCAAGAAGGAAGATGCTCTGCCCTTTGCCTGCGCATTGGAAATGATTCATACCTATTCCCTGATCCATGATGATCTGCCTGCCATGGATAACGATGATTATCGCCGCGGCAGACTGACAAGCCATAAGGTATTCGGCGAAGATATGGCGATTTTGGCTGGCGATGGCCTGCTGCATCATGCCATGGAGACTATGGCGGATGCCTGTCTGAAAAATCCCACACCCCAGACCACAGGCGCTATGAAAGCCATTGCCCATGGGGCTGGCATTTTCGGTATGCTGACGGGGCAGGTGGTGGATGTGCATTTTGAAGGCAAACCACTGGATATCGAAACGCTGGATTTTATCCATTTGCATAAAACAGCGGCAATGATCCGTGGGGCACTGGAAGCGGGCGCTATCGTTGGCGGTGCCGACAAAGAAACGGCGGAACAGTTCGGTCTGGCTGGGGAAAAGATCGGTGTAGCGTTCCAGATTCTGGATGACATTCTGGATGTGACAAGCACACTGGAAGAATTGGGCAAACCCATCCACAGTGATGAAAAGAATGAGAAAACAACATACGTAACACTGTTTGGCATCGAAAAATCCAGAGAAATTGCGGCGAAGCTTTCCGATGAAGCCATTGATATCTGGAAAAAACAGGGAGAAAGCTGCGAATTTTTGCTGGAACTGACAAAATATCTTTTGACCAGAACATTTTGAGGAGTATTCCTTTTTAAAATAAGCAGAAAGAAGGCGAGTCTATGTATAACTTCGAAGCGATTCTGCAAAATACACCCCTTTGGGCTGCCATCATTGGCTGGGCAGCAGCACAGGGTATCAAAATTATTTTGACACTCATTACGGAAAAACGATTTGATGCATCCCGCATCATGGGGACAGGCGGCATGCCCAGCTCCCATTCCTCTTTTACTATGGCATTGTCCTTTAGTATCGCGAAATACCATGGGTTCGATTCCCCGTTATTTGCCGTGGCGCTGATCTTTTCTTTCGTTACCATGTATGATGCCCAGGGCATCCGAAGAGCAGCAGGCAGACATGCGGAAATTTTGAACGACCTGATTCTGGATCATAAGATGCCGGATGTAGGCGAATTGAAGGAACTTCTGGGGCATACCCCTCTGGAAGTTGCCGCGGGGGCAGTATTGGGTATCATCATTGGCCTTTGGCTTTGATGCATTTTGTAGCAATAGAGAGTTGGTGAAATCGTGGACGGAATTTTGAAACACATCCATTCCACTGAAGATATCAGAAAATTGAACGATACAGAACTGAAGCAGCTGTGTAAAGAGCTGCGCAAATTCCTTTTGCAGAAGGTTTCCAAGACCGGCGGTCATCTGGCCAGCAATCTGGGCGTGGTGGAGCTGACGGTGGCTTTGGAATACTGCTTCGATCTGCCGAGGGACAAAATCGTATGGGATGTAGGCCATCAGGCTTATATCCATAAGATTTTGACGGGCAGAAAGGAAGGCTTCGACCATCTGCGACAGATGGATGGCCTGAGCGGCTTCCCGAAGCCCAATGAAAGCGATTGTGATGCTTTTGCGGCGGGGCACAGCTCCACGTCTATTTCTGCGGCATTGGGTCTGGCAAAGGCAAGAGACCTGATGGGCGGGAAGGAACATGTCATTGCAGTCATCGGGGATGGCTCCATGACGGGCGGCCTGGCCTACGAAGCGCTGAACAACGCCGGCAGAGAACATACTCGTCTGATCGTCATTCTGAATGACAATCAGATGTCTATCGATACAAATGTGGGCGCCATGAGCAAGCACCTGAACAATCTCCGCACCAGCTATCAGTATCGCGGCTGGAAGGAAGCGGTGAAGCAGTTCAGAGACAACGTGCCTGTCATTGGCGAAGGGACATATCAGGTGCTGAAAAACATGCGCGATGGGGCGAAGATGCTGTTGACCCAAGGGGCATTGTTTGAACAGCTGGGCTTCAAATATATCGGCCCTGTGGATGGGCATGATTTGCCCGATATGATTGAATTGTTCCAGAATGTAAAAGAAATGAACCGCCCTGTCCTCATCCATGTGAAGACCATCAAGGGCAAAGGCTATCCCTATGCGGAGGAACGCCCCTGGGATTACCACGGCGTAGGCGCTTTTGACCTGAAAACAGGCCTTTCCACTTCCAAAGGCGGTAAAAGCTGGTCTTCCGTTTTCGGGGAGAAGATGGTGGAAATTGGTAAGAAAAACAGCAAGGTGGTCGGCATCACTGCAGCCATGAGCGGCGGCACAGGTTTTGAAAAATTTCAGAGAGCCTTCCCGAAACGCTTCTTTGACGTGGCCATTGCGGAACAGCATGGCACCACCTTTGCGGCAGGACTGGCGAAAGGCGGTATTACCCCTGTTTTTGCGGTGTATTCCTCTTTCCTGCAAAGGGCCTATGATCAGATCGTTCATGACGTTTGCATGCAGAACCTGCATGTGGTATTTGCCATCGACAGAGCGGGTATCGTCGGCGCAGACGGGGAGACCCATCAGGGCGTATTTGATCTGTCCTTCCTGGGCCATATTCCCAACATGACTGTCCTTTCTCCAAAGAATGACTGGGAACTGGAAGAAATGCTGGATTTCGCCATCAATAAATGGGATGGCCCTATTGCGGTGCGTTACCCCAGAGGCGCGGCGGAAACAGCATTCGAGGAAAATAAACAGCCTGTCCAATATGGCAAGGCAGAACTCATTCAGGAAGGTGAAAGAATTGCCATTCTGGCAGAAGGCCATATGCTGAAAGCGGCGGCGGAAGCGGCGAAAATGCTGGAAGCGGATGGATACCATCCCATGCTGGTGAATATGCGTTTCATCAAGCCTGTGGATGAAGAAATGCTGCGAAAAGCGGCGGAAAAATGTGAGCATATCGTAACTGTGGAGGACAACCTTCGCAAGGGCGGTCTTGGCTCCAAAGTATTGGAATTTTACGGGGACGCGGGCATTCAGGCAGATGTGCTGAATCTGGCTTTCCCAGACAAATATATCGAACAGGGCACGCAGAACCAGCTTTTTGAACGGTATGGGTTGGATGCTGCGGGCATCTATGAAAGCATTAAAAAGAGATTGGGAGAATGACCATGGCAGAAAAGGTAGAAAAAGAAAGATTAGACGTTTTACTGGTACAGCAGGGTCTGGCAAACTCCAGAGAACTGGCGAAAGCATATATCATGGCGGGCAACGTTTATGTTGACGGCCAGAAGGAAGATAAAGCAGGTACAAAGGTTGCCGTAAACGCCAATATCAAGGTAAAAGGCAGCCAGATGAAATATGTCAGCCGCGGCGGCTACAAGCTGGAAAAAGCCATCAATGAATTTGGCGTGCAGTTGGAAGGCAAGATTTGTCTGGATATCGGTGCATCCACCGGTGGCTTTACAGATTGTATGCTGCAGAATGGCGCCAGCAAGGTTTATGCCATCGACGTAGGCTATGGTCAGTTTGCGTGGAAGTTGCGCAATGATGAGAGGGTCGTTTGTCTGGAAAAGACTAACGTGCGCTATGTGACCCATGAACAGGTGCCCGATGAGGGTGATTTTGCCTCTATCGATGTTTCCTTTATTTCCCTGACGAAGGTGCTGCCTGCAGTGTTGGGCGTCTTGGGCTCCAAGGGTCAGCTGGTATGCCTCATCAAGCCTCAGTTTGAAGCGGGCAGAGAAAAGGTCGGCAAAAAGGGCGTAGTCAGAGATATCAACGTACATAGAGAGGTCATCGAAATGATCGTGAATTATGTGCGTGCTCAGAATCTGGGGATTCTGGCGCTGGATTTCTCTCCCATCAAGGGCCCCGAAGGTAATATCGAATATCTCATTTATCTGGACAAGAGCCAGAGCGGTATGAGCGAAGAAGAAGTGGCGGCAAGACTGGAAGAAGTCGTGTCCGAATCGCATAAAATACTTTCAGCAGAGAAATGAGGTGCTGAAATGAAAAAAGTAGCAATTTTACCCAACGTACAGAAGGATAAAGAGCTTGCCGTAACGAAACGACTGGTGAACTATCTGCTGGAAAAGGGCTGTGAGCCTCAGCTTTCCGAAAAGGTGGCGGAACTGGCGGAGCTGCCCCAGTATGCCAGAGAGGAAAAAGAGCTTTATCAGAACAGCGATTTTTTGATTTCCCTGGGCGGCGATGGCACGCTGCTGGGGGTCGGCAGAAGAACGGCCCATTTTGATAAGCCGATCCTTGGTATCAATCTGGGGACACTGGGCTTTTTGACGGCGGAGGAAAAAAACAACGCGGAGCTGGCCATCGATAAGGTGCTCAGCGGTCATTATAAACTGGAACAGCGCATGATGCTGGAGTGCAGCCTTGCCAAGGGTGACGTGCGGGAAACAGGGATGATCGCCCTGAATGATATCTGCATCACTCGCGGCAATCTGTATAAAATTCTGGAATTCAATGTGTTTGTAAACGATGAATACGTAGACACCCTGATGGCTGATGGTGTTATCATCTGTACGCCCACAGGCTCCACTGCTTATAACCTTTCTGCAGGCGGCCCTGTTCTGAAGGCAGATGCCCAGATCATGGCCATCACGCCTATCTGCCCCCATACGCTGAACAGCAGACCTATCGTGGTCTCTGCAGACGATGTGGTGACGGTGGAGGTCAACCCCAACAGAGAGGATACCCCTTTCACCATCAGCGCCGACGGGCAGGATAACAAGACCGTGACGGGCAAAAACGTGGTGCAGATCCGCCGGGCGGAAGTATGTACGACCATTATCAAAACAAAACCACAGAGTTTTTATGAAGTATTGCGACATAAATTATCCAAGTGATTTTTTCTTTCTGTAAAAAGTAAGGAGGGTTGCAGCGATGAAAATCGCCAGACATGCAAAAATTTTGGAACTGATCGAAAATTACGATATCGAAACACAGGATGAACTGGCGCAGAAGCTTTGCGAAGAAGGCTTTATGGTGACCCAGGCCACCGTTTCCCGTGATATTCGCGAAATGAAGCTGACAAAGATCGCCACAGAAAAAGGGCGTCAGAAATATGCAGTCATTACCGGGAACGACACAGAGGTGACAGAACGGCTGACCCGTGTCTTCAAGGAAGCTGTGCTGAAGATGGATTATGCCCAGAATATGATCGTCATCAAAACACTGGATGGCATGGGCATGGCTGTGGCTGTTGCCCTGGATAATATGCAGAACAGCGAGATTTTGGGGACGATTGCCGGGGACGATACGGTTTTCTGCGTGGTGCGCACCCATAATCAGGCGGCAGTCATCATCGAAAAACTCTATCGCATCATCCATAGCGCCTGAATGGCAAGGAGGGACGCTTTATGCTGGAACATCTGCATATCAAAAATGTGGCACTCATCAGGGAAAGTGAGATTTCCTTTGGGGAGGGGCTGAATATCCTGACGGGCGAAACGGGCGCGGGTAAATCCATGGTCATCGATTCTCTGCAGTTTGCCCTGGGCGGCAGAGCAGGGAAGGACTTTCTGCGCCGCGGCGAAAAACAGGCTTCTGTAGAGGCTTTATTTGCTGTGGATACAAAAGCCTTGCGGGAAAAACTGGAGGAAAATGGCATCGAGCCGGAAGAGGACGGCTCTGTCCTTATCACCCGTACTCTCAGCGAAACGGGGAAATCCGTCTGCCGTGTCAATGGCTCCACGGTCACCGTTGGTATGTTGAAGGAAATTGCCGAAGACCTGATCGATATTTATGGACAGCATGAGCATCAGTCCCTGTTGAACCCTTCGAAGCATATCCGCCTGCTGGATCGTTTCTGCGGCGCAGGCTTTGGCGATGCTATGGAGGAATATAAGAGAAGCTGGCATGCATTGAAGGAGCTGGAGAAACAGTTGGATGCCCTTATGGGGGATGAAAGCCAGAGGGAACAGCGCATGGATATCCTTTCCTTCCAAAAAGAAGAATTGGAAGCGGGAGAATTGCGTTTAGGAGAGGAAGAAGAGCTGCTGGAGCAGAAAAAACGACTGGGCAGCATGGAAAAGCTGATGCATCTGACGGGGGAAAGCATTGCGCTCCTTTATGATGGCAATAGAGATATGCCTTCTGCCTGTGACCAGTTGGGGGATGCCCTGGCAAAACTGCAGGAAGCAGCGGAATACGACAACAGTCTGCAGTCCTTTGTGGATGCACTGGCGGATGCCTATGCGGCAGTAGAAGATGCGGCAAGGGAACTGAAACGGGAAGCGGACAGACAGGAAGCTGACCCCGAAACTCTGGAGGAGATCGAGGAACGCCTGCAGCTGATTTACAAATTAAAACGAAAATATGGCGGCAGCGTAGAAGCTGCCCTGGCCTTTTATGATAAAGTGGTGGAAGAATTGGATTTCCTTTCCAACAGCAGCGAAATAGTGGCTGAATTGATGGCGGAAAAGGAAAAGGAACTGAAAAAACTGACACAGGCGGCGGATACCCTGACTGCCCGCAGAAAAGCCACGGCAGAGCAGGTTGCGGAACAGATTGAAGCAGCCCTACAGGATATGGAAATGAAAAATGCCAGATTCCATATCCAGATCGACGAAAAAGCCGACTGGGGTGCAGACGGCAAAGATAAGGTGGAATTCCTGATCTCCGCCAATGCAGGGGAAAGCCTGAAGCCCCTGGCAAAGATCGCATCTGGCGGGGAAATGAGCCGCGTCATGCTGGCACTGAAAACGGTGCTGGTAGATGCGGATGAGATCGGGACGTTTATTTTCGACGAGATCGACACCGGTGTCAGCGGCAGAACAGCCCGCAAGGTGGGCGAAAAGATGCGATTCCTTGGAGGAAAGCGTCAGATCCTTTGCATTACCCATCTGCCCCAGATTGCAGCTATGGCAGACAGCCATTTTCTTATCGAAAAGGAAAGCAACGGTGAAGAAACGACGACTAAAGTCACTCCGCTGGAGGGGGAAGGCTCCGTGCTGGAAGTGGCAAGGCTGATGGGCGGCAGCGACGTGACGGAGACCACATTAGCGGCAGCCAGAGAACTTATTATAGAAAAATAATGCATGTGGATATTAGGACTACATTTCGTAGTCCTTTTTCTTTTGCACAAAGGATAAGCATTAGGGATAGGATGGTGAAAAAGGGGAGAAGAAAATGGTTTCTTTGCGGGAATTTCAAATGGATATCTTAGAGGAGCTGGAGAATATGCCCTCTGCTGTGGCAATGCTGAGGGGCTCCGCTGTTTATCCTGATCTGAAAGGGACGGTATGGCTTTTTCAGATGAATGGTGGCGTGATGGTCATTGCGGATATCAGCGGCCTGCCGGAGCAGAATACCTGTGGCGGGGTATTCGGTTTCCATATTCATGAAGGCACAGGCTGCGGCGGGGATGATTTTGCGGAAACGAAGGGGCATTACAACCCGAAAAACTGTGAGCATCCTTACCATGCGGGGGATTTGCCGCCTCTCTTTTCCAACAACGGCAGCGCATATATGGCAGTACTGACAGACAGGTTCATGCCGGAAGATGTCATCGGGCGAACGGTAGTTATCCATCTGCACCCGGATGATTTTATGACCCAGCCTGCGGGGAATAGTGGGATGAAGATTGCCTGCGGTGTGATCCGATAAAATAAAAAAGACTATGGGATTTTCCATAGTCTTTTGGTTTTTAGCGATATTCTTCAGGCTTCTGTGCCACTCTTAGGACCGTGCTCTTTGGCTCATGCTCTCCATAGGTCAGGTTTTGCAGATGGGGCTTTATGCGAGACTGGCGGTCTACCAAGAACTGCATATACAGCATCAGGTCATCCTTGCTGTCATCATTCAGCATGGCATAATAGCGGCGGAATTCATTGAATTCAGCAGTTTCATCATCGATCACGTAGGGGTGACGGATATCATTGACCCCCAGCAGATAATCCATGGATACATTGAAAATAGAAGCGATCTTTTTCAGATCGGGGATAGAAGGCTGATTTCGACCGGATTCATAGTTAGCGATCGCTGTATAACCATAGTTGAGCATTTCGCCCAGCTTGACCTGGGTCAGTTTTTTTTCTTTTCTAAGCGCTTTTAAGCGATCTTTGAATTCCATTGGTTCACCTCTTTTATCTTGCCAAAAATCTTCTCCGCAAATGAATCAAAAAACAAATTGCGGTGAAAACTTTTTATATTCTAACCGATTTCAGGATAAATATTATTTACCCACGAAAACTCATTTCTTATTATACGGATAATTATTTGGACGGAAAAGGTAGCGACACAGATACAATGAAAAAGTTGAAAAATATTCGCAAAATGTGAAGTTTTCGCATATTTTATTCAAGGAGTAAAACATTTATCAAGAATTTGGGAAAGATTACAGTTTCCTATTGACATATGTCGGTAAAGATGATACATTTAAATCACACAAAGCATATAAAAATACTATGATATATAAATAAGAGAGTGAGAGGAGATTTTATATGAGTACAAAAATGTATTTTGACAACGCAGCAACAACACCTGTAAGAGAAGAAGTACTGCAGGAAATCCTGCCTTATTTTAGAGAACATTACGGCAATGCTTCTAGCGTATACGCCGTTGCAAAAGAAAGCAAAAGAGCCCTGGAAAATGCAAGAGCACAGGTGGCAGCAGCCATCAATGCGCAGCCTGATGAAATTTATTTCACAGCCGGCGGTTCTGAAAGCGACAATACAGCTCTGAGAGGCGTGGCAGAAGCATACGCTTCCAAAGGCAACCATATCATCACAACAAAGATTGAACATCACGCCATCCTGCACACAGCAGAATATCTGGAAAAACATGGCGTAGAAGTAACATACCTGGGCGTAGATGAATATGGCAAGATTTCTCTGGAAGAACTGGAACAGGCTATCCGCCCTGAAACAGTCCTGATTTCCGTAATGTTTGCTAACAACGAAATCGGTACAATTCAGCCTATCAAAGAAATCGGTGAAATCGCAAGAAAACATGGCGTTCTGTTCCACACAGATGCTGTACAGGCTGTAGGCCATGTACCTATCGATGTAGAAGCAATGCATATCGACCTGCTGTCCATGAGCGGTCATAAGTTGGGCGCACCTAAGGGCATCGGCGCTCTGTATATCAGAAAAGGTACAAAAGTAACACCTCTGATCTTTGGCGGCGCACAGGAAAAGAAACAGCGTGCCGGCACAGAAAATATCCCCGGTATCGTAGGTATTGGTAAGGCCGCAGAACTGGCAGTGGCAGAAATGGAAACAACGACAGCAAGACTGGTGGCTTTGAGAGATAAACTGATCAAGGGTATTCTGGAAAGCATCCCTTACAGCCGTCTGAATGGTCATCCTGTAGACAGACTGCCCGGCAACGCAAATATTTCCTTCTCCTATATCGAAGGTGAATCTCTGCTGCTTCTGTTGGATGCACTGGGTATTGCCGCTTCCAGCGGTTCTGCCTGCACATCCGGTTCCCTGGATCCTTCTCACGTGCTGATGGCGATTGGTTTGCCTCATGAAACAGCTCATGGCTCCCTGAGATTGACTATGGACAGAGATAACACAGAAGAAGAAGTTGATTTCATTCTGGAAAAACTGCCCGGCATCGTACAGAGACTGAGAGATATGTCTCCTGTTTACGAAGATGCGATGAAAGCAAATAAATAATGAAAGAAAAATGATAATAAGATTGGAAATATAGAAAACTAGGAATATACAAAGGAGGATCCTTTATGGAATACAGCGAAAAGGTAATGGATCATTTTATGAATCCCAGAAATGTTGGCGAGATTGAAGATGCCAGCGGCATTGGCCAGGTAGGCAATATGAAATGCGGCGACATCATGAAAGTATATCTGAAAATCGAAGACGGCATCATTCAGGATGCGAAATTCAAAACATTTGGCTGCGGCGCAGCCGTTGCCACAAGCTCCATGGCGACAGAACTGGTAAAAGGCAAAACAATTCAGGAAGCACTGGAAGTAACAAATAAAGCTGTTATGGAAGCCCTGGATGGTCTGCCTCCTGTAAAGGTACACTGTTCCTGTCTGGCGGAGGAAGCATTGCATGCTGCCCTGTGGGACTATGCACAGAAAAACAATGTTACAATCGAAGGATTGGAACCCCCTGTAAATGATATCGACGAAAAACATCATCACGAATAAAAGATAGCATATAAATAAACTCAAAGTACACCCCTCTATTACAAAAGAACCCCCTTCCCAAATCGGGAAGGGGGCTTTGTTTGTTGTATTGATTTATTTATTTCAGTGTTTTTTCATAGGCCGCAAGGATGGCTTCCAGGCCTTCCTCCAGAGTACCGCTATTTTCGGCAACGGCTTCTGCTGCCGCGGTGTAAAGGGGGATACGTTCCTGATAGAGCTTCAGGGTAGCCGCCTGATCGGGGGCAAGGGGTCTGCCGTGGCCGCTCTGGAGCAGGTCGCCTTCTCTTTTCAGCCAGATGGTGCGCCCGTTGCGGCGCAGATATTCCACATTCAGGGGATTTTTCACGATGCCGCCGCCGGTAGAGATGACTGCATTATTCAGGTTGGAAACCTCATGCTGTACTTCTGTTTCGATGGCACGGAAGGCAGGTTCCCCTTCTTTAGCAAAGAAATCGGAGATGGGCATGCCGATGCGTTCCACGATGATTTCATCCGTATCCACAAAGGTCTTGCCCAGCTTTTCTGCCGCCAGCTTGCCCAGGGTGGTCTTGCCGCAGCCGCTCATGCCCACCAGCACCAGGTTGGAGCGTTCTTTCACCAGACCGGTGTTGATCTCTGCGATGCGGGCATCGTCGATTTGGGTATCCAGAAAAATTTCCACAGCATATTTTGCCTGAGCCACCAGCATTTCCAGGCCACCCGCCGCGTTGATGCCTCTTTTTTCTGCCTCTAAAATGAGCTGTGTGCGCAAGGGATTATATACTACATCTGCAATACCGCTCAGATTGGGGAATCTGCTCAAATCGATGGGGCAGTCATCGGATTTGGGATACATGCCCACAGGTGTTGTGTTGACAATGATCTCTGCGTCGGAATGGTTTTTATAACATTCTTCGTATGTGATAGTAGCGGGGTTTTCCTTATAATATACCGTTAAAATTTCAGATGCGCCCAGCTCTTCCAAAACAGCGATGATTGCCTTGGATGCGCCGCCTTTGCCCAGCACCAGGGCTTTTTTTCCTGCCACGTCGATGCCGTTATTCTGCAGCATATAGCGGAAGCCGTAAAAGTCTGTGTTATAGCCTTTGAGCTTGCCGCCTCTGTTGACGATGGTATTGACCGCGCCGATCTTCTGTGCGTGGGCATCCACTTCATCCAGATAGGGGATGACAGTTTCTTTATAGGGAATGGTCACATTCAGAGCGGAGAATTTCTTTTCCGTCATAAAGGTATCCAGTTCTTCTCTCGTTAAGGGAATCAGGTCGTATGTATAGTCCGCCAGCTGTTCATGGATGATCTTGGAAAAGCTGTGTCCTAATTTTTCGCCGATCAGGCCGTATCTCATGGGAATCCACCTCATATCTTTCGTTTTTTCTATCAAAGGATAGGATGTATCTATCTTAATGCAAATAGAAAATTTATGCAATCTCTTTTTCGGGAAGAAGTTTAAGGTTTTTGTAATGTTTTTTCCGGGGATTCTATGATAAACTGATACCATTAGGGGAAAAGACATAATTTTAAAATCAGAAGAAATCAGGTGATACATATGAATAAATATTTGAAAAAACTTTGTACAGGTGTCCTTTGTGGTGTGATCAGCGTGGTGAGCATCGGCGCCCAGGAGGTTTATGCGGCGGACGCAACGGATATGCGGGCAGTCTGGATCTCTACGGTCTACAGTGCCGATTATCCCTCTACCACGAATAATGAGGATGCCCAGAAGAACGAATTTATCCAGAAGCTGGAGAAGGCCCAGGAATTGGGGCTGAATACGGTTGTGGTTCAGGTGCGCCCTAAGGGCGATGCCTTCTATGAATCCGACTTGAACCCCTGGAGTGCCGTACTGACGGGAGTGCAGGGCATGGACCCCGGTTATGATCCGATGGAATTTATGATCGAAGAGACCCATAAGAGGGGCATGGAATTCCATGCATGGATGAACCCCTACCGCATCACTACTTCCGGCACAGACCTGACGGCTCTTTCTGCTGATAATATGGCGAGACAGCACCCCGATTGGATCCTGACCTATAATGGGGCTATGTATTACGACCCTGCCAATGGGGACGTGCAGGAGTACATCTGCGATACAGTGGAAGAAATCGTGGAAAACTACGATGTGGATGCCATCCATTTTGACGACTATTTCTATCCTTCCAATTATCCTCTGCCCGAGGGAGAGGACAGGGACGGCGTGGTGGCAAATGAACGCCGCGGAAATGTGGATGATCTGATCAAAAAGGTTTACAAGACCATCAAAAACGCCGATTCCTCTGTAGAATTCGGCATCAGCCCCATGGGTATCTGGAAAAACAGCACTTCTGATGACGAAGGTTCAGCCACAAGGGGCACAGAAGGCTATTATTCCGTTTTTGGCGATGCGAAAAAATGGGTAGAAAAAGGCTGGGTGGATTATATCGTGCCCCAGATCTACTGGGAACAGGGCAATGCCTACGCCGATTATGAAACGTTGGTAGAATGGTGGAGCGACGTTGTGGAAGGGACAGGCGTAAAGCTGTATATTGGCCACGGTATTTATAAAGATGTTGTTGCGGCGGAAGTGACAGAGCAGCTGGAAGTCAACGAAGACTATAACGTAAATGGCAGCTTCTTTTTCAGCCTGCGTGATCTGCTGAACAACAGACAGGGCTGTGCCGATGCTTTGCAGGCATATTATGCAGAAGTGGACAAGCCTGTTGTCGTTCCCGAACCTGAACCTGAAAAGCCCGTAAATGTAGAGAAAAAATGGGCATATGCAGGCCGTGCTAAGGTGACAGTAGATGGCAGGGCGGTGGATTTCCAGGTCTATACCATCGACGATTATACATACTTCAAGCTGAGAGATATTGCCGGGGCGGTCAATGGCACAAGCAAGCAGTTCCAGACCTTCTGGGATGAAAGCAATCTGGCGATTCATCTGTTCAAAGGCGTTCCCTATTCTTCCTCCGGCAGTTCTTCTGCTGGCAGATACGGGGATACCTATGCCACCACATCCACCGCGAAGCTCTACTGCGATGGGGTGAAAAAGAGCGTCAGCGCCTTTACCATCAACGACTATACCTATTATAAGCTGCGCGACCTGGCACAGCTGCTGGATATGGGTGTGACATGGAATGAAAGTACATTCACCATCGGTATCGAGACGACACAGTCTTATAAATAAGAGGAGTAGAAATATGTCTATTTTCAAAAAGATGCAGGAAAAGCGTAATGCAGAGCGCATCCGTAAATCTGAAATGATGCAGGGCTTTACCATGCAGGCGGAACTGAGCGCGACTATCGTCAGCGTACAGATGCTGGAAGGCGATGGGGAGAAAACGAAATTCCTGGTGGAATACGCCAGCGGCAAGAAAAAAGAGGAAGAAACGGAAAATAGCAGCGCAAGATTTGCAGAGCTTTCCATGTATTTAGGATGAAATCAAGGTATCCCCGAAAGGGGATACCTTTTTTTATTCACAAAACTTTTACAAAAAAGTTTTGTTAGCACTCTTTACAACTGAGTGCTAACAATGTATAATAAGTCCTGTGGTTAGGAGAAGAAACCATTGGTTAATATAGAAAGAACTAGGTAAAACAATCCCTTTTGAAAGGTGGAATGGATATGAATATGCAGAAATTTACACAGAAATCTCTGGAAGCCATCCAGAATGCCCAGTCCAGCGCCATTGAATACGGCAACCCCATGCTGGATCAGCAGCATCTGCTGTTGGCATTGCTGCAGCAAGAGGATGGTCTAATTCCTCAGCTGCTGCAGAAAATGGAAGTGAATGTCAACGGCCTGACCCAGGCAGTAGAAAATGAAGTGAAGCGGATGCCTCGTGTCAGCGGCGGGCAGACAAGAGTTGCGGCAGATTTGGAAAAGACCCTGACCGCAGCAGAAAAGCTGGCGGAAAATATGACAGACGAATATGTTTCCGTGGAGCATATCTTTATGGCGATGGTGAACGCACCTAATAGCGTGCTGAAGGAAATGTTCCGTCAGTATAACGTCAATAAAGAAGATTTCATGAAGATGCTGGCAACTGTTCGCGGCAATACCCGCGTGACCAGTGATTCCCCCGAAGCCACTTATGATGCTCTGAAAAAATACGGCACAGACCTGGTGGAAAAAGCCAGAAGCAAAAAGCTTGACCCTGTCATCGGCCGTGATGATGAAATCAGAAACGTCATCCGTATCCTGTCCAGAAAGACAAAAAATAACCCTGTTCTGATCGGCGAACCCGGCGTTGGTAAAACAGCCATTGCCGAAGGTCTGGCACAGCGTATTGTAAAAGAGGATGTGCCTAACAGCCTGAAAGATAAGACCATCTTCTCTCTGGATATGGGTTCCCTGATCGCAGGTGCGAAATTCCGTGGGGAATTTGAAGAAAGATTGAAAGCAGTCCTGAACGAAGTGAAGAAGAGTGAAGGCAAGATTATCCTCTTCATCGATGAACTGCATACCATCGTTGGCGCAGGCAAAAGTGAAGGTGCTATGGACGCAGGCAACCTGCTGAAACCCATGCTGGCGAGAGGCGAACTGCACTGCATCGGCGCAACAACGCTGAACGAATACAGACAGTATGTGGAAAAAGACCCCGCACTGGAACGTCGTTTCCAGCCTGTATTGGTAAATGAACCTACTGTTGAGGACACGATTGCCATCCTCCGTGGTCTGAAAGAAAGATATGAAGTTTACCATGGCGTAAAAATTCAGGATCAGGCTATCATTGCGGCAGCGACATTGTCCAACAGATATATCTCCGACCGTTTCCTGCCCGATAAGGCCATCGACCTGGTGGATGAAGCCTGTGCCATGATCCGTACAGAAATGGATTCCATGCCTACAGAACTGGATATTATCCAGAGAAAGATCATCCAGCATGAAATTGAGGAAGCGGCTCTGAAAAAAGAAGATGATAAGCTTTCCAAAGAACATCTGCAGGAAATTCAGCGCGAACTGGCAGAAATGCGTGATGAATTTGCAGCCCTGCAGGCAAAATGGCAGAATGAAAAGGATGCCATCGGCGTAGTGCAGAAACTGCGTGAAGAAATCGAAGATGTAAACGCCGAAATTGAAGCGGCAGAACGCAAATATGACTTGAACAAGGCGGCGGAACTGAAATATGGCAAACTGCCTCAGCTGCAGAAGGAACTGGAAGAAAAGGAACGCATCGCCGAAAACAGCGAGCGCAACACCTTGCTGCGTGATAAGGTGACAGACGAAGAAATCGCCCGCATCATCGAACGTTGGACAGGTATCCCTGTTTCCAAGCTGATGGAAGGGGAAAGAGATAAACTGCTCCACATGGAAGATATCCTCCACGAAAGAGTAGTAGGGCAGGAAGAAGCGGTAACAAAGGTTTCCGAAGCCATTCTGAGAAGCCGTGCGGGCATCCAAAGCCCTAACAGACCCATCGGTTCCTTCCTGTTCCTGGGCCCTACGGGCGTTGGTAAGACAGAACTGGCGAAGACCTTGGCGGAATGTCTCTTTGATGATGAAAAGAACATGGTTCGTATCGACATGACCGAATATATGGAAAAATTCAGCGTGTCCCGTCTGATCGGTGCGCCTCCCGGATATGTGGGCTATGAAGAAGGCGGCCAGCTGACAGAAGCCGTACGCCGCAAACCTTATTCCGTCATCCTCTTTGATGAAGTGGAAAAGGCACATCCAGATGTATTCAATATTCTGCTGCAGGTGCTGAATGATGGTCGTATCACAGATTCTCAGGGCAGAACGGTAGATTTCAAAAATACCGTTATTATCCTGACATCCAACCTGGGTTCTTCTTATCTGCTGGATGGCATCGATGAAAACGGTGAAATCACAGACAGCGCAAGAACGGCGGTGGAAGGTATGCTGAAACAGTCCTTCCGTCCTGAATTCCTGAACAGACTGGATGAAATCGTATTCTATAAACCTCTGACAAAGGATAATATCACTCATATCATTGATCTGATCCTGAAAGATCTGAACGGCAGACTGGCAGATAAACAGCTGAAATGCGAACTGACAGAACGTGCCAAGGAACATATTATCGAAACAGGCTATGACCCTGCCTTTGGCGCAAGACCTCTGAAACGACTGGTGCAGCGTCATGTGGAAACCCTGCTGGCAAGAAAGATCATTGCTGATCAGGTAGAGCCCGGTGCAACTTTGACTGTAGACGTGGATGAAAACGAAAATTATATTGTGATTTGATCAAAAAAAGAGCCGTGCGAAAGCACGGCTTTTTTTCATGCAGATGGTTATTCGATGATGCAGTCTTTCCCAATGACCCAGCCTGCTACAGCGAGGAAGAGGGCAGAGCCAATGAGAATGAACATGGAAATCGTCCAGCTCTGCGTAGTGTCATAAAGTTTACCGAAGAGGACGGGGCCTGTCGCCGCCAGAATATAGCCTACACACTGAGCGATACCGGAAAGATTGGAGGCATCTTGGCCATTTTGGGTACGCATACCAAAGGCAGACAGGATGAAGCTGAAGGTACCGCCGGATGCAAGGGAGGCGCATACGATGGCAATCATCATCATTGGAACGGAATCTGCCAGAAGCAGGAAGGTTACTCCGAAAGCATAAGCCAGACCGATACCGGCCCCCAGAAAAGATTGACTTTTCATTTTTGCCGCCAGAATAGGAGTCAGGAAAGATGTAGGGATGCACAGCAGCATAAAGGCGGAAACGAGAAGACCTGCAATTGCGGAATCGAAGCCTTTTGCCTGAATGATGCTTGCCAGCCATGCGGCAAAGCAATAAAACATCAGAGACTGTACCCCTGTATAAAGGGTGATCCACCAGGTCAGGGGATGGCGATAGATATGGCTGCTGCTACCGTTGCTTTCGTCCGCAAGCTGAATATTTTTGCTGGGCAGGCATACCAGGAAAGTAGGGACGATCAGCACCAGCCAGACGAAAAGAGAAGCCTTCCAGCCGAAGGATACGGCGATGGGGATAGCGATGGCGCTGGCGATGCTGGCACCTAAGGAGATGCAAGTGCTGTAAAGAGAGGTCATCAGACCGATTTTATTAGGGAAATATACTTTGATGATGGCAGGAGGCAGAACGTTGCCAACGGCGATGCCGACCCCGACAATGGCAGTACCGATGTACAGACAGCTGTTGCCGCCGAAATGACGAATGAGGGTACCAAGGACAAGAACAAGTAAGCTGCCTAGTAATACATACCCTGCGCCGAATTTCTTGCAGAGAGTGCCCACAAAGGGGGAAACGACCGCAAAAGCCAGCAGGGGGATGGTGGTCAGCATACCGGTGCTGCTGCTGGAAAGGCCTGTGCTTTCCTGTACGATGCTGGCCATAGAGCCTACGCTGGTGAAAGGCCCGCGCAAACAGCAGGAAAGAAGTACGATGCCGATGGCAAGCAGGGTCAGATTTCTTCGGTTTAACATTGTTTTTCCTCCATATTCAAATTTTTACATATAATCTTCTATTTTACATACTAGCAAAAAAGGTAAAGAAAATCAATTAATGAAATTGTATCGAAACAAATCTGAAATTTGAACCCATACAATCCTGATAAAACATAGTAAAAGGGTAGGAAGTTATTTTTTGCCATGGTAAAATAAAAATTGAAATTTACAAAAGAAGGTGAGATACAAATGAAAAATTCCTATTCCAACAGAGAACTGACAAAAATGGCAATGATGGCGGCGATCACATTCATCGGGGTCTATGCGGTCAAAATTCCTTCTCCCCATGGCTATTCCCATATGGGGGATTGCATGATCTTCCTGAGCGTTTTGCTTCTGGGTACAAGGAAGGGAGCCCTGGCGGGCGGCATCGGGGCGGCTTTATCCGATTTGTTGGGGGGCTATATGCAGTGGGTGTTCCCTACATTTTTTATCAAGTATATCATGGCATGCATCATGGGTCTCTTTATTGATAAGATCATGCCCAATGCGAAATGGAACTGGTTTATCGGTTCTGTAGTGGGCGGTATCGTGCAGATCTTCCTGTATACAATGGCGAAGGTCGCTTTGTTCGACTGGGCCTATGCCATCACCAGCGTGCCCGGGCTGACCTCCCAGACTATCACAGGCATTGTTTTAGGGGCAGTTCTGGTCACATTATTCAGCAAAGCAGGCGTTATGGAAAGATTGAAGGAGATGTAAAAAATGGACGTAAAGGAATTCAAAAAAATAGATGCCCATGCCCATATTGGTGAATTTGGCGGCTGGGCGAAGCTGGCCATCAATGCGGAAGAACTGATTGCCCAGATGGATGAATATAACATTGAAAAAACATTGCTCTGTTCTCAGCCGAATGAAATTTGTCTGGATGCGGTGCAAAAATATCCGGATCGTTTTGTGGGTATGGTATATCCAAATCCTCTGGATGGTCAGAAGGCTGTTGATATGATTTATGATTATGTACAGAATAAAGGCTTCAAAGGCATCAAGGCCAACCCCTTGAAGCATGCCTATGTTGCCGATGCAGAGCTGATGGATCCCATCATGGAAGCAGCGAAGGATCTGGATATCCCTGTTTTCATGCACTGCGGACATCCTCCCTATTCTCTGCCCTGGAGCATCGCTCTCCTGGCGGAAAGACACCCTGATGTAAAACTGGTGATGATCCATATGGGGCACGGACACGGGGTATACATAGATGCGTCTTTGAAAATGGCAAAGCGTTACCCCAATCTGTATCTGGAGATGAGCGGCATGCCCATGCCTTCCAAGATCAAAGAGGCTTATGAAGAAGTTGGCCCCGACCGCATCATGTTCGGCACGGATGCCCCTTATCATCCCGCGGTGGTGGAAGCCATGAAGGTGATGACCAGCGGCCTGACGGAAAAGCAGATGGAAGATGTATTCTACAATAACTGTGCAAAGCTGATGGGTTTTCAGAAATAATAAAAAGGCTATCTGATGATTCAGATAGCCTTTTCTTCAATCGTCGGTTTTTGTGGCTGTTTTTGCAAAATGGCGCAGGGCGCTCATGGTGCGGATCTCGTTGCCATTATCGGTGATGATCTGCTTTACATCCTGAGGCAGGTCTTTGTAGAAATTTTTTGCCCTTTGGTTATTCAGCAGCAGGTCTGCCAGATCCCGATATTGTCTCCCAAACATATCAATCGTCTCCTCTCAGCAGTTTTTCAGCATAGCCCCTCAGGTCTCTGTCGTAGCGGATATTGTCGCCCCGTTCCTGAATACTTTCCTGCACATAGTCGGGCAGGGTATCGAAGAAACGGCGGGCCGCAGGGTTTTGTTCCAACAGATCACAGAGGTTTTCATATTTTCTCATCAATTTTATCACCTCGCTGTTAGGATGGACGAAAAAACGGTATTCCATGCAAAAATGATTTATGATATACTGAAAAAACGGATAAAGAATTTTTGAAAATGGTGATTATGATGCTGAAAAAATATAGAACGATTTTGGAGCAGGCGGAAGCGGAGATCGTGGAAAAGAAATCCCGCTTCATCGCCACGGTGCGCCCTGTGAAAACAGAGGAAGAAGCCCGCGCTTTTATTGAAGAAATGAAAAAGAAATACTGGAATGCCACCCATAACGTATTTGCCTACCAGATCGGGGAGAGAAATGAGCTGCAGCGTTTCAGCGACGACGGCGAGCCCCAGGGTACGGCAGGCATGCCCGTTTTGAGCGTGCTAAAGGGCGAGGATGTGAAGGATACAGCCATCGTGGTGACCCGTTATTTCGGCGGCACGCTGCTGGGCACAGGCGGTCTGGTGCGGGCCTATGGCAAGTCCGCCAAGGAAGGTCTGCTGGCAGCAGGTATTGCAGAGTTGGTGCTCTATCGCAAATATTCTGTCATTGCGGATTATACGGATTCCGGTAAGGTGCAGTATGAGATTTTGCAGGATGGCCATGAACTGTTCGATACGGTTTATACCGATAAGGTGGAGTTTATTGTGCTGGTGGAAACAGATGCGGCAGAGGCTTTTGAAAAGAAAATGACGGAAATTTTCCGCGGACAGCAGCCCTTTACCATGCTGGAAGAAATTTATGGCGTGTGGCAGGATGGGGTGCTTTCCCTGCAGGAGTAAAAAATGCGAAAATAAAAAAGAGTCCGAAAGGACTCTTTTTGTTGTTTCTTTGAAGTTATTCATCCCAGTTGTGATAAGTATTCTGAACGTCGTCATCGTCATCCAGCAGATCCAGCAGCTTGTTCATCTTCTTGATATCTTCTTCAGATGTCAGTTCTGTGTATGTCTGAGGGATCATTGTTACTTCTGCACTTGCCATGGGAATGCCTGCTGCTTCCAGAGCTTCGCGCACTGCGGAGAAATCATCGGGAGCTGTTGTGATTTCATAGCTGTCTTCTTCTGCTGCGAAATCATCTGCACCAGCGTCCAGAGCAACCATCATCAGTTCTTCTTCGTCCATTTCGATTTCTTCTTTATCGATCACGATCAGGCCTTTTTCGTCGAACATGAAGGATACACAGCCGCTGTTGCCCATGTTGCCGCCGCCTTTGTTGAATGCGTTTCTTACGTTGGCTGCTGCACGGTTTCTGTTATCTGTCAGCACTTCAACGATAACAGCTACGCCGTTGGGGCCATAGCCTTCGTATGTTACCATTTCATATTCTACGCCTTCTTCATTACCAGCCGCTTTTTTGATACTTCTGTCGATGGTATCGTTGGGCATGTTGTTGGATTTACATTTTGCGATAACGTCACGCAGTTTGCCGTTTACAGCAGGATCAGGGCCGCCGGCTTTTACGGCTACCTGGATTTCTCTGCCCAGCATTGTGAAGATCTTACCCTTCTTAGCGTCGTTTTTTTCTTTTTTATGTTTGATATTTGCAAACTTAGAATGTCCTGACATTAGGAACCCTCCTCCATAAAATTTCACCAAAATATTTTATCATTATTTTGCGTCAAATTCAAGGAAAATCGCTATATTCCGGCTATTTTTCCCGAAAATCTTCCATTTTGGAGAGGATCCCTTGATAAAAGGACATGCTGCGAAATAATAAAATCAATAAAAATGTGTGTATACACGAAAATGAACCTTTATAACATTGAAAGAAATCAAAGAATACGGCTATAGTCTGGGATACAGCAAAGTGGGCATCTGCTCTGCGGAGGGCTTCCCTGATGATTATTTTTTATTCTTCTTTTTCGTAGGGGAAAACCTCCGTCAGGAAATTTTTCTGACGCAGAGCTTCTTCGATCTCATCCAGGATTTCTTCGCTTTCGGCGGAGACACGGTGGAAATGATAGCCGGAAGTCACATTCAAAAGGGGAGAGGATTTTCCGCTTTTCAGATGCTTCAGGAAGGCCTGGACATCTCTGCGATTTTTGATATTGAGGGGAGCGGACACCTTGCCGTATACTCTGTGATTCACCATGACATCCAGGATGCACCCGCCCAGATCGACGATAGTGGTCAGTTCTTCTTCCGTACGCTTTTCATCATGGCATACCTTGAAGAGACGCACGGTTTCCGTCGGTGCATCCAAAAGATAGCCCCGGGCGGTGGCCAGGATAGAATGGCCTTCCGTGCGCAGCAGGGCGATATCCTGCACGATCACCTGACGGCTGACCCCAAGGGCACTGCCCAGTGTGCCGCCGGAAAGTGGCGTGGAAGATCCTTTTATCAATGTTAAAATTTGCTTGCGTCTTTCTGCGCCGTTCATCCTGTTTTCACCTCTATCTCTGTCAAAGGCCGCGGCCTTTTTGCTTCTGGGGATATTCTTTGCTTATTTTAAACCACCTGTGATTGCTTTGTCAAACCTGAAACAAAAAAGAAACCCCAAAACTGAGGTTTCTTTTCAATATATTATTCGTTCCAGTAATCTGTGCCGCTTACGCCGATATCGGAAGCGCGGAAAACAGGGTTTTTACCCGCTTTTTTCTGGGAAATATAATCTGCCAGGGCCTTATAGGCTGTTTTGCCCAAAATCAGGCAGACAGGTACGTTGATCAGCGCCATCACGCCCATCAGAACGTCCGCCAGGTCCCATGCCAGACCTGCGCTGAACTGAGCACCGATGAAGATGATAGCTACCGCCAGGAGACGATAGAACATCATGAAGCCCTTGTTCTTTGTGGCGTTTTTATACAGATAACTGATGTTCATTTCTGCGTAGAAATAGTTGCCCACCAGTGTGGTGAAGGCAAACAGCACCAGAGCCAGCGTGATGAATACGCTGCCGGCGGGGCCGAAGTTTGCGATCAGGGAATCCTGAATATAGGCTGCGTTCATGGTGTTGCCTGCGGCATCGATGTAAGCGGAAGCGTCCAGATCGGTACACAGGATCATGAAGGCTGTTGCGGAGCAGATCAGAAGGGTATCGATGAATACGGAAAGCATCTGCACCAGTCCCTGCTTTACGGGGTGGGAAACATCAGCAGAAGCGGCTGCGTTGGGGGCAGAACCGATACCTGCTTCGTTGGAATACAGACCTCTCTTGATACCATTCATCATAGCCGCACCCAAAAGGCCACCGAAAACGGAAGTGGTGCTGAAGGCTTCGGAGAAGATGCTTGTGAATACTATGGGCAGGTTTTCGATATTCAGGATGACTACCACCAGGGCAGCCAGGATATATGTGCCTGCCATGATAGGAACCAGAACCTTTGTTACATTGGAGATACGTTTGCCGCCGCCCAGGATGACGATGCCTGCCAGAACAGCGATGGCTGCGCCGATATAAAGAGAAGCATTTTCACCGGGCACGTATACCTTTACGAAGTCTGTCATATTGAAGGATGCCAAAGCGTTGAAGCCGCCCATGTAAGTCAAAATCAGAGCGATGGCAAAGGCACCGCCCAGAGCGGGGGAGCCGATGGCCTGCTTGATGTAGTAAGCGGGGCCGCCGTAGGAGCCATTGTTGCCTTTTTTCTTATAAATCTGCGCCAGCGTGGATTCCACGAAGGCGGAAGCACTGCCGATGATGGCGATGAGCCACATCCAGAAAACGGCGCCGGGGCCGCCTGCGATGATGGCACCTGTGACACCGACCACGTTGCCTGTGCCGACACGGGAAGCTGTAGATACCATCAAAGCCTGGAAGGAGGAAATGGCTTCCTTATCCTTGCTGGGTTCTTTAATGACGCGAATGGATTCACCGAAGAGGCGGAATTGCACGAAGCCTGTCCGAACGGTGAAGTAAAGTCCTGCTGCGATCAGCAGGGCGATCAGGATATAGCTGTATAAAAAGCCGCTGATTGAGCTGACGATGCTTGCAAAAGTTTCCATGTTTTT
Organism: Anaerotignum sp.; assembly: GCF_017483025.1. GTDB lineage: Bacteria > Bacillota > Clostridia > Lachnospirales > Anaerotignaceae > Anaerotignum_A. The sequence continues at coordinate 51,476 of NZ_JAFUMA010000066.1, read as the reverse complement.
TTCTCCTTTTTTATATTTTTTTCATATCATTTGAATGCATACCATTCAATATATTATAGGAAAGGACAGGTTTCGTCAAATGATTTTAGGAAAAATAACGAAATCTTGCCATACAAGTGAATGAGGCAGGAGGATTTCTGCATAGAGTATGGCAAAAAGAAAGCAGATTATTCCTTTGCACGCAAAATGTTTGTCTGACGCGGAAAAATGTTTTTGGAAAAAAGACAAAAACTATTGACAAGTGAAATTTTCATGATAAAATCTTAATATCACTTGTGAAAGACATTTGTGTTTATTGAAATAAAAAACAGATATATGGAGGATAAAACATGGATCAGATTGTAAGAAAAATCGCCCTGCTGGGCATGGGCACAGTTGGCGGCGGTGTATATAAAATCATTGAAAACCAGAAGGAAGAAATGCCTTTCAAGATCGGCGCTGGGCTGGAAGTGGCGAAGGTGCTGGTGCGCAATAAGGCGAAATATGCCGACGCGGTGCCTGCGGAAAAACTGACAGACCAGTGGGCAGATATCATCAATGATGACAGCATTGATATGGTGGTGGAAGTGATGGGCGGCATTGAGCCTGCCCGTACATATATCAAGGAGGCATTGCAGAAGGGCAAGCATGTGGTGACAGCCAATAAAGACCTGATGGCGATGCATGGGCATGAGCTGCTGGAAGTTGCGGGGCAGAATCATTGCGACCTGCTCTTTGAAGCGGCCGTTGCAGGCGGTATCCCCATCATCCGCCCCCTGAAACAGTGCCTGGCGGGCAACAATATCACAGAGATCATGGGCATCATCAATGGTACCACAAACTTCATCCTGACAAAAATGAAGGAAGAAGGCATGGATTTTGGTGAAGCGCTGCAGCTGGCGACAGATCTGGGCTATGCGGAGGCGGATCCTACGGCAGATATCGAAGGCTATGACGCAGGCAGAAAGCTTGCAATTATGGCTTCCATTGCCTTCCATACACCTGTTACCTTCGATGATGTTTTCACAGAAGGTATCACAAAGATCACAGCAAAGGATATGCGCTATGCCAAGGAACTGGGCTGCACCATCAAGCTGCTGGGCATCGCAAAGAATACAGAAGGCGGCATCGAAGTGAAGGTACATCCTACGCTGATCCCTGAAGATCATCCCCTGGCAACGGTAAACGATGCCTTCAATGCGGTCTTTGTTCATGGGGACGCTGTGGATGACGCTATGTTCTATGGACGAGGTGCGGGCGCCCTGCCTACCGGCAGTGCCGTTGTGGGTGACATCATGGATGTGGCCAGAAATATGCTCTTTGGTGCCAACGGGCGCATCGGCTGCAGCTGCTATAAGGATACGCCCATCAAGGATATCGGCGATACTACAAGCAGCTACTATATCCGCATGAAACTGGAGGACAGGGCTGGAACGCTTGCATCTATGGCCAGTGTGTTCGGCAGCAATAATGTAAGCATTGCCATCCTGTTGCAGAAGGCGAAGATCGGTGATGCGGCGGAAATCGTTGTGGTAACTCATGAAGTAGAGGAAAAGAGATTCCAGGATGCCATCACGGTGCTTTCTTCCATGGCGATGGTGAAAGAGATCTGCTCCATCATTCGTGTGTATGAACTGGGAAACCAGTAAAAAAAGGAAAAAGATTGGGAAAGGCGGCTAAATAAGTCGCCTTTTTTGTTTGGAATTTGTTAAGAATGGTGAATGGCATTTCTCTGACGGGGGTGGTATGATATACGATGAAGAAAAAGGGGGAAATATTGAAATGAAGTATTTTACAAAAGAATGGTATGATACATGCCAGAATTCCAGCTGGCATTTGAATATGCAGGTTTCCAAAAATGCGGAGGAATTTTCCGAAGATTATTATAAAGACCTGTATACACGCCGCCGCCGTGCCTTTGTAAAGCTGCAGAAGGAAGCAGCGGAAGCAAAAGGCGAAGCCTTTGATAAGGTGGCAGCGGAGGTATGGTTCATGCAGCTGCATGAGGATACGGTAAAGCGTATGGAAGAAAGCCTGCCCATCGAAATCAAGGCGGAAGTGGCGGATATGCGTGTGCTGGCACTGGATATCGCGACGAAGGAAGTACGCCAGCAGCTGAAAGCATGGTGCGAAGGCAATAAAAAGGAAATGGACGCTGTGCTGAAGCAGTATTATGAAGAATATTGCCCTTCCGTAAAGGATGCCGTTGGCGAGGAAATTCAGAAGGAATTTTCCTTCCACGACAGCAAGATCCTCTCCATGGAAAAGAACGACAAAACACTGGCGTTCAAGATGGATCCCTGTTTCTCCGATGTGAAAAAGGTCATCTTCAAGAATTATCAGATTCTGGAACAGGAGGGTTTCCTGCTGGGGGCAGAATGGCTGTATCAGGAAGTGCACCCTGTGGAAGGCGGCAATGAATACCACGGCCTGCTGTGGAAACAGGGCGGCAAGTTGGGCTATCTGACTGTGTTTGCGGAAGAAATTGAATTTATAAAATGATATAAAAAAGGCGGATACGTTTGTATCCGCTTTTCTTATGTAAATTATTTTGCTTCCTCGTTGATGATGATCGCGATCATTTCCATATCTTCATCAGTGTTGTTTTCCATGGAGTGCCACTGGCCAACTTCGATGGTGCAAACATCGCCGGGATATACGTCTGTTTTTGTGCCATCGTTATCCACGAATGTGCCAACGCCCTTCAGGATGTAGTAGGGTTCTGTGTTGCCCACATGCTGATGCCAGCCGATGGAGCTGTGGGGGTGTACGATGACACGGGCATACATGGTGCCGTGGCCCATCAGTTCATTTGCTTCCAGGATGTGGTGGATCTCTACGCTGCCTTTGCCGTCTCTCAGGCTTTCTACAGTAACAACTCTTTCTTTTTTAATCATGATTGATTCTCCTCTCTTTTTATAAAACTCTCTGCATCCAAAACGCCTGTCAAATCAAAAGAAGGCGTATATTCACTGGTTGCCGAGGAACGTTTCTGCATGAATCCGTTTTTCAGACCGATTTCGAAGAAATGGTCTACGACTTTATCATATTCAAAGGTGGTCAGCCTGCGGGAAAGGGTCTTTATTTCCTTTGCTTTGTGCATGGGAGTATACTGGCTCATAAGAGAAACATAAGCGTTTTCCCCCAGGTTTTCCCGTACCCAATCCAACACTTTGAAACTGTCTTTATATTGCCCGGGCAATACCAGATGGCGGAGGATGATGCCCTTTTGCAGGATACCTTCGGAATCGAAAACATCCTTCCTTGTCTGTCGGCGCATTTCTAAAATGGCTTGGGAAGCTGTTTCTCTGTAATGGGGGACTTTGGAATATTCCAAGCCCAAATCATCATTCCAGTATTTGAAATCGGGAAGATAGACATCCACCAGCCCCTCCAGCATGCGAAGTCCTTCCAAAGATTCATAGCCGTTGGAATTGTAGACCACGGGAATATGAAGGCCGTTTACCTTTGCCATTTCTAAAGCCTTTGCTGCCTGGGGGATGAACTGCGCTGCCGATACCAGATTGACATTATGGAAGCCCCGCGCCTGCTGTTCCAGAAAGATTTCCGCCAGACGTTCCACAGAAATTTCCTGCCCGAAGCCTTCCTGGCTGATATCGTGATTCTGGCAGAAGACACAACCCAGATTACAATGACTGAAAAACACCGTTCCGCTGCCCTTTGTGCCGCTGATAGGGGGTTCTTCCCAGTCGTGGCGGCTGACGAGAGCCACCTTCGGCAGATAGGGGGCACGGCACCACCCAAGCCTGCCTGCGGTGCGGTCGATGCCGCAGCTTCTGGGGCAGACCCGACACTGAGACAAGGCTGTTTTCATTTTTTCCATATTTGAAACACCTCTGTCTTTCTAAGAGGATATTACCACATTTCTCTAACAGAAGACAACCGTTTCTTCTGTTTCCAGAAGAACCATTGATTCCCCTTTGCTTTTTCGACAAAAGGATGGTATGATTCTGGCTGTAAAGAAGAGAGGAAAAAGGGGGAAGAAACATGAGAGAATACAGCGTAACCATGCAGGAAGAAAAGGTTCTGTGTAAAGTTATTTGCAACGGCTGCGGCAGGGAGATCCCCTTGGATAGTGCCGATTATTTCCATGGAGAAAAAACATGGGGGTATTTTTCCGAACAGGACGTCAGACAGGATTGCTTTGACCTTTGTGAGGACTGTTATCATAAACTGACGGAAAGTTTTGCCGTAAAACTGAAATGACGACAGAAAATATGCGCCCAACCGGGCGCTTTTCTTTATATAAAGAAAACCCCGGCAGAATGCCGGGGAAAATGACATGTCGATTTGGTCTGGGTTGGTTTGTGTTGGTTTATCTGCAATTGCAGCGGTCGTTATCTTTGTCCCGATCGCGGTCTCTGTCTCTGTCACGGTTTCTGTCTCTATCTCTATCCCGTTCTCTGCAATCACAGTCGGGGTCACCGAAAATGGGACCAAAGCCGCAGCAGGAGCGAGGTTCCGCTGTGGGGGAGAAGAGATCCATGGGGAAGCGGATATCATCAAAGCCTGCGCAGGGGTCACAGTTGGTAGCGGAAGAGGTGCAGCGTTCGGGAACGCAGCTGCCCAGAGAATTTACCACGATATTCACTGTGCGGAAGAGCTTCACGATGGTAAACAGACCGATGGTCACATTGACAGCGATGGGCGCGCCCAAAGCAGCGTCGCCATTATTTCTGACAGAATTGCAGGAATCACAGCCACAGCTGCAAGGGCTGCAGGAATTGCAGGAAGGGAAGCGCAGGTCTGCCGCCAGGGCAACAGCCTTGCCTTCTGCAATGACGAAGGGCCCGCCGCTGGAAGTGCCTTTTTCAAACTGGTCTGTCACGGTGGTCACATCGGCTTCCGTGGAGCCGAAGAGGGTCACCCGCAGGTGGTAGGTGTTGGTGGCATCAATGGTTCCAATAAAACAGCCATCGGCACGGCGGAATTCCAGAGTATATTCAAAGACATATTTCAGCTCCAGATCCCAGCAGCCTCTCTGCAGAGGATTAGGTTTTTTTCGTAAAATTTCGATGCGCTTCAGCTCCAGATCGCGGATGGTGACATCGGCGGCATTGCAGGGGGGAATGATGATATCCCCTTCGCAGAGCATGTCGTTGCAGCTGTTGCCGCTGCCCCTTGCAGCCCGTGCAGGGCCCAGGATGTCGCTGTTCAGGCATTTCTGGATGCGGCACTGATCGAAGATCTTCTGGGCGATGATGCAGGTTTCCTCCCGCTCGTTGTTGTCTTCGTTGTTTTCGTTGCTGCTGCCGCAGAAACAGCAGTTTCTTGCGCTCAGGTCGGGCTTGTGTTCAAATTCAAAAGCTCCCATAAGACAGCCTCCTTAAAAGTTTGTTTGTTCTTTCCTATACTATGGAAAGAAAGCGAAAGCGTGACCGCTTCCCATACCCTTCTGCTTGTATTTCAGCGTAAACAATGATATACTTAGATTTAGTGAATGACGTCATTTCTATCAGAAAGGAAAACATCATGATCAAAAGATTGATGGATACCCACACCCACTCTGTTGCCAGCGGACATGCTTATAGCACGGTGGATGAAAACTTAAGATGGGCGGCAGAAAAGGGGCTCCAGCTGTTGGCTTTGACCGACCATGCCCCCGCCATGAAGGATACGACCTGCCATGCCTATTTTGCCAATCTGCACGTATTGCCGAAGGAGCTTCACGGCGTGCGCCTGTTAAGGGGCATTGAACTGAATATCCTGGATTTTGATGGGAAGATCGATATGGACGAAGCTATCCTGGCCCGTCTGGATATCGCTATCGCCAGCCTGCACATGCCCTGCATCAAGCCCGGCACAAGGGCGGAAAATACCCGCGCCTTCCTGAAGGTGATGGAAAATCCTTTTGTGGATATCATCGGGCACCCTGGCGACCCCCGCTATGATGTGGATTATAAGGAGGTCTTCCGTCAGGCGAAGGAAACGGGTACGATTTTGGAGATCAACAACGCCTCCCTGATCCCCGGCGGCTTTCGGGATGGCAGCAGGGAAAATATCAAAGAATTGCTTTTGATGAGTGCAGAAGCGGGACAGTCTGTGGTGCTGGGCAGTGACGCCCATTTTTATACGGGCATCGGCGATTTTTCCTATGCGGAAAGCCTTTTGGCGGAGGTGGATTTTCCTGAAGAATTGATTTTCAACAATGACCCCGCGAAATTCCTTGGGGCCCTGAAGCACAAAAGATAAACACGGATTGTTTACAGAAAAGAACGTGAAAATACCATGAAAAATCCTTTACTTTAACACTTTAGTATGTTAATATTTAATGAGAATTTTTAAGGAGAAGGTGGCGTTCCCAATATGAATAAAAAGATCAAAACTGAATTGACCGATAAATTGTTTGAGAGCATCCTCTGCATGGAGACCATTGACGAGTGCTATCAGCTCTTTGAAGACCTTTGCACCGTGAACGAGATCCAGGCTATTGCCCAGAGAATGGAAGTGGCGGCTATGTTGGATGCAAAGAGAACATACGTGGAGATCGCGGAAAAAACAGGGGCTTCCACAGCGACCATCAGCCGTGTCAACCGTTGCCTGCATTATGGCACAGATGGCTACAAGCTGGCGATCGACCGTGTGAAAGCGAAGAGAGAAAAAGAAGAACAGGAATAATCTTTTTGACAGATTTTGGAAGAGATTATAAGGGCTGGTTTGGTGAACACCGAATCAGCCCTTCTTAGGCTATAAAGTGAAGAACAGGAGTAAAAACCATGATTGGATTTGAACAACTCAACGATATGCAGAAAAAAGCCGTTTTGCAGACGGAAGGCCCTGTGCTCATCCTGGCGGGGGCGGGCAGCGGTAAGACGGGGGCCCTGACGGTGCGCATCGCCCATCTTCTGGAAACGGGGGTGAAGCCCTGGAACATCCTTGCCATCACCTTTACCAACAAGGCGGCCAGAGAAATGCGAGAACGTGTGGAAAAGCTGGTGGGGGACGGCGCAAGGGATATGTGGATCAGCACCTTCCACTCCACCTGCGTGCGTATTTTGCGCAGAGAAATTCACCATCTGGACTATGAAAATCAGTTTTCCATCTACGACAGCGACGACCAGGAAAAAATCATGCGTGAGGCCTTCAAGCGCCTGAACATGAGCACCACCGATAAGAGCTTTTCTGTGAAGGGGGCCATGGCTATCATCAGCCATCTGAAGGAGGAAATGACCAGCTGGGAGGACTACGCAAAATCTGTGGATAAAAACGACCTGAAGGCAGTGAAAGTGGCGAAGGTCTATGAAACCTATCAGAAGATGCTGAAGGAAAACAACGCATTGGACTTCGATGATCTGATTTATAAAACTGTCCTGCTGTTCCGTCAGTTCCCTGAGGTTCTGGAAAAATATCAGGACAGATTCCGTTACATCATGGTGGACGAATATCAGGATACCAACACAAGCCAGTATGAATTGGTTGCTATGCTGGCAAATAAATATAAAAACCTCTGCGTCGTTGGCGACGATGACCAGAGCATCTATGGCTGGCGCGGGGCGAATATCCGTAATATCCTGGATTTTGAAAAGGATTTCCCTGAAACGACAGTCATCAAGCTGGAACAGAATTACCGGTCCACGAAAAAGATTCTGGAAGCGGCAAATGCTGTGATTCATCATAACCAGACCAGAAAGGACAAGACCCTCTGGACGGAAAACGACGCAGGCTCCATCCTGCATATCTATAAAGCGGACAATGAATATGATGAATGTCGTTTTGTGGCGGAAAAGATTCAGGAGTTGGAAAAGGCGGGAAAGACCAGAAATCAAATGGCTGTCCTCTACCGCACCAATGCCCAGAGCCGCGCTGTGGAAGATATGATGGTGCGCAAGGGTATCCCTTATCGCCTCTTCGGCGGCGTGCGTTTCTACGAAAGAAAGGAAATCAGAGATATCCTTTCCTATCTGAAGGTGCTGGCGAACCCTGCGGATACCATCGCTCTGCGCCGCATCATCAATGTGCCCAAAAGAGGCATCGGCGAGACCTCTCTGGATAAGCTGGCGGCTTTTGCGGAGGAACAGAATATCCCTCTGTATGCTGCGCTGAGCCGCCTGGATGAAATCACGACTTTGAAAACAAGAGTAGCAAAATTCAAGGATTTCTATGAGTTATTTAAGCATCTGAGAGAGGATTCCGATGGTCTGAACGTGGCGGAACTCATCGATGCCATCGTGAAGAGGACAGGCTATTTACAGCTTCTGATGGAAGAGGGCACCGATGAAACCCTGAACCGCATCCAGAATATCGATGAATTCGTGAATAAAGCGGCGGAATATGACAAAGCTAACCCCGAAGGCAATCTGGAGGGTTTTTTGGAAGAAGTTGCTCTGGTAGCGGATATCGACAGCTATGAGGAGGGAGAAGAAACCGTGGCTCTGATGACGCTCCACAGCGCCAAGGGGCTGGAATTCCCCTATGTCTTCATCATCGGCATGGAAGAGGGCATGTTCCCTGGTTTCCGCGCAGTGATGTATGGCGGGGAAAAAGAAATTGAAGAGGAACGCCGCCTTTGTTACGTGGGCATTACCCGCGCCAAGGAGGAGCTTTTCCTGACCCATGCGAAAAGCCGCATGCAGCACGGCATCACCCAGTATAACCCTCCTTCCCGTTTCCTGAAGGAAATCCCCGCCGACTTGGTGGATATGCCCACCAGACAGGTTTCCGAAATGGCGAAGAAATATGACGCCATGACCCAGAACAAGACCATCACCATGGGCAGAAAGAACGTCATTTCCCCTGCGGCAAAATTCGGCATGGGGGCAAAGAAGGAAATGCCAGCCCCCAAGGATTTCCAGTTGAATTACGGCGTGGGCGATAAGGTGCGCGCGCCCAAATACGGCATCGGCACTGTAGTCTCCATCAATAACGGCGGCGCGGATTTCGAGGTAGAGGTCTCTTTCGGAGCCAAGGGAACAAAGAAATTCATGGCACGTTTGTCTAAACTTATCAAAGTGAGTGAATGATATGAATAGAATGAAAGATTTAGTTGAAAAACTGAATGAAGCGGCGAAAGCCTATTATCAGGAGGACAGGGAGATTCTTTCCAATCAGGAATACGACGCTCTCTACGATGAACTGGTCGCTCTGGAAGAAAAAACAGGCATGATTTTGGCCAACAGCCCCACCCAGAAGGTGGGCTACACCGTCCTGAGCAATCTGACGAAGGTGCGCCATGAAAGCCCCATCCTTTCCTTAGACAAAACGAAGGAAACGGCGAAGCTGGCGAGCTTTTTGGCGGATAAAAAAGGTATTTTGAGCTGGAAACTGGATGGCCTGACCATCGTTCTGAAATATAAGAACGGCACACTGGAACAGGCTATTACCCGCGGCAACGGCGAGGTTGGCGAGGATATTACCCACAATGCCAAGGTGTTCAGCAACCTCCCTGTTTCCATCCCTTTCAAGGGGGAACTGGTGCTTCGCGGCGAAGGTGTCATCCCCTACAGCGCATTTTATCGCATCAATGAGGAACTGGGGGAGGACGAGCAATATAAAAACCCCAGAAACCTTTGCAGTGGCACGGTGCGACAGCTGAACAGCGAAATTGCAGCCAAGCGAAATGTGAAATTCATCGCCTTTACTCTGGTGAGCGCAGAAGGAGAAGAAATTTCCGACAGCAAATCTGTAAATATGGATTGGCTGGCTTCTCTGGGCTTTGACGTGGTGGAACATGTCATGGTGACGGCAGAAACAGTAGCAAATGAAGTGGAAAACTTCCGTAATAAGATAGAAGAAAACGACATTGCCAGCGATGGCCTGGTGCTGACATTCGACAGCATCAGCTATAGCCAGAGCCTGGGCAGAACGGCGAAATTCCCCAAGGATTCCATTGCTTTCAAATGGGCGGACGAAATGGCGGAAACGACTTTGCGGGAAATCGAATGGAACACATCCAGAACGGGTCTGATGAACCCCGTGGCTATCTTCGACCCTGTGGAGCTGGAAGGCTCTACCGTGAGCCGCGCCAGCGTCCATAACGTCAGCATTTTGAAGGAACTGAAGCTGTCTATCGGCGATAAAATCAAGGTTTATAAAGCCAACATGATCATTCCCCAGATCGCAGAAAACCTGACGGGGGAAGTCAGCACGGCGGAAATTCCCAAGAACTGCTTCGTTTGCGGCGGGGAAACGGAGGTGCGAAAATTGAGGGATGGCGAAGCCCTTTACTGCACCAATCCCAACTGTTCTGCCCAGCGGATACAGGCATTGAGCCATTTTGTTTCCCGTGATGCCATGAATATGGAGGGGCTTTCTGAGGAAACCCTGAAAAAATTCCTGGAAAAGGGCTTCGTGGCAAACTATCCCGATATTTTCCGACTGGAGCAGCATAAGGAAGAAATCACGCAGATGGATGGCTTCGGGGAAAAATCTTACAACAACCTCATCGCATCCATCGAAAAGGCTAAAAATGTGGAATTACCCAATTTTATCTACGCTTTGGGCATCAACCATGTGGGCCTGAGAAACGCGAAGCTCCTTTGTGCCAATTTTGAGTTCGACCTGGAGAAAATCAAGCAGGCTACGGAGGAAGAACTGGTGCAGGTGGAAGGTTTCGGCGGCATCATTGCCCACAGCATTTGTGCATATTTTAAGGAAGAAGAGCATCTGAAATTACTGGAAGATGCATTGCAATACCTGAGTATCCTTCTTCCAGAGCAGGCGGCAGAAGGGGAAGAAAGCCCGCTCAATGGGCTGACCTTCGTTGTGACAGGAGACCTGGAGCATTTTGCCAACCGAAAGGAACTGCAGGCTCTCATCGAGAAGGGCGGCGGCAAGGTGACGGGAAGTGTGACGAAGAAGACCAATTTCCTCATCAACAACGACATCCATTCTGTATCCAGCAAGAATAAGAAGGCGGCGGAACTGGGCATCCCTATTTTGAGTGAAAATGATTTTATAGAAAGATTCCTGAAATAATGATTTGGCGGCTGAACAGGCCGCCTTTCTTTTGGCAGAAGAAACAAGAAACTGGGGTCTTTTTCGTCAAAAGAACCATAGATTTTTTCTATATGTTTTGCTATACTCGAAGCAAGTGTATCAATTATTTTAATGACAGCCATCAGTTTTCTGATAAGCTGTTTTCTTGTGCGCTTTTGCACGGGAGTAGGAGGGACAAATATGAATTTGAACCAGCTGTATTATTTTAAAACACTGGCAGAACTGGAGCATTACACCAAAGCGGCGGAAAAACTGAATATTTCCCAGCCCACCCTGAGCCATTCCATCTCTTCCATGGAAAAGGAACTGGGGGCGAATCTCTTCGAAAAACAGGGCAGAAACGTTGTGCTGACCAAATATGGCCGCATCTATATGTTCTACGTGGAAAATGCCCTGACCCAGCTGGAACTGGGCAAAAACCAGATCGAGCGTCTCGTTTCTGAAGGGGGCGGCCATGTGGGCTTGGCTTATATGACCTCCGTCGGCACCAATTTTGTGCCCGGGCTGATCGCAGGTTTTCTGGATGATCCCCAGAATAAAAACATCTCCTTCTCCTGCTATGAGGGCAATACGAAAACATTGCTCTATAATCTGAAACGGGAAAAATATGACCTGATCTTCTGCTCCAAGGTGGAGGAGGAGACGGATGTGGAATTTATTCCTGTCTATGAGCAGAGCCTTGTGGTGATCGTACCCCAGGGGCACCCCTTGGAAAATAAGAAAAAGGTCACCATTCAGGATATCTGCCCCTATCCCCTGATCTCCTATACGAAGGAAAGCGGCATGCGCCGTATCATCGATGATATGTTCACCAAGGCTCAGATCATGCCCAATATCCTCTGCCAGTTTGAGGACGTCAATTCCATGGCAGGGCTGGTGGCGGCAAATCAGGGCATTGCCATCGTAACGGACGGCGCCACGCTGGATAATTACAACGTGACGAAGCTGGAATTGGATACGCCCTATTCCCGCCGTATGGTTTATCTGGCCTATGTGCTGAATAGATATCTGCCCCCTGCGGTGGAAAAATTCAAAGATTACACCATCCAGCGGACAAAAGAAAAGAAGTAAGAAAGGTAGTAAAGATATGTTACAGGATTTGGAATATGGCAGACTGGAAAATGAATTCCGCAACGTATACCCTTCTGAGGAGGATATCGTGGTCTGCTTCAAAGGAAATATGGCGCTCATCCATAGAAACGAAGCGAACGAGCTGCGCCTGCCTGCCTACAAAGAAGTTCTGGCCTGGGCGGCGGTCAATAACTGGGAAAGCTGGAATGAAAACAAGACCCAGTATGTCTTCCGCATGCAGGATGTGAATTATTTCATCTGGTGGGGGGAAGCAGGGGAGCCCGCTGACCCTTCCTATGCCTACGAAAGCACCATGACCCTGCGCCAGGTCATTTCCAAAAATATTGCTTATGGCATCATGACGGCGTGGCATCTCTTTGACTGGTACAGAAGCAATCGCTTTTGCGGACGCTGCGGCAGCAAAACCCACCACGATGCGAAAGAACGCATGATGCGCTGCCCTGAATGTAATAATATGATTTTCCCTAAGATCGCGCCTTCTGTTATTGTTGGGGTGACCAATGGGGACAAACTCCTCCTGAGCAAATACGCCAACCGAAACTACACCCGCTACGGCATGATCGCTGGCTTCACGGAGATCGGCGAAACAGTGGAAGAGACCGTAGCCCGCGAGGTCATGGAGGAAGTGGGCCTGAAGGTAAAAAATATCCGATATTATAAGACCCAGCCCTGGGGCGTGACAGGCGGTCTTCTGCTAGGCTATTACTGCGACGTGGACGGAGACGATACCATCACTCTGGACAAGGACGAACTGGCTATGGCAGAATTTTACCCCAGAAATGACCTGCCCGCCCATGATGATGGCATCAGCCTGACGAGAGAAATGATCAGGGTGTTTGAGGAAGGAAGAGAGCCTCGGTAACAGGCTTTTAAGGAGCAAACAATGGAAGAAAATAACAAGAAAAAAATACATAAGAGCATCCTGGCGGCCGTCCTCTGCACCATCCTTGTTTTTCTGGGATTTCTGGGCTTCTTTTCGGCAAAATGGTATATCCGCGAATTCGGGGATACGGGCTTCGATTCTGTTCTCTATACGCTTTTTTCCGAGATGGGCGGTACAGACCCCCAGGTCATCGCCAACTATATGAAAACGGCGGCATTGCCCACGGCGGTGTGCCTGCTGGTGGCGGTTCTGGTGATCTGGAATCGTTTCAGCTTTCTGGAGGAACTCTTTGCAAAGATTAAAGGGGGACTGTATCCATTTTCTAACAGGGCTTCCGTGGTTGTTTCCGTGGTTTTGAGCGTATGTCTGCTGGTAAATGCAGCAGTGACCGTAGATCTGCCCGCCTATATCAGCTATGTGAGCCAGCAGTCCACCATCTATCAGGATGAATATATCGATCCTGCCAAAGCTGATATCACCTTCCCCGAAGAAAAGCGCAACCTGATTTATATTTATCTGGAATCTATGGAAAACAGCTTTATGTCCCAGGAAAATGGCGGTGCTTTGGACCATAATCCCATCCCTGAGCTGACGGCTCTGGCGGAGGAGGGGGAGAATATCAACTTTTCCCACACCGATGGTATTGGCGGCTTTTACAACATGACAGGGGCCAGCTGGACCATTGGTGCCATGGTTTCCCAAACTTCTGGTATCCCTTTGAAAGTGCCTATTGGTGTGGATAGAAATGAATATGGACAGGATTCCTTCCTGCCGGGGGCGACGGTTCTGTCTGATATATTGGATGAAAACGGCTATTATCAGGCTTTGATGGTGGGCTCCGACGCCAATTTTGGTGGACGTGCCCCCTATTATACCCAGCATGGATTGGATGAGGTGCTGGACATTTTCGATGCCAGAGAAGTGGGCATTGTGCCCCCGGGGTACTATGTTTTCTGGGGGATGGAGGATTTCCACCTCTTCGATTTTGCCAAGCAGGAACTGCCTCGCATTGCGGCGCAGGAAGAACCCTTCGCCTTTACCCTGCTGACGGTGGATACCCACAGACCCAATGGCTATGTCTGCGAAAAATGCGTGGGCCTTTGGGGCGAACAGTATGAAAACGTCATGAGCTGCTCCAGCAAGCAGGTGTACGATTTCATCGAATGGCTGAAACAGCAGGATTTCTATGAAAATACCACCGTTATCATCGCCGGAGACCACGTGACTATGGATGAAAACTATATTTCCAGAGCTGTGCCGGAGGATTACACCAGAACGGTGTATAACTGCTTTATGAACAGCGCCGTCGATACGGCAAACAATAAGAACCGACAGTTCGTGGCAGCGGATATGTTCCCGACTACCCTGGCGGCCATGGGCTGCACCATCGAGGGCGACAGATTGGGTCTGGGAACGAACCTTTTCTCTGAAAAACCCACGCTGGTGGAGGAGATGGGGTATGAGGCATTTGATGCCCAGCTGGCGATGACGTCGGATTATTATACGAGAAATTTCTTCTTCGATTAAGCGGAGGAAGCTGCGCAAAAATAAAAAACCGAGTGCCTGCTTGCAGGAATGCTCGGTTTTTTATTTTGCGGAAAGGTTGCGGAGCAACGAGATGAGTATGGCGGAGCCATACGAATCGGAGCTTTCGGAACTGGAAAGGAGCCCATGAGGGCTCTTTTTTCATGCTCTTTTACGGAAAAATTCCTCTTTTGTTCCCTTTATTTCAAGATTCTTATGAAACTGTAAAATTTACGTAATTATTTCTAAAAAATTACGAAAATATTACAAAATATGAAAAAGTATTGCTAAAAGTATTAAGTAGATGTTAATATAGCCTTGCAAACAGCTGGATGCAACGACAAGAAGAAAAGAGATGAACAAACAAGGAGGAATGACCATGAAAAGAGTACTTTCTTTGGTACTGGCTGGGGTAATGGCCGTTTCCGCGATGCCCGTGACGGCATTCGCAAAGAACAACGTTACTGCAACAGCAAAGATCATCGGCGCGATGGAGGTAACCAAAGCCGCTGTCGAAGCCAACAACAAAATCATCAATGAGGTTCTGGGCAGCATGCCTGAACTGCAGATCAAGGTGCAGGAGACGACCTATAAACACATAGGCACGGGGGTACAGCCTGAGGAGCTGGAAATGACCGTCTCTCTGGATAATGCAAAATTTATGGAAGGTCAGGATATGACAGACCTGATCCACGTTATGGATGACGACAATACATGGGTCATCTCCGGCGGTGAAAGCAAGAAGGAGAGACTGACCGTTTCCGTGGATGAAAGTGATGTGGAGGAAGATGAAGTGACATTTACCTTCAACGGCAACTTCGAAAAGGATGACGTCATTGTGATCGACCTGTATTCCGTTATGGATAAGACTGCGGAGGGCAGAACAGCTACAGTTTCCGTGGATTCCGAAATGGTAAGCGTGGATGACCTGACATATGTATCTGTTATGAGCAAAGGCCTGAAGGCAAGCATCAAAAAGATGGAAACAGTAGCCTTAGAGGAAATTGCAGAAATTTCTTCTAAGGGTCTGACTATCGAAGCAGCGGTAGGCTATCTGCCTAACGAACTGACACTGAAGCTGTCCAAAGGCTTTGAATTCACAGGCAGCGCTGATGACCTGAGCGGCACCGGCTACAGCATCGAAAGAAAAGGCGACAACGAGCTGACAGTAACTGTAGACGAAAAGATGGAAGAAATCACACTGAAGGGCATCGAAATCGAAGCTACAACAGCCAAGGTAGGCGACATTGCTTCCATCAAGGTATCTGCGAAAAATTACGATTCCACATCTGTAGAGGTTATGGAAGTAGTAGATTATTTTGTAGAAATGTCCGTAGACGAGGATGAGGACCTGCCCCTGATCTACAGCGGCACAGGCGTAGACAACTATGGCCTGACAGATGATTCCGACCACCTGTCTCTGGAAGTAACAGTGGAAGAATCCTTCCCCGGCGCATGGAACATGAAGAAAGCGTTCTCCTTCAAACTGCCCGAAGGCGTTTATGTTGCGGAAGCAAATGAAAGCGGTGTAAGCGGCGTAGAAGTAACAGAAGTAGAAGGTCTGTACATTGGCGGCAAGGAAGCATCTGCTGATGATGTGGAAGCAAAATTCCTGAAAGCATATCAGGACGGCGATTATCTGGAATTTGAATTCAAGAGAAGAACTTTCGATGACGTAAGCGACCAGAACGACCCCGCGAAGCTGACATTCACACTGGCTCTGGTGGCTGACCCCACTTTTGAAGGTGAAGTTGACCTGACATTGACAGGCGATGATATGGACGAACAGACAGTGACTATCGCGGAATTTGCGAAGCCCTACGAAGTAAAAGCAGAACAGAACGACCTGAAAATCGACTATCGTTATACAAAGGTTCCCACATCCATCACAGTAACAGAAGCGGAAGCTGGCCTGTGGGAAGAAAAAGAAGCTGTATTCGCGCTGAATATTGAAAAAGGCGATGTGATGCAGTTCGAAAAGGACGCAACATTTGCAGTAAATGAGGAATCTGAAATGAAACTGAACGATTCCACAACAAAAAATAATGGTACACTGGCATTCCAGGTAAAAGAAGCATCCGAGGACGAAGCGGCAGTGGTAACGATTTCTGATATGGAACTGTACCTGTCCAGAGATATTCCTAACGGCTTCTATGATTTGCTGCTGACAACATCCATGGAACAGGGTTCCGATATGGCAACATTCAGCGGTATGGGTTCCGGCACAGGCTATCTGGATACAGTACTGTTTGGCGGTAAGGAAAGCGGCGACTACTATGTAGGCGATGTAGCGGATTACGAAGAGGTTGCGAAAGAAGGCTTCATCAATATCATTACACCCGGTAAAGATACAGAAGGCTTTACAACAAAAGTAGTGGTTCCTGTAGGCGAAAGCTACATCCTTTCCGGCGATACACGCATTGAACTGGATGTGCCCGCATACATCAACAATGACGGCTACACCATGCTACCTGTAAGAGCAGTGGCGAAGGCCCTGGGTATCGATAACAATGCAGTGCTGTGGGATCAGCCTAGCAGAACTGTAACGATCATGCACGGTCAGAGAATCATCACAATGACACTGGGCCAGAAGGTGATCTACGTGAACGGTTCCGCTATCCCTGCTTCTTCCGCAGTGGAAATCACAGACGGCAGAACATTCCTGCCCATGAGAGACCTGGCAACAGCCCTGGGCGTGACAGATATCACATGGGATTCTGTGAACAGAACAGCAACACTGAACGGCAATCAGTAACACCAAAATCATAGATTTGAATGAAATTACCTACCTTTCTTAAATATAAAGGGCTCCCGAATGGGAGCCTTTTTTATATAAGTATGGAGATTTTCGTGACAAAAAAGAAAAAGGACGGCAAAGCCGTCCTTTGGTTGTCTTAAATTATTCCCATTCAATTGTACCTGTGGGCTTGGGAGTCAGGTCGAACAGCACGCGGTTTACGCCAGCCACTTCGCTTGTGATACGAGCTGTGATGTGCTGCAGCAGTTCAAAGGGAACGTTTTCTACCGTTGCTGTCATAGCATCGATCGTATTTACGGCACGGATGATGACGCACCATTCATCGGCACGTTTGTTATCCTTCACGCCAACGGATTTCAGATCGGGGATAGCTGTGAAGTACTGCCATACCTTGCCTTCCAGACCGTTTTTCGCAAATTCTTCACGCAGGATAGCGTCGGATTCGCGAACCGCTTCCAGTCTGTCTCTTGTGATGGCACCCAGACAACGCACGCCCAGACCGGGGCCGGGGAAGGGCTGTCTATATACCATGGAATCGGGCAGGCCCAGAGCTTTACCACATGCACGAACTTCGTCTTTGAACAGCATTTTCAGGGGTTCTACCAATGCGAAGTTCAGGTCTTCAGGCAGACCGCCAACGTTGTGGTGAGATTTGATAACCTTTACTGTCTTTGTGCCGGATTCGATGATATCGGGGTAAATTGTACCCTGACCCAGGAATTCGATGCCTTCCAGTTTTCTTGCTTCTTCTTCAAATACACGAATAAATTCAGCGCCGATGATCTTACGTTTCTGTTCGGGGTCAGCAACGCCAGCCAGTTTGTCCAGGAAACGATCAACTGCATCAACATAAACCAGGTTTGCATCCATTTCATCACGGAATACTTTTACAACCTGTTCAGGTTCGCCTTTGCGCAGCAGGCCGTGGTTTACATGAACGCATGTCAGCTGTTTGCCAATGGCACGAATCAGCAGAGCTGCAACAACGGAGGAGTCAACGCCGCCGGAAAGAGCCAGCAGAACTTTTTTGTCGCCTACCTGACGCTTGATCAGTTCGATCTGGTCGGCGATGAAGTTTTCCATGTTCCAGTTTGCTTCTGCTTTACATGTATCAAATACGAAATTTTTCAGAACAGCTTCTCTTTCTGCATCATCTGCGGGGAAAGCGTTGCCGCCTTTGTGGTCTGCTTTCAGAATGGGGAAACCTGCGCCGTAAACAGCTTCACTTGCGTCGATTTCAACGCCATCCACAACGCGATTGGGGCCGCCGTTCAAGATGATGCCTTTTACGCCGGGCAGAGCTGCCAGTTCTTCAGCAGTAATATCGTGGGGGTGGATCTCTGTGTAAACACCCAGTGCACGAATCTCGCGGGCAATCTTAGGGTTTTCTTCGCTGCCCAGATCCAGAATCAAAATCATGTCCTGTTTCATATGTACCTCCCGTTTTTATTGATAAAAATGTTGGTTACGTGTTTCTAGCTGGATTTATTTTATCATAATCATTTCCCTAGGAAAATAGAAAATTGCATTTTTTGCCTGTTTTTGGATAAAAATTCTAACGTGGCAATATAAGTGTTATTTATAAAGAGCTATATCTTGATAAATTTTTCTGAATTAGGGTTTTCGGGTTTTGGGGGGTTCGCCAGCTCTTCGTTTGCCTTAGTTTGCTGCCTTTACAGCTCTCAGCACTGCCATTTCTGTCGCTTTTGCCGCAAGGATGCCGACTACATCTACGGGGGCCGTTGGAAGTTCCATTTCCTCTGTGGAAAGGCAGAAGAGGGTATCGCCGTCCATGGTGGTATGGATGGGGCGGATGCATCTTGCCAGACCATCGTGAGCCATACCTGCCACCTTTTTCGCCTGGGCCTTTGTCAGCTTTACGTTTGTAGCAATGATGCCAATGGTTGTATTTTTGCCGCTGAAGGAAAGGGAAGAGGCCATTTGGATGACGCCTTCTTCTGTGGAAATAAAGTTGCTGTCGTCGTCCTTGGTGCCTGCGATGATTTTCCCATCCTCGTAAACGTCGCCGAAAGCGTTTACTGCAATCAAAGCAGCCACCTTGATTCCGTTTTCCGTTGCCTCGCACCAGCTGCCGATGCCGCTGTTGGTGCAGAAATCCATCCCCCTCAATTTGCCGACTGTTGCGCCGCAGCCAGCGCCGTGGTTGCCTTCCAGCAGGACGGAATCGGAGGCGTTTTCGCATGCCTGTCTTCCCATGGCCTTATCGGGGCGGGTGAAGGCATCGCCATAGCCCAGGTCGAAAAGAACGGCGGAGGGGACGATAGGCACTTTCGTCACACCAACATCAAAGCCAAGGCCTTTTTCTTCCAGCCAGTCCATCACACCGCTGGCAGCTTCCAGACCAAAAGCAGAACCGCCGGAAAGAACGACCGCCTGCACCTTTTCCATGGCATTGACAGGGTCGAGCAAATCGGTTTCTCTTGTGCCGGGAGCAGCGCCGCGGACATCCACGCCGCAGACTGCACTGTTTTCTGCCAGGACAACAGTCACGCCTGTTTTCGCTTCTGCATTTTCCGCCTGGCCGACCTTTAATCCTTTAATATCAAGAATATTTCTTTTTAATTCCATATCAAATTTAACCTCCTTTTGATGAGAGTTTCTTTATAAAAATATACCTGTATCTATCCTTTTTGTAAATAAGAAAGACAGACACAAAAGAATTTGTCTCCTGATAAGATGAGTGTAAGATTTTAATTTTGGAGGGGAAAGCATGGGGACATTTCTGGTGCGGGGCGGGAGGAAGATAGAGGGCGAATTTGCCGTGCGGGGCAGCAAGAACGCAGCCCTACCCATTCTGGCGGCGTGCCTGTTGGCAGAGGATGAGGTGGTGCTGGAAAATATCCCTCTCATCCGCGATGTGCTGCAGACTCTGGATATCCTGCGGGAACTGGGCTGCAAGATTTCTCTTTCAGAAGAAACACGGACCGTCGCCATCGACAGCCGCCGGCTGACTGGGACAGAAATTGGCAACGAGACCGTGCGGAAGATGCGCTCCTCCATCCTTTTTCTGGGGGCGCTGCTGGGACGGGAGAAACGGGCAAAGCTGGCCTATCCTGGGGGCTGTGCCATTGGCAAGCGTCCCATTGACCTGCATCTTTCCGCCTTCAAAAAAATGGGCATAAAAATCGAAGAGGAGGACTGCGTGCTGAATTGCAAAGCAGACCATATTCTGGGCTATCATATCTATCTGGATTTCCCCAGCGTGGGTGCCACAGAAAATATCCTGCTGCTGGCAGCAAAGGCGGAAGGCGTCACTGTCATTTACAACGCGGCAAGGGAGCCGGAGATCGTGGCGCTTGTGCGTTTCCTGCGGGCCTGCGGAGCAGAAATTTACGGGGAAGGCACGGGCAGCATCATGGTGGAAGGGGTGAAAAAGCTTCACGGCGCCTATTATTCCATTCCTGCCGACCGCATCGAGGGGGGCACCTTCCTCTGCGCCGCCGCTATGACGGGGGGAGAACTGCTCTTGAAGGGGCTGGAGCGGGAACAGATGGGGGCTACCTTGGAAGCCCTGCGTCACACGGGCTGTCGTTTTCTCTGGGAGGACAGTGACATCCTATGGATGCGCCCGCCAAAGCGATTATTGTCGGATTTCACCATTGTCACAGGCCCTTTTCCTGCCTTTCCTACGGATATGCAGCCTTTGATGATGAGTTTATTGACATTGGCAAAAGGAAATTGTATGATTAGTGAAACAGTGTTCGAAGCCCGCTATTCTCGGGGAAAAGAACTTTGTCGCATGGGGGCGGATATCCGCGTTTCTGGGCGAAATGCTTCGGTTTTTGGCGTGGAGAAGCTCCATGGGGCAGAGGTCTTCGCTAAAGATCTGCGCTGTGGCGCGGCCCTCATCGTGGCGGCCCTGGCGGCGGAAGGGGAAAGCCGTGTCCATGGCTCGGCATACGTGGAGCGGGGCTATGAAAAGCTTGAGGAT
Organism: Anaerotignum sp.; assembly: GCF_017483025.1. Classification (GTDB taxonomy): domain Bacteria; phylum Bacillota; class Clostridia; order Lachnospirales; family Anaerotignaceae; genus Anaerotignum_A. The sequence continues at coordinate 30,332 of NZ_JAFUMA010000066.1, read as the reverse complement.
GCCTTTTCTTTTTTAGGCGGCGATATCAGGCTGACACAGAGCATCGAGCTGGAAAGGAAAAACTATGTTTGGGAAAAAGAAGAAACAAACGAAAAAGAAACAGGAAATGATCGACATCGACCTGATGGAGGAACTGGAATATTACCAGAAAGCGCCTGTAAAAAAGAAAGGCATTGATCAGAAGCTTGTCATCGGCGGGGTGCTGCTGGTGGTTGTCATCGCGTGCCTCTTGTTTTCTCCCATTTTTTCCGTGAAGGAGATCAAGGCGGAGGGGGCAAGTCATTTTACCACATCGGAGCTGAGCGAAATGATCGGTCTTTCTGCGGGGGATCATCTTTTCCTCTTCGGCAAGAGCAAGGCGGAAAAGATACTGGAGGAAAGCCCCTATATCGCTGACGCAAAGCTTTCCGCCAAGCTGCCTGATACCATGGTCATTTCTGTGCAGGAAAGAAAGGTAAGAGGGTATGTGCCCTATATGGGCTCCTACCTTTACATAGATGAGGAAGGCCGCGTGCTGGAGGTGCAGGAAGCCTATCAGGAAGCCTTGCCCCTGGTAAAGGGACTGCAGTTCAGCAGTTTCACGGAAGGGGAGGTCATCCCTGTGGACAACTCCGAAGCCCTGAATGTGGTGCTCCAGATCTCCCAGATGATGGAAAAATATGAAGTGCTGGATCTGGTGGTGGAGATCGATGTTTCCAACCCTGAGGATATCTATGCCTATGTGAATCAGGTGCAGATCCACCTGGGCAATATGGAAAACGGCGATATGAAGATCAAATATATGGCGGAGATCATGAAGACCATCCCCAAGGAAGACCGCGGCATTTTAGATCTGAGCGCATTGGACGACCCCAAGGCCAACGTGGTTTTCCAATATTTAATGTAAAGAAGGCGAAAAGATGACAAAGCATCAGTATTCCATCGCCCTGACGGCCACCTGCGTCCTGCTGGGGGTCATCATCGGCGTGCAGTATAATACGGTAAAGCAGCAGCGTCTTTCTACGGACAATCAGCGACTTTCCGAAGTGACTCTGGCCCTGAATCAGGCTCAGCAGGAACGGGACGCCCTGCAGAAGCAGAATGAGAAACTGGAAAAAACATTGAAGGAGTATGAAGAGGGCACCTATGGCGGCGCGGATATGGAAGAGTTGTGGGCTTTTGCAGGGCTGACCAGCATCAGCGGAGAGGGCGTTATCGTCACCATGAATGACAGCAGCACCAACCTGGGCGGCGACCGAAATGCCTATCTCGTCCATGCGGAAGACCTGCTTGCCGTGGTCAATGAACTGAACGGCGCAGGGGCGGAGGCCGTTTCTATCAATGGGCAGCGCATGGTGGGCAAAAGCGCCATCACCTGCGCAGGCTCCATCGTCATGGTCAATGGTGTCCGTGTGGCGGCTCCCTTCGAAATAAAAGCCGTGGGCGACCCCGCTGTGCTGGATTCTGCATTGCATTTCCCCGGCGGCGTGGTGGACAACCTCTCCCCCTGGGGCATCGAGATCAGCGTCAGCCAACAGTCTGTTGTGACAGTCCCCGCCTATACCCAGACGGCCCTGTATAAAGATATGGAAGAGGAGGAATGACTATGTTGATACCCATTATCGGCCTTGCCATTGGCGTTGTGGTGGGCATCGTCAGCGGCATGGTGTTCCCTGCGGGCTATTCAGCCTATGTTGCCATGGGCATCCTGGCTTGCCTGGATTCTGTTATCGGCGGTGTCTATGCCAATCTGCAGGGAAAATTCCAAGGGAAGATCTTTTCCACGGGCTTGTTTTTTAACGGCATTTTCGCCATGGCCCTCATCTGGCTGGGTAATCAGCTTTCCATCGATCTTTCCCTGGCGGCAGTGGTGGTCTATGGCTCCCGCATGTTCAATAATTTCAGCCGCATCCGCATTTTCCTCTTGAATAAAGAGAAAAAAGAGATTATGATAGATTCTGAATGAAATTTTAAGAAAATTTGTTATGAAAACTTGCAATTTCCTATGGAAATCGTGCTTTTTTTCATGTATAATATAGGTTGATTAATTTTGTAGATAACTTTTTAGGAGGAGAATATATAATGCTTGAATTCGATATCCCTATGAGCAATATGGCACAGATTAAGGTAATCGGCGTTGGCGGCGGCGGCAATAACGCTGTAGATAGAATGATCGAAGACGGTCTGGACGGCGTGGATTTCATTTCCATCAATACAGACGGTCAGGCACTGGCAAAATCTAAATCTGCAACAAAGATCCAGATCGGCGAAAAGCTGACAAAGGGCCTTGGCGCAGGCGGCAACCCTGAGATCGGTCAGCGCTCCGTTGATGAAACACAGGACGACATCGCCCAGGCGCTGCGTGGCTCCGATATGGTATTCATCACAGCTGGTATGGGCGGCGGCACAGGCACAGGCGCAGCTCCCCGCATTGCTGCAATTTCCAAGGAACTGGGCATCCTGACAGTGGGCGTTGTGACAAAACCCTTCAATTTCGAAGGCAAAAAGAGAATGGGCAATGCAGAAAAAGGTATTGCTGAACTGAAAAAGAACGTGGATACACTGGTTATCATCCCTAACCAGAGACTGCTGTCCATCATCGATAAGAAAACAACTCTGACAGAAGCCTTCCGTAAAGCAGATGAAATCCTGCTGCAGGGCGTACAGGGCATTGCAGACCTGATCTCCAAACCCGGCGTGATCAATCTGGACTTTGCTGACGTGCGCACAATTATGGCAAACAGAGGCATTGCTCACATGGGCATTGGCCGTGCCAGCGGTGAAAATAAAGCAGAGATCGCTGCAAAAATGGCGATCCAGAGCCCTCTGCTGGAAACAACCATCGAAGGTGCAAAACATATCCTGATCAACTTCAGTGGTGATATGAACCTGGGCCTGATGGAAACAGAAGAAGCAGCAGAACTGATCAGAGAAGCAATCGATCCCGAAGCAGAAATCATCTTCGGTACAACCCTGAACGAAGAACTGGAAGACGAAGTTGTTGTTACAGTTATCGCAACAGGTCTGGAAGACGATGCGCCTGCATCCCATACAGAAGTGCCCAGAAGAGCTGTAGCTGAACCCGCTGCAAGAGCAGAAGAAAGAGTGGCACCCAAAGAAGAAGCACCCGTGGAAGAAAAGGTGCTGGATGAAGCACGCCCCGCTGCAAGAAGATTTGCAGATTTGGACTATGATTATGAATCCGAAATCAAAATTCCTGATTTCCTGACAAGAAAGAAATTTTAATTAACGAAATTCGAAGTGTTTCGAGGGCAGAGGGACTTGTTCCCAACGCCGACTGGAAAAAATAATCAATGATACATAAAAACTCCAAGTGTATACTTGGAGTTTTTTATTGTATGTAAAAAAATAAGCCCTCAGTTTTGAGGGCTTTCTTTTTTCTGTTCTTTTTTCGCGGGAACCAGGGAAAGCATCAGCACGGTGCCGACGATAAAGATAAAGCCGATATAATCCACCAGCTCAAGCTTTGTTTTCAGCCAGATGACAGAAACGATGGTGGAGGCCAAGGGCTCTGTGGCGGCGTAGAGACTGCTTTTGGTTGGGCCGATATAGCGGATGCCGTCCAGATAAATCAGATAGGCCAGCATGGTGCCGAAAATGATGGTAAATGCCAGACAAAGATAGGAGGGAACGTCCCAGTTGCCCTGACATTCCCACACGGGGTGGACAAAATTCATGGCGATGCTGCCAAGGAGCATGGCCCAGCCGATCAGGAGCATGGTGTTATATCTGGTCAGCAAGCGCACGGGGTATACCGTGTAAAAGGCCAGGGCAACACCGCTCAGCAGCCCCCAGAACAGCGCCAGGGGAGAAATGCTCAGACTGTGGATGTTGCCATGGGTTGCCAGAAGGAAGGTGCCAATCAGTGCGCCTGCCACGGCGATGGCTTCTATTTTTGTAGGCATCCTGCGATAACGGATGCTCAGATAAACAACGATCATGACAGGGGCAAGATACTGCAAAATGGTAGCAGTTGCCGGGTTGCAGTAGTTGATGGAGGCGAAATAGCCATACTGGGTGAACAGAAGGCCCACCAGGCTGAACAGCAGGATATCGATGCGATCCTGTTTATGGAGCCAGATCTCGAAGATGCCGCCATGCTTCACCTGATATACCGTCAGCAGGAAAATGCCGCTGATGAGCATGCGGGTGGCCACCAGCCATTCCGGCGTCATGCCCGTATTGCGAAAAAGATATTGGCCCGTTGCGCCGGAAAGCCCCCAGAAGCAGGCCGCAGCAATGCAGAAAACAGACCCCATCAGTACTTTATTTTTGATACGCATATGTAAAAACCTCATTATAATATGTACGATAACTATATAAAACCAAACTAATGCTATCACCTCTATATAAAAAAGTCAATCATGGGCAAATTGCAAATCAATGAACGTACCCATTAAAAAAAGTAATGGGAAACTTTTCGCAAATTTAACAGAAGTATGATTTTTCATTTAACTTTCGGCGCATATACTTTCCTTGTAAGCAAAAAACAAAGGAAATGTAAAAAAGGAAACAAGAGTAGTAAAAAAGGAGAGTAATGAACATGAAGAAATTTTTGACATTCGGCTTGACAATGGCAATGCTGGCAGGCGCACTGACAGGCTGCGGCGGCAGCGAACCTGCAGCAGAAGAAGACACAGCAGCAGGCGGCGCCATCACAGTAGTATCCCGTGAAGATGGCTCCGGCACAAGAGGCGCTTTCATCGAACTGTTCGGCATTGAAGAAAAGAACGACGCAGGCGAAAAGATCGACATGACAACAGATATGGCTGAAATCACAAACAGCACAGCTGTTATGATGACAACGGTTGCAGGCAACACAAATGCCATCGGTTATGTTTCCCTGGGCTCCCTGGATGATTCCGTAAAGGTTCTGTCCATTGATGGCGTAGAAGCAACAGTAGATAACATCAAAAACGGTACATACTCCGTAGCAAGACCCTTCAACATCGCAACAGGCGCAGAAGTAAGCGAAGTAACACAGGATTTCATCAACTTTATCCTGAGTGAAGAAGGCCAGGCAGTGGTAGAAGAAAATGGCTACATCAGCCAGGGCAACAACGGTGCATTCGAAAGCACAATGGCAGAAGGTAAGATCATCGTAGCAGGCTCCTCTTCCGTAACACCCGTTATGGAAAAGCTGAAAGAAGCTTACCTGGCCATCAACACAAACGCTTCCATCGAAGTACAGCAGTCTGACTCTACAACAGGTATGACTTCCACAATGGAAGGTATGTGCGACATCGGTATGGCATCCAGAGAACTGAAAGACAGCGAACTGGAAGCTGGCCTGACACCTACAGTCATCGCAATGGATGGTATTGCAGTGGTAGTAAACCATGAAAACGCAGTAAGCGGTCTGACAAGCGCACAGGTAAAAGATATCTTCACAGGCGCAGTAACAGACTGGGCAGAAGTGCAGTAAGCAGATATCCTAAATAAAAGAAACTTTTTCATAGTAACAATCTCCCACCCCATATACAAGTTATAAAAAAGAAGACAGGGTCCGGAGGGCAAACGGAAGCAAAGCAGGCTCTGTATTCGCCCCCGGGCCCTGTTTTGCGGTTTTACATAGATTTAACAAAATCATGGTAATCCATTTAACGTTCATTTCTTATACTTCTTTTGTAAAGAATAAGTTAAAAGAAAAAGAAAACTCAAAGGAGTGTATGTTAAATGAAAAGAAAATGCACAGCGGCTCTGGCGGCGTTCCTGTGTGCAGCCATGATGACAGGCTGCGGTGATATTTCCCACGTTAGCATCACCCCCGTTTCCCGTGAGGATGGCTCCGGCACAAGGGGCGCTTTCGTAGAGCTTTTCGGCATCCAGGAAAAAAATGAAGCCGGCGATAAGCTGGATATGACTACAGACATGGCAGAGATCACCAACAGCACAGCAGTCATGCTGATGACGGTAACAGGCAATAAAAATGCCATTGGCTATATCTCCATGGGTTCCATGAATGATGCTGTGAAAACACTGGAGATCGACGGCGTGGAAGCTACTTTTGAAAATATCAAAAATGGCAGCTACAAAATCGCCAGACCCTTCAACATTGCCACAAAGGCAGACGCCAGCCCGGCTACGCAGGATTTCATTAATTTTATTCTCAGCCAGGAAGGGCAGGCAGTCGTTGAGGAAAGCGGCTATATCAGCCGCGGCAATACAGGCGTATATACGCCTTCCGAAGCTAAGGGCAATGTGGTGGTATCCGGTTCTTCTTCCGTAGCTCCTGTCATGGAAAAGATCAAGGAAGCCTATGAAGCGGTAAATCCTAATGTCTCCATTGAAATGCAGCAGTCTGATTCCACCATCGGCATGAATTCCCTGAAGGAGGATATGTGCGATATCGGCATGGCCTCCCGTGAACTGAAGGAAAGCGAACTGGAAGCAGGCCTTATCCCTACGGTCATTGCCATGGATGGCATTGCCATCATCGTGAATCATGAAAATCCTTTGGATGACATGTCCAGCGAAGAAGTAAAGAATATCTTCAAGGGTGAAATCAAGGAATGGGCAGAATTATAAGAAAATAACTTCTGAAAAAGAGATAACCATATAAATGTGCAAAAGAAACTCGGAAAAGTACAAAAGATTACAAAACAACAAGAAAAGCGGTCCTTTTAAAAAGGAGGAAAGAAAATGATGAAAGAAAAAGTAATGAAAGGGGTCTTCATGGCGGCAGCAGCCCTGTCCATTCTGGCGGTTGCGCTTATCTGCGTGTTCCTGTTAGCCAATGGTGTGCCTGCCATCGAGGAGATCGGCGTAGCGGATTTCCTGTTGGGCGACACCTGGAAGCCTTCCAATAACATTTACGGCATCTTCCCCATGATCGTCGGCAGTGTATATGTCACAGCAGGTGCTATCATCGTGGGCGTGCCCCTGGGCATCCTTTGCGCTGTTTTTCTGGCGTGGTTCTGCCCCAAAAAACTTTACAAAGTAATCAAACCCGCAGTAGAACTTCTGGCGGGTATCCCTTCCATCGTATACGGCTTCTTCGGTCTGGTGGTTCTGGTGCCTATCATGCAGAATCTCTTCGGCGGCAGCGGTAAGGGCGTCTTAACAGCCTCCATCCTGTTGGGGATCATGATTCTGCCTACCATTATCGGCGTTGCGGAAAGTAATATCCGTGCAGTTCCTATGAGCTACTATGAAGGCTCCCTCGGCCTGGGCGCTACCCATGAAAGAAGCGTATTTTTCGCTGTGCTGCCTGCGGCAAAGCAGGGCATCTTGGCAGGCGTTATTCTGGGCATCGGCAGAGCTATCGGTGAAACTATGGCAGTTGTTATGATCGCGGGCAATCAGCCTGTAGTGCCCAACAGCATCTTCGGCGGCGTCAGAACGATGACAGCCAATATCGTTATGGAAATGGGCTACGCTGCCGATCTGCACAGAGAAGCATTGCTGGGCACTGCGGTAGTACTGTTCATCTTTATCCTGATTATTAACCTGTGCTTCTCTGTACTGAAAAGGAGGGCTGACTGATGGAACACATCGAAGCCATTAATACGCAATCATTCAAAGAAAGACTGGCATCCTATAAAAGAAGTCCCTTGTCCCTGTTCCTGGCGGTGCTGGTCATCCTTTCGGCAGTCATCACCCTGACGGTTCTGGTGGCGCTGATCGTATATATTCTGGCAAAGGGCATCCCCAATCTGAAGCCCGAACTGTTCGAATGGGAATACAATACCACCAACGTTTCCATGATGCCTGCCATCATCAATACGCTGACCATCACAGCCATGACGCTGATCTTCGCAGTGCCCGCGGGCATCTGCTCCGCCATCTATCTGGTGGAATATGCGAAGAGAGGGAATAAATTCGTTTCCGTCGTAAGAATGACAACAGAGACCCTGTCCGGTATCCCTTCCATTGTATTCGGTCTGTTTGGGTATCTGTTCTTCAATATCTATTTGGGCTGGGGCTATTCCATTCTGGGCGGTTCTTTGACCTTGGCCATCATGGTTCTTCCCCTTATCATGAGAACCACAGAAGAAGCTCTGCAGTCCGTTCCTGATGCCTACAGAGAAGGCAGCTTTGGCCTGGGCGCAGGTAAATTGCGTACCGTATTTCGCGTGGTTCTGCCTTCTGCGGTGCCCGGTATCCTGGCGGGTGTCATCCTGGCGGTGGGCCGTATCGTCGGCGAAACGGCGGCGCTGCTCTACCCTGCAGGCACAGCGGCACAGGTGGCAGATGGCTTCTTCTCCTCCGGCCGTACCCTGGCGGTACACATGTACGCATTGTTGAATGAAGGTTTATATATGGATCAGGCCTATGCGACAGCAGTCGTTCTGCTGGTAATGGTTGTCTGCATTAACGCATTGTCCTCTTTCATTGCAAAGAAAGCTGGTGTAAAAGCATAATGGATAAAAGTAAAATTTCCGTATCAAATTTAGATTTATATTATGGCGATTTCAAGGCCCTGAAAAACATCAATCTGGAACTGCCCGAAAAGGAGATCACTGCCTTCATCGGCCCTTCCGGCTGTGGTAAATCCACACTTCTGAAAAGCCTGAACCGTATGAACGACCTGGTGGAAGGCTGCAAGATCACAGGGCAGGTATTATTAGACGGGGAGGATATCTATAAAGGCATGGATATCAACCTGCTGAGAAAAAGAGTGGGCATGGTGTTCCAGAAGCCCAATCCCTTCCCCATGAGCATTTACGATAACATCGCCTATGGCCCCAGAACTCACGGCATCCGCTCCAAGGTACAGCTGGATGAGATCGTGGAAAAAGCATTGCGTGATGCGGCTATCTGGGATGAAGTAAAGGACAGACTGAAGAAAAATGCATTGGGTATGTCCGGCGGTCAGCAGCAGAGACTTTGTATTGCCAGAGCCCTGGCGGTACAGCCTGAAGTCCTGCTGATGGATGAGCCTACATCTGCGCTGGACCCTATTTCCACTTCCCGCATCGAAGAACTTGCGCTGGAGCTGAAAAAAGATTACACTATTATTATGGTAACACATAATATGCAGCAGGCGACTCGTATCTCCGATAATACGGCCTTTTTCCTTCTGGGCGAAGTGGTTGAATACGATAAAACAGAAACATTGTTCTCTATGCCTAAAGATCAGAGAACAGAGGATTATATTACAGGGAGGTTTGGTTGATTTATGGTACGTAGTCGTTTTGATTCCCAGCTGGAACAGCTGAATGTGGAACTGATCAAGATGGGGGCATTGTGTGAAGAAGCCATTACAGCTTCTATGTCTGCTCTCATCAAATATGATAAGTCTGTGGTACAGACTGTTTTTGAAAAGGATAATGAAATTGACAGAATGGAACGGGATATCGAGACCTTCTGCATGCGCCTTCTGCTGCAGCAGCAGCCTGTGGCAAAAGACCTCAGAGCCATCTCTTCTGCCCTGAAAATGATCTCTGATATGGAACGTATCGGCGACCAGGCGGGGGATATTGCAGAGATCATGGCCGTAATGAAAGACCATGACACAGAAAGTAAGCTGCATATCCAGGATATGGCAAGGGCAGCGGTAAAAATGGTAACAGATTCCGTAGATTCCTTCGTAAAGAAAGACCTGAATCTGGCTCGTTCCGTTATGAAGTATGATGATGTGGTGGATGAACTGTTCGACAAGGTAAAAGCAGAGATCATCAGCCTGATCAGTGAAGACCAGAAAAACGGTGAATTCTGTATCGATCTTCTGATGATCGCCAAATATCTGGAACGTATCGGCGACCATGCGACAAATATTGCGGAATGGGTCGAATTCTCCATCACAGGACAGCATGTAATTGCAGAAGAGGAGAGAAAATGATCACATACGAACAAATCAAGAAAAATGATGCCATTCGTACCTATATCCAGAAGGCCGACGAATCTCTGGCGGCTCTGGGCTTTACTGAACATTCCTTTGCCCATGTGACAAAGGTTGCGGAAAATGTGAAATATATTCTGGAAACCCTGGGTTTTTCCCATCATGAAGTGGAGTTGGGCATGATCGCTGCCTATCTGCACGATATCGGCAATCTGGTGAATCGTTCCGAACATTCCCAGAGCGGGGCAGTCATGGCCTTCCGTATCCTGGATAGGATGGATATGTCCCCCGAGGATATCGCCACAGTGGTGACAGCCATCGGCAACCATGACGAAGGCACAGGCGTGCCTGTCAATGCCATTGCGGCAGCCCTGATCCTGGCGGATAAGAGCGATGTACGCCGCAGCCGTGTCCGCAATCAGGATAAAAAGACCTTCGATATCCACGATAGGGTCAATTATTCCGTAGAAAAATCCGTTTTGAAGATCAACCAGGAGCATAGCCTCATCAAACTGAAACTGTCCGTTGACACCCATTATGGCTCTGTCATGGATTATTTCGAGATCTTCCTGGAACGTATGATCATGTGCCGCAAGGCGGCAGAAAAACTGGGACTGCAATTCAAGCTGATGATCAATGAACAGTCCCTCATTTAAGGTGGTGTTTTCATGCTGATTTATTTAGTAGAAGACGATAACAGCATCCGTGAACTGGTGGCGTATACGCTGCATAGTGCCGGCTTCCGTGCGGAGGGCTTCGAAAAGCCCTCTGCTTTCTGGCATGCCTGCGAAACCCAGCTGCCGGATCTGGTGCTATTAGACCTGATGCTTCCCGAAGAGGACGGCATCAGCATTTTGAAAAAACTGAGACAGGCCCCTCAGACAAAAAAAATGCCCATCATCCTGCTGACTGCAAAAAGCAGCGAGTATGATAAGGTCATGGGTCTGGACAGCGGCGCCGATGATTATGTGGCGAAGCCTTTCAGCATGATGGAACTGCTGGCAAGGGTGAAAGCGCTGCTGCGCCGGGCAGAAAAGGATGAAACAGAAGTGGTCTATCAGCTAGGCGATCTGACTGTGAATAAGACCCGTCATGAGGTAAAAGCAAGTGGCACAGAAGTGACCCTGACCTTGAAGGAATTCGATCTGCTTTGCCTCCTGATGGAAAACAGAGGACGCGTGCTGACCCGAGATCAGCTCCTCAACAGCATTTGGGGCTATGGCTTCGACGGGGAAAACCGTACCGTAGACGTACATATCCGTACGCTGCGTCAGAAGCTGGGCAGCTGCGGGGAATATATCGAGACCGTCCGCGGTGTTGGCTATAAAGTAGGTGGAAACGTATGACCAATCGTATTTTTCGTGCCATCTTCCTGGTGGCTCTTGCAGTCATGCTTGCCGTTTCTACCCTCATTATGGGGGTCATGTACAGCTATTCCTCTTTTGAAATGATGGAAGAGCTGCAGCGGGAAGCGGGCTATGTTGCCCGCGGTATTGAAATAGAGGGCATCGAATATCTGGAAGGGGTCGATCATTCCGATACCCGTATCACCTGGATCCATAAAAACGGCACGGTTTTGTATGACTCTGTGGCGGATGTTTCCGAAATGGACAATCACGGCAATCGCGAGGAAGTGCAGGAAGCCCTGGAAGAGGGGGCGGGGGAAAGTGAGAGAAGATCCACCACTCTTTCCAAAAGAACCTTATATTATGCCACACAGCTCAGGGATGGCAGTATCCTTCGTATGTCCGTGGAAATCATGAGTGTTTTGGCGTTGTTTATGACGGTGACCTTCCCCTTGATGCTGATTTTGGCGGTCATGGTAGGGGTGTCCCTGTTCCTGGCCTTCCAGACAGCAAAAAATATTACCAATCCCATCAATGAGATCGATTTGGAGAATCCTGATCGGGCTGTGGTCTATGAAGAACTGACGCCCCTTTTACGGCGTATCGCCGTGCAGAATCGGGAGATCCATCGCCAGATGGCGGAGTTAAAGCGCAGAAAAGAGGAATTCGATACCATCACATCCAATATGCAGGAGGGGCTCCTGGTGCTGGATGCGGAGGGGGATGTCCTTTCCTATAATGAAGGTGTGCAGAACCTGCTGGGCATCAGTCAGGTGGAAGAGGGGAAAAATGTTTTCGCTCTGAACCGCAGCGAAGCCTTCCGCCGTGGCGTAGAAGGTGCCCTGAAGGGGGAACATCGGGAAGAACGATTAGAGGTAAATGGGAAGATCTGCGAGATCATTGCCAATCCTGTCTTTAGAGACGGAGAAAATGCCGGCGTCATCATCATTCTCTTCGATGCAACGGAAAAAGAGGAAAGAGAGAAGCTCAGACGGGAATTCACCGCAAATGTTTCCCATGAACTGAAAACGCCCCTGACATCCATCTCCGGCTTTGCGGAGATCATGAAAAGCGGCATGGTCCGCCCTGAGGATATGGGCAACTTTGCAGGGAAGATCTACGATGAAGCCCAGCGTCTCATCGAAATGGTACAGGATATCATCAAGCTTTCCAAGCTGGATGAAAAGGACGGCATTCTGGAAAAGGAATGGGTGTCTATGGATGCCCTTGTCCTGGAGGTGAGGGAAAGACTTCTTCCCACTGCGGAGAAGAAAAATGTGACCCTGATTGCCCAGACCGAGCCCTTACAGTTCTTTGGTGTGAAGCAGGTGCTGACGGAAATGGTTTATAATCTTTGTGATAATGCCATCCGTTATAATAAGCCCGACGGAGAAGTGCGCCTGACTCTGCGCAGAGAGAAGGAAAAGCTCCTTCTGGAGGTGGCGGATACGGGCATTGGTATCGCTAAAGAAGATCAGAGTCGTATTTTCGAGAGGTTTTATCGGGTAGATTCCAGCCGCTCTGCGGAAAACGGCGGAACGGGGCTGGGGCTTTCCATCGTGAAGCATGGTGCGGCTTTGCATGGCGGGAAGGTTTCCATCGAAAGCCAGCCGGGGAAAGGGACGACTATGCGGGTGGTTTGCCCTTTGCAGCAGAAAAATGAAAAATAATGGAAAAATGATATAAAAGGCCCTCTTTGTTGTCCTGCGAAGAGGGTCTTTTTTTCTTTGGGGAAAAGTTGGCAGAGAAAAAAGCTGTCCATATGTAAAAAACAGGGAATTTATATTATTTTTTTTCGGAAAGACAGCTGAAGAAATGCACAAAATTATTGATAAAATATGTTTAATTTTGCACAGCGAATCGGGGGAATTAACTTGCATGCGAAACAAATTCATGTTAGAATGGGGCAAAGAGAAGCAGTATGAGTTTATAAATTTGTGAAAAAGAGCGTATGTTTCCAATAGAGTGATATTTTGGGCGTGCGCTTTTGTTGTGAGAAGCTTTTTTATAGGAAAAGAGGGTAGGAAACTATGAGCAATTTTGAAAGTAATGTACAGTATATCAAATATCTGGTAAATAAAGAGGTCGCAAGCCGTTTTTTCCAGGGCACCCTGGTGAAGGATCCTTTCCTGGAAAGGAATATTGCAGAAGCCATCATCCCCGGCCCCAAGGCATCTTTCCGCTGCTGTATCTATAAAGAACGTCATATCATCGAAGACCGTGTGCATCTGGTGCTGGAGCCTACAAAGGACGACCGTATCATCAACGTGCTGGACTCTGCCTGCGATGAATGTCCCATCGACCGTTTTGTAGTCAGCGACTCCTGCCGCGGCTGTCTGGGTCATAAATGTCAGGAAAACTGCCCCAAAGGTGCTATTTCCATCGTAAACCACAGAGCCTATATCAATCAGGATCTGTGTATCGAATGTGGTAAATGCAAGCAGAACTGTCCCTTCGGTGCTATCAGTGAAGTTATGCGTCCCTGCATGCGTGCCTGTGCCGTTGGCGCGGTAAAGATGGATGAAAACAGAAAAGCAGTCATCGACCACGAAAAATGCATCTCCTGTGGTTCCTGCGTCCATCAGTGTCCTTTCGGTGCCATCGTGGATAAATCCTTCGTTATGAATGTGCTGAATCTCCTGAGAGATTCCTTCAATAATACAACATATCATGTATATGCTGTGGTTGCCCCTGCCGTTGCCAGCCAGTTTGGCGATGTAAAGGTGGGTCAGGTATTTGCGGGTATCAAGGAACTGGGCTTCCATTCTGTTGTGGAAGCGGCCGTCGGCGGCGATATGGTATCTTTGACGGAAACAGAGGAATTCGTACATACCATCGAAGAAAAGAAATGGAAGACTACATCTTGCTGCCCTGCCTTTGTGGATTATGTGAGAAAGAATCATCCCAATTTGCTGGATCATGTATCCACCACTGTTTCTCCTATGATCGCCATGGGCAGAGCCATCCATGCAAAAGACCCCAAGGCAAGAGTGGTCTTCATCGGCCCCTGCACAGCGAAAAAAGTAGAGATCAAGCAGCCTGAGGTAAGAGGCGCTGTGGATTATGTGCTGACCTTCGAAGAACTGAGAGCCATGTTTGACGGCAAGGGCCTGGATCTGACCAACCTGCCCGAACTGAACGCAGGGGAACCTTCCTCCTATGGCCGCATCTTCGCAAGAACCGGCGGCGTGGCAGAAAGCGTGCGCCGTGTGGCAAAGCTGGAGGGCGTGGAAACAGAGATCACCCCTGTTCGCTGCAATGGTATCGAGGAATGTATCAAGACCCTGAGGCTGGCAGCCTTTGGCAGACTGGAAGGCAATCTGATCGAAGGTATGGCATGTAAGAGCGGCTGTACTAACGGCGCGGCATCTATCTTCCATGACCAGAGAGGTATCGAACGTGTCAACAGCTTCAGCAGAGAAGCCCTGACGGATGACCCTACAGAAGGCGTCCGCGGCTACGATCTGAAGACGATCGATATGGAAAGGGAATATCCTGAGCTGGAAGCCATCCTGGCAGCAAGGGCGGAAGAAGAGGCAGCCAAAGCAGCAGCAGCTAAGGCGGCAGAAGAAGCAGCCAAGGCAGCGGAAGAAGCAGCCAAGGCGGCAGAAGCGGCAAAAGAAGAAAAACCAAAGAGAAAAAGAACGACTGCGAAAAAGAAAGAAGAAATAGCTGAATAAAAAAAGGCCTGAACTGTCGGAGGAGATCCTTATCGGACTCCTCCAGTGGTTCAGGCTTTTCTTATGCTTTTCATGTTTCCGAAGGGCTTTTTTTCGGCATTTTCCGTAAAATGGGGATCAGCGCCAGGGAAAGGGGCGTCAGGGAACCGATCCAGGCCAGAGGGTTAGCGATGCAGGTACCCGTATAGCCGATAACGGAGGTAAGGGCAATGGCGCAGATGCTGCGCATCACCAGCTCCGCAATGCCTGCCACCGTGGGCACGAAGCTGTGTCCCAGCCCCTGCAGGGAATAGCGGAAGACGAACAAGAGCGCCAGTATGGGGTAGCAGACCCCATTAATGATCAGGAATTCATGGGAAAGGGCAATGGCCATGTCATTCCCCGCCAGGAAAAGGGCGGAAAGGCTGTCACCGAAGCAGACATCGATGATGCCGATGAGAATGGCAAAGGCAATGGAGATCATACTGCATTGAAAGATGCCCTGTCGGATGCGGTGGGGTTTGTTTGCTCCATGGTTCTGGCCTACGTAAGTCGCCATGGCGATGCCGAAGCTCATCAGGGGCAGAACGCCCAGGTTATCCAGTTTCAGGGCAGCCGTATAGGCGGCGATTTCCGTGGTGCCCAGGGTATTCAGGGCAAACTGAATGACGATAGTGCCCAGGGCAATGATGGAGGATTGGAACCCCATGGGCAGCCCCAGTCGGAAATGCAGCTTCCAGTCCTCTGCGGTGCATTTGAAATGGCGGACACCGATGCGCAGGACGGGCACCTTCCATTTGATATAAAGGACACAGAGGATGCCGGAAAGGAGCTGTGCCACGACGGTGGCGATGCCTGCCCCTTCTGTGCCCATGCCGATGCCAAGGATGAAGGCATAGTCCAGCATGATATTCAGGACGCAGGCGATGATCAGGAAGATCAGGGGGCTGAGGCTGTCCCCAACGGCACGCATGACGTTGCTCATCAGATTGAACAGCATGGCGGCGACTGTGCCGCCGACAATGAAAATAAAATACCGATAGGCATCTTCGTAAATTTCCGCAGGGGTACGCAGCAGTGTCAGCAGGGGGCGGGTCGCCAGAACGCCCACCACAGTCAGCAGAACGGTGAGGATGATGCTGATGAGGCAGGAAACGGCAAAGCTGCGCTTCACTCCTTCTTCATCCTGGGCCCCAAAGCGTTGGGCTGTCACGATGGACATGCCGGAGGTGGCCCCTGTGGCAAAGCCCAGGATCAGGAAGGAGAGGCCGCCGGTGCAGCCAACGGCTGCCAGAGCGTTGCTGCCCAGGGTGCGCCCCACGATGAAGGCGTCTGCCATATTATAAAATTGCTGGAACAGGTTCCCGATGAGCAGGGGAACGGAGAAATATAAAATTTGCTTGGCAGGAGAGCCAATGGTCATATCTTTTGCCATAAAAACACCAACTTTCGATGAACATTTCTTTTGTAGAAAAAAAGAAACCCAAGGCAAAATACCTTGGGCTTGAAAGTGAGTCATCCGGGACTCGAACCCGGGACACCTGGATTAAAAGTCCAGTGCTCTACCGACTGAGCTAATGACCCGCAACGAAGACTAGTATATAGCAGAATGCTTTTTTTGTCAACATATTTCTTTGTATTTTTTTAAATACATTCAAAAAAGGTGTTTTACGGAAATCCTTAAGAAAATCGTAAGGAAAAAAGTGTTTTTTTGTAATCAAACAATGATATGATATAATCAGGAAGTAATGTGATGAAAAAAGGGGGCAAACAACATGGAACAGTTCAATATACTGGTTTGTGATGATGATAAGAGCATCGTGGATGCCATTGAAATTTATCTGAAGCAGGAGGACTACAACGTTATTAAGGCCTACAACGGTCTGGAAGCCCTGCAGGCATTGGAGGAAAACGAGGTGCATCTGATCCTGCTGGATATCATGATGCCGGAACTGGATGGGCTGCAGGCAACGGTGAAGATCAGGGAAAATCTGAATATCCCCATCATCATCCTTTCTGCCAAATCGGAGGATACGGACAAGATCCTGGGGCTGAATTTCGGCGCCGATGATTATATCACCAAGCCCTTCAATCCGCTGGAGCTGATGGCTCGTGTGAAAAGCCACATGCGCCGTTATACGGCTCTGGGCAGCATCGCAGAAAAAAATAATATCATCCGTATCGGCGGCATTGAGCTGGATAAAGACGCCAAGCAGGTGAGGGTAGAGGGCGAGCCTGTCAAAATGACCGCCACGGAATACGGCATTCTGCAGCTTTTGATGGAAAATGCGGGCAAGGTCTTTTCTATCGATGAAATTTATGAAAAGGTATGGAACGAGACCTCCTTTGCTCCGGAAAATACTGTTTCCGTACATATTCGACGTATCCGTGAAAAGATCGAGATCAATCCAAAGGAACCAAGATATCTGAAGGTGGTGTGGGGGATTGGCTATAAAATCGAAAAAATCTAAAGCATTTCAAATGAAATGGAAGGTCATCGGGACACTTCTTTTCTTCGTCTGTGCCATTTCCATTTTTTTCTGCGGCGTGGTGGCTACGAATATCTTCAAGGACTGGAGCAGAGATGTCATCAATGCTGATACGGTCTATGATACCCAGGAGTTCCATGAATTTTTCGGTGAGACTTTGGATCAGGCTGTCCAGGCGGATATCTATTATCGCAGCGAAGAACGTATTGCAGCCGGGGAAGTCGTGGACAGGGACAAACTCATCAGCGGCTTCAAGCGGTATTACGGCATTGTGGATGGAGTCATCACTGGCAATACGGAGATCAATGATACCTATGATGGACTGAATATTTATGGCAGCATCCCCGACAGCCTGCAGGAAAATCTGGCGGAATATGAGGGGCTGGTGGAAAGTCGGTTGCCTTCCTATTATCAGATGTACCTTCAGCGACAGCTGGATGAATATAAAAATTGTGTTCGTTATCTGGAGGGAATGAAAAACTTCCTTTATTATGTAGAGGACGAAAATGGGAATATCATGGGCGGTAATGCTTCCAAAAGTGAGATCGGCGAAGCAGAACGTACCCTGGTGCTTTCTGCGGGCTTCAGCAGCGACTATTTGGGAAAAAATCCTTACTATTTTGATGCTTATGACAATCCTATTTTGGAGCAGAGCAATTATAAGTTTTTTGGTGCTATCCGTGACCCTCTGCTGCCGGGGGATGCCTTTTATGATATGTGGCAGGATTTCAGCTATGCGAAGCAGAGCCTTCCCATTTTATTCGGCGTCTTTGCTGTTTCTTTGCTGGGGCTTCTGGTCTGCCTTGTCCACTTGATGCGGGTAACGGGGCAGAAGGAACGCTATGGCAAAGTGCAGCTGACTATGGCAGACCGCATTTATAATGAAGTCCATTTTCTGCTGGTGTTTCTGTTTTTCGTGGCAGCCTTTCTTGCGGCGTCGGCTCTGATGGAGACCGTCATGCAGGGGACAGTTGCTTTCTGGAGCTATGTTTTCGCAACGATGTTAGGTGCGCTCTATTTGGCGGCTGTTGGCGTCGGGCTTAGTTATCTCCTTTCCGTATCCAGACAGATCAAGGATAAGAGTTTTTTCCGCAATACATGGATCTCCGCATCCATCCGCAGGATGAGTGAGCTTTTCACAGGCAAGACTTTCCGCGGCTGGATGGTCATCGTCATGCTCTGCTATGGCCTGGGAAACTGCGCCATCATGGGCGTGGCGGTTATGGCACCCTATTATGGCTATGTGGAATTTGCCATGCTGGCGGGCATCTTCCTGGTCTTGTTCAATGTTTTGTGTATGTATTGGTTTATCCGTGCCCTGCGTTCCCTGAAAGAGATCATGGTCTCTGCCAAGGAAAGCTCCAAGGGGAATTTCTCCTATCCCCTGGACTTGAATAAAATCTCCCCGTCCTTCCTGAATTTCGCGGAGGATGTGGCGAATATTCAGGAGGGCTTCAAAAATGCCGTGGATGATGCGGTCAAAGGAGAGAGGATGAAGGCAGAACTGATCACCAACGTTTCCCATGACCTGAAAACACCTCTGACCTCCATCATTTCTTATGTGGATCTGCTGGAAAAAGAGGATCTGGAAAACGAAAGAGCCGAGGGTTATGTGGATATCCTCCATGAAAAATCCTACCGCCTGAAGCAGCTCATTGAAGACTTGATCGAGGCTAGCAAGGCTTCCAGCGGCAACCTGACCGTGACAAAGATGCGGGTGGATTATAAGCAGCTGCTGCTGCAGGCCATGGGCGAAATGGAAGATAAGATGGAAGCGGCAGGGCTGACGGTCAAGCTCAGCAGCAGCGAGCCTGTTTTCATCGATGCCGATGGCGGGCATATGTGGCGCATCCTGGAGAATATTCTTTCTAATGCTATCAAATATTCCATGCCCCATTCCCGCGTTTATGTGGATATTTTCAAGTTGGACGGCTATGGCGTGCTGGTGATGAAAAATATCTCAGCAGCACCTATCGATTTTGATGAAACAAGACTGACGGAGCGTTTTGTCCGGGGGGATGAAGCCAGAACGACGGAGGGCTCGGGCCTGGGCCTTTCCATCACCCAGAGCCTGGCGGAAATTCAGGATGGTACCTTTGGTATCCAGGTGGACGGCGATCTGTTCAAGGCTATCGTCAGCATCCCGCTTTGGCCGGAGGAAGAAGAAATGGAAGAAAAAGAGGGGGAATAAGCTATGGCAAAATATATGGGCGATAAAGTAGAGGACAGATTCGAAAAAATTTATGTCCAAGGCGTATCTAATGTAACAGAAATTTGGGTGGATAAGGAAACAGGCGTTCAGTATCTGTTCCATGCCAGCGGGTATGCCGGAGGCATGACCCCGCTGATTGATAAGGATGGCAAGCCTCTGCTCCATGATCCATATAAACTGTAAAAAATAAGTGTCTGATATCCGAAATATCAGGCACTTTTTATGTTGAAAAATGGTTGCGAATGCGTTTTTCGGGGTGTATACTACTGTAGAAAATGTAAGCACAGGGAGGGAGCGCCCTTTATGATAAAAAGATTTTACAGAAAATATGAAGATAAATTTAATAGAAGTGAGGACAATCTTCTTCATTTTGCTTCCTGGATGTGTGCCGGGCTTTGCATTGGCTTCGTGGTTGGTCTGGTGGGTGTTGCTTTCCATCTGATGCTGGAATGGGCAACGGAATTCCGCACGGAACATCCTATGCTGATCTGGCTGCTGCCTTTGGGTGGCCTTGCCATCGTGCTGGCCTATCGCCTGGCGGGCATGGAAAAGGATAGAGGAACGAATTTTATCCTTGTTGCTGTCCGTTCCAATGAAGCAGTTACCATCAAGACGGCACCGCTGATTTTTTTCAGCACCGTTGTGACCCATCTCTTGGGCGGTTCTGCCGGCAGGGAAGGGGCGGCGCTGCAGCTGGGCGGCAGCATTGCTTCCAGCTTCGGGCGCACCATGGAGCTGGATGAAAAAGAGGAGCGCATCATGACCATGTGTGGTATGGCGGCGGGCTTTTCTGCTTTGTTTGGTACACCTCTGACCTCTGTGGTCTTTGCTATGGAAGTCATCACCGTTGGTGTCATGCATTATTCTGCCATCGTGCCCTGTACAGTTGCGGCGCTGGTGGCATCCAGTATGTCTCAGGCAATGGGCATTGCGCCAACTGCCTTCACTGTGGCGGATATTCCTACGAAGATCGCCATGGAAACCGGCTGGAGCGTAGGGCTGCTGGGCATCCTCTGCGCCCTGTTGAGTATCCTCTTCTGTGTTGTTATGGAGCATACAGGGCATGCCTATCGGGAACGTATCAAAAATCCCATGGTTCGTGTTTTTGTCGGCGGCTGCATCATTATCGCACTGACCTATCTGGTAGGCTGCAGGGATTACAACGGCGCAGGGATGGATATTATCATCAAAGCCCTGAATGGGGACGCCAAGGCGGAGGCCTTCCTGCTGAAAATTTTGTTTACGTCATTGACCCTGGGTGCAGGCTTCAAGGGCGGTGAAATCGTGCCTTCCTTCTTTATCGGGGCCACCTTTGGCTGTATCGCAGGGCCTTTGCTGGGGCTGCCTGCCACCTTTGCGGCATCCCTGGGCATGGCGGCGGTTTTCTGTGGCGTGACCAACTGCCCTCTGGCATCCATCATCCTCTGCATCGAGCTTTTCGGCTTCAAGGGCACAGGCTATTATGCCCTCTGCTGCGGTATCAGCTACATGCTGTCCGGTTATTATGGTCTCTATTCGGAACAGAAGATCATGTATTCCAAGGTACAGCCGGAATTCATCAATAAAAACGTGCATTAAAAGCAGGGATCGATGTCTGAGGTGGCAGGAAGGATGTGCATATATAAAGCACATTGAATCGATTTTGTGCATAAAATTATTTTATGCATGATTTTATGCAATGCAATTTTCCGGATACAAAAGCGGCTCATAGAAAATGGGCCGTTTTTTTATGGTAAACTTGGGTTTTATAGATATTTTTCCTGAAAAAAGTCTGACAAAAACGGGATTTATAGTTCATTTTGGTTATTGTATTTTATGCATTTTGCGAGTATAATGCATATGATAATAACGCACGTATATAGTGTATTAAAATTTGGGAGGAAGATTATAATGAAAAAATTTATGAAAGGCCTTTTGGCTACAACAATGGTATTCGCAATGATGACATCTCTGGTTGGCTGCGGCGGCTCTGAAGAAGCACCTGCAGAAGAAGCAGCTGGCACAGAAAACACACTGGTAATGGCGACTAACGCAGCATTCCCTCCTTACGAATACTACGAAGGCGAAGAAATCGTTGGTATCGACGCTGAAATCGCAAAAGCAATCGCAGACAAACTGGGTATGGATTTCGCAATCGAAGATATGGAATTCGACGCAATCATCCCTGCTGTAACAAGCGGCAAAGTAAGCATGGGTATGGCTGGTATGACAGTAACAGAAGAACGTATGCAGTCCGTAGACTTCTCTGATTCCTACGCAAAAGGCGTTCAGGTTGTTATCGTAAAAGAAGATTCCGCTATTACATCCGTTGATGATCTGTTCGCGGAAGGCGCTTCTCACATGATCGGTGTTCAGACAGGTACAACAGGTGACCTGTACACAACATGGGATCTGGAAGATGCTGGCCTGGCTAAAGTAGAACGCTTCAACAAAGGCGCTGACGCAGTTCTGGCTCTGACACAGGATAAAGTTGACTGCGTAGTAATCGATAACGAACCCGCAAAAGAATTCGTAGCAGCTAACGAAGGCCTGAAAATTCTGGAAACAGCATACGCTGAAGAAGATTACGCTATCTGCTTCGCAAAAGACAGCGAACTGACAGCACAGGTAAACGGCGCTCTGCAGGAACTGATCGCTGACGGCACAGTTCAGGCTATCATCGACAAATACATCAGCGCTGAATAATTTAAAGGCCATAATTTTGACAAAGTAATCATTCGGGGGTGACGAAAGTCACCCCTGATTTGCGGTTATGAGAAAAAATAGAAGGGGGAGTTTCCTGAATGAGTTTGAAAGAGAAATTCATATTCAACTTCATTGAACAGGATCGATGGAAATACCTTTGGGAAGGCCTTGGTGCTACACTGAAGGTAACATTCTTTGCATTGGTCGTTGGTGTTATCATCGGTGTTGTCATCGCCATCATCCGTTCCACATACGATAAAAACGGTAAAGACATGAAGGGGTTCAGCAAGATCATCCTGAGCATCCTGAATGCCATTTGCAGAGTATACCTGACCGTTATCCGCGGTACGCCCGTTGTTGTACAGCTGATGATTATGTACTACGTTGTCATGGTATCTTCCACAAATAAGATCTTGGTTGCAACACTGGCTTTCGGTATGAACTCCGGTGCGTACGTTGCCGAAATTTTCCGAAGCGGCATCATGTCCATTGATAATGGCCAGTTCGAAGCAGGCCGCAGCCTGGGCTTCAATTATGTGCAGACCATGCAATATATCATCATTCCTCAGGCATTCAAAAATGTATTGCCTACCCTGGCAAATGAATTCATCGTACTGCTGAAGGAAACATCCGTATCCGGTTACGTTGCCCTCCACGACCTGACAAAGGGCGGCGACATCATCCGAAGCCGTACCTACGATGCATTCATGCCTCTGATCGGCGTTGCCATCATCTATTTGGCGATGGTAATGTTCTTCACATATCTGGTAAGTATCCTTGAAAGGAGGTTGAGAAACAGTGAACGCTAATGAAACATTGATCAAAGTAGAAGGTTTGCAGAAATATTATAATGGCGGCGAGATCAAAGCTCTGGACGGTATCAATACAGAGATCAAAAAAGGCGAAGTAGTCGTTGTTATCGGCCCCTCCGGTTCCGGTAAGTCTACGTTCCTGCGCTGCCTGAATCTGCTGGAAGTGCCCACTGGCGGCAGTATCTTCTTCGAAGACACAGATATCACTGATGATAAAACGGACATCAATATCCATCGTCAGAAAATGGGTATGGTGTTCCAGCATTTCAATCTCTTCCCCCATATGACAATACTGAAAAATATGACCATTGCCCCCATGAAGCTGCTGAAAAAGAGCGAAGCGGAAGCGACGGAAAAGGCAATGCAGCTGCTGAGACGTGTTGGTCTGGAAGACAGAGCGAATGCGTACCCTTCTCAGCTTTCCGGCGGCCAGAAACAGCGTATCGCCATTGTGCGTGCCCTGTGTATGGAACCAGAAGTGATGCTGTTCGACGAACCTACTTCTGCCCTCGACCCTGAAATGGTAGGGGAAGTTCTGGAAGTAATGAAACAGTTGGCTCATGACAACATGACAATGGTAGTCGTTACCCATGAAATGGGCTTTGCCAAGGAAGTTGGCACTCGTGTGATGTTTATGGCGGACGGGAAACAGGTGGAAGAAGGCTCTCCCAACGAGATCTTCGATCACCCTAAGAGCGACCGTCTGCAGCAGTTCCTTGCGAAGGTAATTTAATTAGAATAAAAGCGTCCGTATGGACGCTTTTTTGTTTGGAATCCTTCGGGTGGCGCATATCTTAAGATTTTCTTTCGCTTTTTATATTTTGTTGAAAGCAGTGGATAAGTTGGATACAATGGAAAAAAGAGGAGGAGGTGATCCTATGCGTTGGAATGGATTCTGGTTTTTTATTCTGGTGATTGCTTTGCTGGGCGGAGCGGCAGGCTTTTTGGCAGGCTGGGCAAAGAAGCATGAGAAAAAGGGAATTATGAAAGGCATCGTCTGGGGATTTGTTGTCTTTTTTGCCTGTTTTAGTTTCCCTCTCTGGAACGAACACTTTCCTCTAAAATGGACAAATATTATTTCGACTGTTAGTGCTTATGGTATTATTGCGGCAGGGCTGTATGGTGTTTATGGGGAGGACAGAGGGCCGAGTTTGTATCCGAGAATGGTTTTATTCACAGTCATCGGCATGGTTTGCCGATATTTCCTTGAATTTGGTGAAGTCTCCAATACCTATAATTTCACCCCATTCAATATTGTCGTATATCTCTTGGTTGTTCCTGTCTTTACGATCCTTGCATATGAATTCGTTGGCAGAACGAAAAATAAAGAAGAATAAAAAGAAAGCCCTGGATTTTTCCAAGGCTTTTTCTTATTTTTCAGGAACGTCGGTTTCATCTATTAAGGGAATACCTGCCTCTGCCAGAGCCTGAGCAAACATACCCTTGCCATCGATGAGGGTTTTGGTGAATGTGCCGTCGTAAATCTTCTTGCACCCACAGGAAGGACTTCTGGGCTGCAGGATGGCAAGGTCGATATCCTGTCCCGCCAATCGTTTCATGGTTTTTTCCACGCCGCGGCGGAAAAATTCCGTTACGTCTTCTCCATCGGCGTTGATGGCTTTGCCATCCCGCAATTCCACAGGCACGCGGGGTACAGGCAGGCCGCCTGTCACTTCCGGACAAACGGGGATGACCTCATGTCCTTCGATATAGTCCAGAACCTTCTGGCTGTGGTTGTTGCCGCCGTTGTATTTGCAGTCGTGCCCTAACAGGCACGCGCTGACTGCGATTTTCATAAAAACGCCTCCTTAAAATTTGTCCAGAGTAGCCTGCAGGTCATTGAAAAACCTGGACAGATGATAGCCGTCCATGCAGGCATGGCTGATGGTCAGGGTGAAAGGCATTGTAAATTTCCCGTTTTCCTCTGTATATTTCCCGAAGGTGATGATGGGGAAGAGATTGGGGGAACCGCCGTAATTGACGGGACAATAGGCCGCATAATCCAGCCATGGCACGCAGGAGATGCAGAAGAAATTCATGGGTTGTCCTTCTTTTACTTTAATGCCTTTTTTGTCTTTGTATGTTTCTGCGTCTGTCAGCAGATTATTGTAGAAGGTATCGAAATCTTCGTCATAGGGGCTCCAAACATCGGAAAAGGTCTTGTCGTCTTCATGGAAGATGGTAAAGTTGGGGTTCAGATAGGAAAAGTAGCCTGGATTCCCGTCTTTGTCCATGTTGGTACATAGTTCGGGCATGCTGGCAATGACCTGTCCCGTCAGGGCGGCGAAGGCGGGGAAGAATTTCAATGCGAGTTTCTTTGTTTCCGTCAGGAAATGGGTCATATCCAGACGCACCGTCATGCTGTTGACGGATTTGACGAACCCCTTGGTGTAATAATCGAAATGGCTGCTGCGAGGCCATGTGTTTCTATCATATAAAGTGAAAGCTGCTTCTTTCATGGAGATCATCCTTTCAAAGATTTTTTTCCATTATAACATAAAAAAGCCCTTCGGGAAGAAGGGCTTAAAATTTATCAATACTTTAATGTTACTGTTTTTGTTTCAGGATTCCAGCTTAGCTGAGAACCATCGATTTCCATGATGCTCATCCAGTCTCTCAGGGAAACGAAGAGTCTGCCGTTTACAGTTTCCGCAGGTGTGCAAAGTGCAATGTTTTCCAGTGCTTTTGTATATGTTGCTTCACCAGGCTTGATGCTTACCAGCTTGTTGTTTACGAAGGTGTGGGCGCTCTTTGTGCCGTTATTCCAGTTTACCTGCTGTTCGGGATTGGAAACTTCCAGAAGGGCACGCAAGGGCAGCATAGTGTAGCCGTTCTTCAGATAAGGGGAAACGTCTGCAGTATAAGAAACTTCGCCGTTTTTCACGATATCAGTTTTGCCGATGGTGATCTGATATTCATTTACGGGTGTGGTTTCGATGGGTTCCTGCGTTGCTTCTTCTTCCTTTTCTACAACGGCGGGTCTTGCTACCAGGTTGATGTATTCATCATCCCATTCATCCTTTTCTTCGGCATAATCCAGCCAGCTGGAATATGTTTTCGCACCGGATTTTTTCACAAGGGTAATATTGTGGTTATCGTGGTCTTCTTTATTGAAGCTGATTTTGGCTTCATCCTGGATACTGATGAGGGCCTTGTCGCCTTTTGCATATTTCAGGTAGATGATGTAACCTCGTTCGGATTCTACATTGATGACAACTTCATCATCGAAAAGGATAGGGCCTTCATATACATAAAATGCGCTGGCGCCACTGCTTTTTGTATTGATCTCCAGTTCGCCGTCACCGTAGAAATTCACTTCACCATCGCAGTAGAAGGCGTTGCAGTGATAGGAACGGGTCTCCAGTACGTTGTTGTTGCCTTCGATCTCAACATAGCTTTCATCGGGCAGATAGATGGCAGCTTTTTCCTCCAGTCTGTCCTGGGGCACATAATAGCGGAAATCTTCCAGCGTCAGTGTCAGGTCGTTGGCATCCCAATACCAGCCGTCGCCCTGCAGATCATCTTCTGCATTACGGAAATCCAGGCTGTCTCTTAATTCATTGAGGGGGTCCTCTGCCAAAGCTGTTGCGGGGCATGCGCCGAAGAGAACAGCGGTGGAAAGAACGCCGCAGAGAAGTTTCTTGTTCATAGAGATTCCTCCTTTTATATACATTTCATCCATTTTATGATACCATACCCGGACAAAAAAACCAAGGCGGGGAAACATAAGATTTTCTTAATGTTTCTTTAGACGGAAAAAAATCGGATTTGTTCCCGTGGATTTTTTGCAGAAAGGAAAGCGTTCCACTGGTATATCGGATAGAAATCGTGTATAATGAACTATACTGTAAAATTAGCCGTAGTATGGCTTAAAGAAAAAATCAATGCCGCAAGGATAGAAACGGAGGACTGGCATGAAATATATCAATGAATTGAGAGAGGGCGAAAATGTCATCGAGCATTACCTCTGCAAATCCAGAACCAGTATGAAATCCCGAAATGGGAAAACATATCTTTCTTTAAAATTACAGGATAAAACAGGTATTGTGGATGCGAAGGTATGGGATATGAATAAGGATATCCAGAGCTTCCAGGAAAACGATTTTATCAAGATCGATGCTTTCGTGACCACATTCAATAACGAATTGCAGCTGAACGTGAAACGCATCCGCCGCAGCCGCGAAGGGGAATATGATCCCGCAGATTTTATCCCCAGTACAGATAAAAATATCGATGAAATGTATAATCAGCTGATCGCGTACATCAAGACCATCCAGAGCCCCTATATCAAAAAGCTGTTGGAAGAAATTTTCCTGAAGCATCCCGTGATCAGCAAGGATTTCAAGTATCATTCCGCAGCAAAGACCATGCATCATAGCTTCCGTGGCGGCTTGGTGGAACATACATTATCCGTCACACAGATTTGTGACTTTATGGCACCCAGATATGAATATGTGGATAGAGATATTCTGGTTGCCTGCGCCATGCTGCACGATGTGGGCAAAATCATGGAACTGTCCGATTTTCCTGAAAATGACTATACAGACGAAGGTCAGCTTTTGGGCCATATCTTCATGGGCGCGGAATTGATTCGCGATACAGCGGCAAAAATCGAAGGCTTCCCTAAACAGCTGACAACACTGATGATGCACTGTATCCTTTCTCACCATGGGGAACTGGAATATGGTTCCCCCAAGGTGCCTGAAACCATTGAAGCATTCATCCTGCATTGCGCAGATAACATGGATGCAAAAACAAAAATGTTTGAAGAAACGATTGCAGCGGATAATACGCAGGGCAGCTGGGCGGGTTATCACCGCATGCTGGCAAGAAATATCCGCCGCTCCGATTATAAATAAGAGGAATTGAAATGGAGAGAAAAACACTTTCTGCCCATGAAATAAGTAAATATGATTATTGTCCCTATCAGTGGTATTATGAACGTTTATACGGACGAAAGGAACTGAGAAGGCTGTACGTAGAACGAAATGAACGGCTCAATCTGGAGGATAGTCTGGCCAGTGACTTTCGGAAAGGAGAAAAATATCACCGCAGAAGTTATCTTTTGTTAAAGATCAGAAGAATGCTTTGGAAAGTGGCGGTGCTGCTGTTTGCAGCGGCAGCCGTGGCGGGGTATTTGTGGATGAATCATGGCGGAATGGTTTAAAAGTTTTTTGAGCAGCCTTGGAATGACGGACTGGCTGATTCTTGGAATGGTTTTGCTGTTAGCAGTCCTTCTGCTGGTGAAGTATGCAAAACCTGCCATTCGTAAAATGACAGCGAGGGATGATGTGGCGGGCTACGCCCTTATCTATGCAGACCAGAAGCAGGGAAGAAGAGGAGAAGAGGACTTTGGCAAGCTGCTTTATTCTGCAAAGTATGAATTGCAGGGCAAGCCGGACTATGTGTTCCAAAGCAGACTCAGTAAGAAGATCGTTCCTGTGGAGCTGAAAAGTGGCAGCATTGATGAAGAGGAGCTGCCCCATCATGGTGACTTGCTGCAACTGGGGGCCTATTTCCTGATTTTAGAGGATGTTTACGGCAAAAAGCCTGCTTTTGGGCGCATCGTTTATCAGGACTATATGTTCGAAGTGAAAAACACAGCCAAGGTGCGGAATGAAGTGCTGGGGACCATGAAGGAGATGCGAGATATGCTGCACTATGGTGTCGGAAAAGCAAAGCCCAGTTTTGCCCATTGTCGTCCCTGTGTTTGCAATGGTACAGTTTGTCAGTTTTCTGAGACAGAGATAGTAAAAGGAGACGAGGAACAATGATTCCTGTAGAAAAGAATAAAATTTATGAAATGCAGATAGAAGCGCTGGGCAGCAACGGCGAAGGCATTGGTCGTATCGATGGATATACGGTTTTTGTGGAAGGCGCGTTGCCCGGTGAAAAAATCAGGGTTCTGATCGTAAAAGTAAAAAAGAACTACGGCTATGGCAAGCTGATGGAGATTCTTGAGATTTCCTCTGAACGCAGAGAACCCATGTGCCCCGTGGCGAAGCAGTGCGGCGGCTGCCAGCTGCAGCATCTGTCCTATGAAGCAGAGCTTGCTTATAAGACCAGAGAAGTCAAAGATGTGATGGAACGCATTGGCGGTATCAAGGATGTGGAAGTGAAACCTGCGCTTGGTATGGAAGACCCTTGGCGTTACCGCAATAAAGCCCAGTTCCCCGTGGGGCAGGGTAAAGAAGGCTGTGCCATCGGCTTCTATGCGAAACGCAGCCACCGTATCGTGGATACGGAGAAGTGCTTCCTGCAGAATGAATGTAATGATGAGATCATCGGCATTGTTCGTACATTCCTGAATGAATATAACATCCCTCTGTATGATGAGGAAAAACATAAGGGGTTGGTGCGCCATATCCTGACCCGTATTGGCAGAAACAGCGGCGAGATCATGGTCTGCATTGTCATCAACGGGAAAAAACTGCCCAACAGCGATATTCTGGTGGAACGCTTGAAAGCGGTGGAGGGCGTTGTTTCCATCGTGCTGAATGTGAATAAGGAAAAAACAAACGTGATTTTGGGTCAGAAGATCATCACCCTCTGGGGCAAGGATACCATCACCGATTTTATCGATGGCATCGAATTTGAAATTTCCCCTCTGTCTTTCTATCAGGTGAACCCCATCCAGACGGAGGTGCTCTATGGTAAGGCGGTGGAATTGGCAGACCTGAAAGGCGATGAGACTGTCCTTGACCTGTATTGCGGTATCGGCACCATTTCGCTGTTCTTTGCCAGAAAGGCGAAGCAGGTATTCGGCGTAGAGATCGTTCCTGAAGCCATTGCCGATGCGAAGAAAAACGCTGCAAGAAATGGCATCACCAATGCGACCTTTGCCGTGGGCGCGGCGGAGGAGGTCATCCCCAGACTGTATGAAGAAGAAGGCATTACGGCGGATATCGTGGTGGTGGACCCTCCCAGAAAGGGCTGCGACGCGAAGCTCTTGGAAACCATCCTGCAGATCAGTCCTGAAAAAATCGTATATGTTTCCTGTAACCCCGCCACATGGGCGAGAGACCTGGTGGTATTGAGAGAGGGTGGCTATGAGTTGAAGGAGGTTCAGCCTGTGGATCAGTTCAGCCATAGCGTCCACGTTGAGGTAGTGAGCATGCTCGCTAAAACGAAGTAAACACCATATTTAGTGGTTGAAGTTTATATAAAATAACAATATCATGTAGTTTGGAAAGTCATTTTTGTACGCAAAAATGACTTTTTTTAATGCTCGTTTTTCGGTGTTTTCAATGCTCGCTAGAAAAAGTACAAAATCTTTTCTACAATTTTCGATAATGGAAATAAAGAAATAATATGATTGACAAGAAAAATAAATTGGATTATGTTA
>NZ_JAFUMA010000065.1 GCF_017483025.1 Anaerotignum sp. | reverse complement strand
CTTCCAATTCTCATTATAATAACTGTTAGAAATCAATTACCCTTTGCGGGCGTAGTTCATCGGTAGAATGAGAGCTTCCCAAGCTTTAGAGGTGGGTTCGATTCCCATCGCCCTCTTTTTCCCTCTGGTTTTCCAGAGGGTTTTTTCATATGCAAAGCCAATTTTATTTTTGTCTATTTATATTTTTTTAGAAAAAAACGAAACAGAAGCAAAAAAAGACCCCGAATATTCGAGGTCTTTTCATTATTTTCAATTCTTTTTCACGATTTGGCAGGTATAGGCATTGATAAGATAAGGCTCCGCCTCATCCATCAGATAGATGCGATAGCAAGGCTCCAGAGAAATGGTCGCCATGCCTGTTGCCGCAGTGCTGTTTTCCATCTGGTCATAGCCCAGCTCGATACGGTGGATGGTGGCTTCGCCTTCCTTTTCGCCTTTTTTCCATTCCCGCATAAAGGTCAGCAACGCTTCGTCGGAATAACTGATATCCTGTTTTTCACCACTATATCCCTTTACGGGGCAATAATTGAATTCGATCTCTTTGATGCCATCCTGGGTCACCAGGAAAGAAAAATAATTGGAAAATACATTTTCCCGTTTATAAACACCATAGAAATCCACCCGAAAGCCCTTTTCCTCCTCCGTCACCACAGGCTCATCATAGGTGCCGAAGAAATGCTCTGTCCCATCGATGAATTTTTCCGCCATCCGCTGGGCTTCCGTCTTGCTCAGGCTTCCTTTGCCATCCCCTATGGTCTCGTTCGTCCAGTATCCATAGCCCCCCTGCAGTGTAAGCAGCGCTTCTTTTCCACGATAAATGGTCTGCTCACCTTTCGCAGTGACCGTGGTTTTTTCACTGCCGAAGAACAGACGCTCCAGGGTCTCCTTACTATAGGAAGGGATCTCCACCGCCAGGCGGGACATAGGCGTATGATCCGTCAGAAGATCTGTATACATGGTGATACCATTTTGAGAAAGGACCTCAAAGATGGCACGTTCCTGGGCCGCAGTCATGGTGTTTTCCTGATTTTGTCTGTAATTGAGCCCTGCAAGCACGATATTCAAAAGCACCAGCAGTACGATGACGAATTTCTTCGCATTTCCCCATTCCATGCACATCCTCCTTTCTCAAATCATTTCCCCGCAGCCACGCCGGTCAGGTCTTTTTCCTGATCCGTATCCACAACGAAGGTGTAATCATATAATGTAACGAACCATTTCAGGCGCATACTGCCTGTCAGGTCAACATGATACCCAAGGGAAATATTTTTTACATCGGTGATATCCTTATCCTCCACGACGTTCTTATAGGTCTTGTTTGCATCATCCAATGCATCGATGAACTGGACGTTGATCTGCTCCCTTTTTTCCTCCAGCCGGGTGAAATTTACTGCATAGCGGCGATATTCCTTTACCGCCTGATTGCGCAGGGTCACTTCGATGGCATGGGGCGAACCAATACGGTCTCTGAGAGACTGGGACAGATTCACCGGCAGATCATCCACGGCATAGTCGAAGTAATAGACCACTTCGTTATTGATGGTGCGCTCGATATCCGCCAGATAAATATCCGTATTCAGGGAATTGTCATTTTTCAGGAAATTGCAGCAGATCTGATAGCCTTCCAGCAGCCCTGTCCTCTCTTCTCCGGAATAGCCTTCATAGTTGTAATATTCCAGCACTTTGGTGTCGGGATAATATTTTACTACTGTCTCGCTGTCACTGAACATCACCGTGCCGTCTTCTTCCCGACTGCTCCAGTCCACAGAGAAATTGCGGAAGAAGTTTTTCACTGTATTTTCCAGTGCCGCACGGCTGGCTTCCCCGTCTTTTTCAAAAACATATTCCCTTTCCAGCGCCGCATATTCATAGGGCAGCCATGCCCACTGGGGCAGGAACATATTTCGCCACAAAACAGAAGCACTGGTTCTCTGACCCGTAGAAACATAAAGCATGTCACTGGTTTCCGTAGTCAGGGCATCATAAAGGGCCGTGGAAGATGCTCCGCCTTCCCCGCTGAAAGCCACACATTCATTGGTTTCGGAATTGACAAAATATGCCTGGCTTTCCTCGCCGCTACGGCGGGCAGGAACGATGGTGATATAGTCGAACTGCTCCAGCTTCTGGTTGGTTTTCAATTCTTTATAATTGGTCAGGTATTCCTCTGAAGCGATCATAAAGTCATACTGCATGACGATACAGCGACTGGCAAGGATCTCCTTCCAATCGGCTGTGCCCTTCTGGGGTGTTGTGCTGTTTTGGGACAAAATCTCCCCTAATGCCCTGTTTGCCATATCCAGCATGGCACTATTCCCCACTTCATCGGGATAATAGACAGAAAATGTGCCTTCGCCCTCCCCGACGGCATAGCGCGTCGCCAGAAGGACATCCCCGTCGGCTTCCTGTTTATCGGAAGCGAAATAGTCTGTCAGGGCATAAAAAAAGTTATGGCCGCTTGTTCCTTCCAGCCATAACTCTCCTGTCTGATAAATCGCAGTTATGACCAAAGCAACAATGACAAAATTTGTAATCTTGTATACTTTCATTTGATCTCACCGCTTTTTCTATTCAATTTGATTTTTGGTTTCTTATTTCAGATTCCCGCTCAGGCCGGGCAGCGCGATCATACGCTGCAGCTGGCTTTTGACTGTCTGAGGGATGCGCTTTACGACCGCCTCGGTCTTGCCGCTTTCCCCCGCAACCGTCATTGCGATATAGTTATTGCCTCTTTCCAAGGGAAGGGTCTTGCTGAACAGCCCCATGGAGCCTACCGTGATGGTATCTTTGTAGATCTCCACCATATTGCCAAAACGATTCAGCTTGGAAATGGTAAAAGTTACCTTAGCCCCGGGCTTTGCTTCGCCATAGAGGATACGGCTTTCATCAAAGGTACATTCGACCTCTTCGCTTTCCACACGCAGGCCACTGGTGATATTGACAGAGGATTGCGCCGCAAATGCGCTGACAGGAGAAAAACAGAAGGCTGCCGCCAAAACTAAGCCGACCAGTTTTTTTCTGTATGCTTTCATGCCTGTCACCTCCTCGTATGCTTCGAAAATAATCATCATGCAGAGACACTTCGCCCTGCATAATGATTATACTACTCGAAGGTTACAATTATGTTACAGCATGCTTACAGTTATATAACAAAGATTTCCAGCGAGGAACCAGCGGTAAAGATTCCC
This sequence comes from Anaerotignum sp., assembly GCF_017483025.1. Classification (GTDB taxonomy): domain Bacteria; phylum Bacillota; class Clostridia; order Lachnospirales; family Anaerotignaceae; genus Anaerotignum_A. The sequence goes on along the minus strand of NZ_JAFUMA010000065.1, from coordinate 11,746 downwards.
ATAAAATCAATGCCTTTTGCTGTTTAGCTGTTGCTCTCTTCCCTTTCGTATTCGAGAATGGGACGTTCTTTAGGGAACCACATGGTCATGGTCGTTCCCTTGCCATATTCACTTTCCGCCGTCAGCTTGCCGCCATGGCTTTCCATGATCTCCTTAGCAATGGCGAGGCCAAGGCCGGTGCCGCCCATGGCGCGGCTGCGGGCTTTATCCACACGATAGAAACGTTCGAAAATACGAGGCAGATCTTCTCGGGAGATGCCCATGCCTGTATCCTTGACGCAGATCTTGTAATACTGATCGTCCTCCGTAATATAGATACGGATGGTGGCCTGTTCCAGGCTGTACTTGATGGCATTGGTCACGATATTATTGACTACCTGACCAACACGGTCTCTGTCGCCGTGGATCACAACCATATGTTCATAAGGCTCGAAGGACAGTTCCTGTCGCTTCGCCTCCGCATGGATCTTGTTCTGGCGCACTGTCATATTCAGGAAATCATTCATTTCGATCTCCGTGATATCCAGACGCACCTGTTTATTATCAAAGCGGGTCAGCTGCAGCAGGTCGCGCACCAGGAAGGCCATGCGGTCTGCCTCGCTGTCGATGATGCCAAGGAAATCCATGGCGATCTCCTTATCTTCGATGGCCCCTTCGATCAATGTTTCTGTATAACTCTTTACTGTGGTCAGAGGTGTTCTCAGTTCATGGGAAACATTTGCCACAAATTCCTTACGCATATCGTCCAGTTTCTTCTGTTCTGTGATATCCTGCAGAACCACAACAACGCCTTCCATTTCCCCTGCTGCATCATAATAGGGGGTGAAATTGGCATTGATGAACTGCTTGCCCACGGGGAAAGTGACCTTTTTGGAGGGTTCATTTCCCATATCCAGATAAACAGAAGAATTGATATCATAAGCACGGATGAATTCCGTAAAATTCATTTCCATTTTTTCCACACCCAGCATGCCTGCCGCTGCAGCATTGGCCAGCATCAGCTCGCCATCCTTGCTGAAGGAAATCACGCCGTCACTCATATTGTGCAGCAGGATTTCCAGTCGGTTCTTTTCTCTGGAGATTTCCGACATATTTTTCTGCAGCTCCGAAGCCATATAGTTGAAGCTGCTGGTCAGCTGACCGATCTCGTCGCTGCTGCGCACCTTCAGGCTCTGGTTCATATTGCCTTCCGCCAGGCTCTTTGCCCCTTTGGTCAGGGCAAGGATGGGGCCCGTCAGGGTCTGGGCAAAAACATAACCCATAACGACTGCCAGGAACAAAGCAATGGCAACCGACATAATGATCGTTTGAGTGGTTTCATTCAGGCTGGTCTGCATATCGCTGGCATCCAGTCTGGTATAGATGATATAGGTGGTCTGGGCTTCGGCCGCCCCCGCCGTGACGGGCACCGCATAGCTCATCCATTCCCGCAGCAGGCCAAAGGAATCGGCGCTCTTCTTCTGGGTAGAAAAAGAGGTCATGCCATTCATGGCTGCAATGATGGACTGATCCGTATAAACGGGATAAGGTGCTTCCGTTACCGTGGTAGAGGCAATGGTCTCCCCATCAGCATTCAGGATATTCCCCTGGATACCAACGGCATTGGATACCGTCCGCAGCAGGTTCATCTGAAATTCTTCCGGATCGCCGCCCTCGATCACCTGTTCATTGATTTTTTCTGCATACTGCTCCAGCTGATCTCTGGATTTATCGATCTCGATATTACGAAGGGACAGCAGGATATACGTCCCGCTGACGATCATAACGATCAAAACCAGACCCAGATACATCACAATGAGCTTCCATTTAATACTACGCATTCGCAAAAGCTCTTCCCTCGCTTTTCTTAGCAATCAAAATAGTAGCCTACGCCTCTTTTTGTCAGGATATATGTAGGTTTGCCGGGGTCGTCCTCGATCTTTTCACGCAAACGACGAATCGTAACATCTACCGTACGCACATCGCCGAAATATTCATAGCCCCAAACCTTTTCCAGCAGCGTTTCTCTGGAGAACACCTGCCCCATCTGGGCAGAAAGAAATTTCAGAAGTTCGAATTCGCGTAGGGTCAGGTCGATGATCTTGCCATCCTTGCGCACTTCGTAGCGATCAGGATTCACATCCAGTCTGCCGAAGTTGCCTTCTGCCACCGCAGGCTTTTCTTCCGCCACGGGTTCTTCCCGAAAAGCAGATTTTCGCAGATTTGCCTTCACGCGGGCCATCAGTTCCCTTACGCCAAAGGGCTTTGTCACATAATCATCAGCGCCCAGCTCCAGGCCAAGGACTTTATCCAGTTCTTCCGCTCTGGCTGTCAGCATGATGATGGGTGTATTTTTCTTTTCTCTGATTTTTTTGCAGGCTTCATAGCCATCCATTTTCGGCATCATGATATCAAGCAAAATCAGGTCAGGATTTTCTTCCATGGCCTTTTTCACGCCTTCTTCCCCATCGGCCGCTTTAATGACCTGATAGCCTTCTTTTTTCAGATTGAATGCAATGATTTCGACGATATTCTTTTCATCGTCTACGATCAGAATTTTTCTATCCATTCTTTCCCTCTCCCTTCGGAAAGCTTCCAGTTTTTGTTCCATAACATTATAATTATACTAGAAAAAGACTAAAAAGTAAACAAAACCGCCAGAAAACCAGTATCTTACATCCTTTTCCTTGCCAAATTTAACAAAGAATGATATTTTTATACTGAGAAGAAACTGCCTTACCAAAAGGAGGAATATCCATGAGTATCTTAGGTGCAAAAAATAAAGTCATTGCTGGGGACTACACCGGTGCAAACGTAACATTGGTAAACGGACAGGTAACATTGGCCATCAGCCTGGGCAATATGATCATCCTGAATAAAAAAATGGTAGCAGGCCATGCAGTGGAAAGCGAAGTAAAGGGCAACCATAAGGTTTCCATCACCTTTGCTGACGGCAAAAAAAGCCTGCTGGAACTGGATGATAAGATGTGCAAGGCATTACTGGCACAGTTATTTTAAGCAAAAGAAAGACCTCTCAATGAGAGGTCTTTTATTTTTGTTTCTTACTTCAGTCTGGCTTCCAGTTCAGCTTTCTGTGCTTCATAGCCAGGTTTGCCCAAGAGAGCAAACATATTTTTCTTATATGCTTCTACACCGGGCTGGTCGAAGGGATTCACATCCAGCAGATAGCCGCTGATGCCAACTGCTTTTTCGAAGAAGTAAACCAGAGCCCCGAAGTTGTATTCATCCATCTTATCCATTTCGATGACCATATTAGGCACGCCGCCGTCCATATGGGCCAGCATTGTACCAGCGAATGCTTTGCTGTTTACGAAGTGGATTTCCTTTTCAGCCAGGAAATTCAGACCGTCGCCATCCTGTGCATCGAAGGGAACCAGAGCCGCTGTTTTGGGTTCTTTTACCCACAGCACTGTTTCGAAGAAGCATCTCAGGCCATCCTGAATATACTGACCGATGGAATGCAGGTCTGTAGAGAAGTTTGCTGTTACAGGGAATACACCTTTGTGTTCCTTGCCTTCACTTTCTGCATACAGCTGTTTGAACCATTCACCGAAGGATGTCAGGTGGGGTTCATAGTTTGCCAGGATCTCCACTGTTTTGCCCTGTTTATAGAACAGGTAACGCAGAGCGGCATACTGATAGCAGATGTTTTCTTTCAGGTCGGGATTGCTGTATTCCTTTCTTGCATCCTGTGCGCCTTTCATCACTGCATCCAGATCTACACCTGCTACTGCCATAGGCAGCAGGCCTACAGGTGTCAGAACGGAGAAACGGCCGCCAACGTCATCGGGGATCACGAATGTTTCGTAGCCTTCCTGATTGCACATTTCTTTCAGCGCACCTCTTGCTTTATCTGTTGTGGCATAGATGCGTTTCGCTGCCTCTTCCTTGCCATATTTCTTTTCCAGCATCTGTTTGAAGATACGGAAAGCAATGGCAGGTTCTGTGGTTGTGCCGGATTTGGAAATGACATTTACGGAGAAATCTCTGTCGCCCAGGATCGCCAGGATATCGTTCAGATATGCGGAGCTGATATTGTTGCCCACAAAATAGATATCAGGTGTGTCTTTTTTCAGTTCGTTATAGTAGGGTGTTTTGATGAAATCCAGAGCAGTTCTTGTGCCCAGATAGGAACCACCGATACCGATCACGATCAGCACTTCGCTGTTCGCTTTGATTTTTTCTGCCGCTTTTTTGATGCGGTCGAATTCTTCTTTGTCATAATCTTCGGGCAGGTCTACCCAACCAACGAAGTCATTGCCTTTGCCTGTTTTTTCATGCAGATCTTTGTGGCAGCGCTCCACATCGGCCTGCAGCGCATACACTTCGTCCATGTTGATAAAATCGCCCTGAAGGGAAAAAGAAATACCCATTGGAAAAACCTCCTTTTTTTATATAGCGGAAACTGTCCGGAAAAACTCCCTTTTTTCCTGAGCAGTTGCTCCGCAAACCTTCCCATAACACATCTTTATCTATGTTTCCAAGAAGCATCAGCAAAGATACATTATAGAAAACCTTTCTCTGTATTTATCATCATAACACAAAAAAAGCCGTTGCGAAATCCCTTTTGGGACATTTTTTGCAACGACTTTACATTTTTGTCTCAAGTTGTCTTATTGTGTACCTTTTACAATGATTTCAGGAACTGCTTCCTGAATGATTTCTTTGGAAACTTCTTTTTCTTCGATCACTACGCCATTGACACGGGTGATCTGGATGGTACTCTTTTTCTGGCCTGCCTTACCCTGCTGGATGACCTTCTGATAGCTGGAAGGCTTCGTATCATCATACTGGGTTTCGTACGTCTTCGGTTCTACGGCAGTTAAGACCTGTGTTTCCACCGTCTTCACAGAAACCTTTGGCTTCTGCACAGGCACATTGATGACCTGCCCTACGCGGATGCTCTTGCTCAGGTCGGAACCGGGGTTCAGTTCGATCAGTTTTTCCACTGTCGTACTGAATTCACTGGCGATCAGATACAATGCATCTCCGGACTGGATGGTATAGCTCTGGGTCGCTTCTGTGGTGGATTCCAGGATGGCAACGGCATCTTCCTGTTCCAAGATCTCTGTAGATTCTACAAATTCACTGATGATCTCTACTTTTTCCTGCCAGCCGATCTCTGCATCCTCCGCTACGCCGCCTTCAGGCATCAGATCTGTCTGCACCTGCTTGAGCACTGCTTCCGCTGCTTCCTTATTGGCAAGGATGGCTGCTTTGCCGCCATCTACCGTAATGATTGCCGCTTCTACTTTATAAGTCACCATATTGCGCATCTTGGGCAGCAGATGTTCCATGGTGCAAACGTCTTTTTCATTTTTGCCACCGATATGGACACCTTCCACCTTGATCTCTTCATTGATCTGCACCTTGGAGCCGACGATGCTTTCCAGCTGGCTTTCCAGCGTAGCAGTCAGCTCTTCCGCTGTTACATCTCTGCCTTCCAGGATACCTACCTGTTCTTCTGCGATATAAACGGCGGAGCCATTTTTCCGCACAAACAGGAATACGATAAACAGGATGACCACAATACCGATCAGATACAGCGCATTGCGGTTCAGCTTTTTGCCGCCGCTTTTTCTCACGCGTTTTTTCTGTGGTTCATTCTGCTGATTTCGATTGCTTCTGCTCCCCCTGCTGCCCCTGCCGCTTCTGACAGGCTTGCCGCCGCCATAGGGCACACGGTCGTCTCTCTTCGGGAACATTGTATTGCTATCTGCCAACGGGATTCCCCCCTTATCCTTCAAAAAATGACAAAACTTACTCCATCTTATTTTATGATATCATCGAAAAGATTGCAAGCAAAAGGCGGAAGAAACTTCCCCTGTAACGAAACTGTAAGTTTAAGAAAAGAAAAAGCCCCTTGAAAGGGGCTTGATTTTCTGATCATTTGTTGCGAACAAAACGCAGGATGGATTCTGTCTGATATTTGATATGACCCTGTGCAACAGATGCACCTTCTTCGCTGTCGTGGTTTTCAATGGCACGGATAATGCTTCTGTGGTGCGCCACGATGGTGGACATAGATGTATCATTCTTTGCCTGCGCCATTCTGTAACGATACAGCTGGATACGCAGATTTCTGAACATCTGGATCAGTTTATCGTTTTCTGTTGCATCGAAAATCAGATCGTGGAAATCTTCATCGATATCAACGAAACGTGCCACATCGTTTTCTGCCACTGCGCGTTCAAAATCCACTTCCATGTTTTTCAGCTGCTGCAGAGATTCCTTGGACATTTTTTTACATGCCAGGCTTGTTGCCAGACCTTCCAGGGCGCTTCTGACTTCCAGGATATTCACGATATCCTTTTCGCTCATATCCAGGACCTGTGCGCCTTTTCTGGGCACCAGCTCTACCAGGTTTTCCAGTTCCAGCATACGCAGGGCTTCACGGACAGGCGTACGGCTTACGCCCAACTTTTCTGCCAGCTGATTTTCCATCAGTCTTTCACCGGGGATCAGTTTGCCTGTCAGAATGGCATCTCTCAGCGTATTGAATACAACGTCTCTCAGAGGCAGGTATTCGTTCGTATTGATATTAAATTTTGTTTCAGCCATTTTTATGTTCTCCTCTCAACTCTCGCTGTACCTGATAGATCCTGGTGGCCACAGAATCCTTCAGGGCAAATTCTCTCTTCACCAGGGCAGCTGCTTTTCTCGCCTTTTCCCTATCCTTGAACAAAGCAAATACCGTAGGGCCGCTGCCGCTCATCAGGGCGCCTTCTGCGCCTAATTCCATCAAACGTTCTTTGATTTTCGCAATTTCAGGATGCATTTTGATGGTCACTGTTTCCAGCACATTGCAAAGCAGCTTGCCCATCTTTGATACATCTTTATCTTCCATGGCTTTGAGCATTGCCTGGGTATCGGGATGTTCCTGTACTTCCTGCCAGCGCAGCCCCTTATAGACAGAGACAGTGGAAACGCTCACAGGCAGCTTCGCCAGAACCACATAGCAATTGGGGCAGGGATGCTCCACATTGGTCATCACTTCGCCGACACCTTCGCACAGAACCGTACCGCGGCGCACGCAGTAAGGGATGTCAGAACCCAGCCTGCCCGCCAGTTCTTCCAGCTGTGCTTCGGAAAGGCGCAGATCATAGAGGCGGTTCATCCCCACCAGAACAGCGGCACAATCTGTGCTGCCGCCGGCCAGACCCGCTGCAACAGGGATACGTTTATCGATCTCGATGAAAACGCCGCCTTCGATGCCGAAAGTTTCCCGCATCAGGTTCGCAGCCTTCCACGCCAGATTGCGTTCATCGGTGGGCAGCCAGGGCAGGTTGGTTTTCAGCTTGATCTCGGGCTTTTCCAGCTTCTTCATATAGATGCCGTCATACAGGGCTACTGTCTGCATGATAGTCTCCAGAAGATGGTATCCGTCTTCTCTTTTTCCTGTTACATCCAGTGTTAAATTGATCTTTGCTCTCGCCTTTAATCGTATTTCTCTCACGGTGTGTTCCCCCGTTTTTTCTATACTGTATACATTTATTATGTATATTGTACACCATTTGAAACAAGGGTGCAACCGCCAACTTCCACAAAAAAGGTTTTTTTTGGCAGATTTTGTCCCACAAATCTCTTTTCCAGAGATTCTTTGCGAAAAAGTTTTTCCGCCTTCGCCCCTTGTATTTTAGATATCTATGATATAATAGAGAAAGAAAATTCCTTCCAAAAGGAGGCATGCCTATGTGGGCATTTTATGAAAAAAACAAACAGGCTATCCATGATATGGCACTGCTGCTGGTGGCAGTCCTCATCTGTTTCCTGTTTTTCAAGTATTTATTCGGTATTTTTCTTCCCTTCCTGATCGGGTGGCTTCTGAGTCTTATGTTCAACCCCCTGGCGGACAGGCTGCAGCGCTTCCGTATTCCCCGGGGCATCAGTGCATTGATCGGCATATTGCTGCTGTTCGCCATTCTGGGGCTGCTGGGCTTCTGGTCGGGGACAAGCATCGTAGACAGAGCAAGAGGGATTTCCGATAACCTGCCTTATTATATGGATATCGTAGAAGTACGGCTGCAGGATTTCTGGAAGCAATTCGATGCTTTCCGGGAAAAGCTTCCCGTAGAACTGCAGGCATCCTTTCTGAAATTCCAGAATGATGCTTCCGGCGTGCTGCTTTCCCTGCTGCCAAAGGGCGGCGGCGGTCTGGGCGGCATTTCCGGCTTCTTCATCGGCTTCTTCGTGGCGCTGATCTCCGCTTATTTCTTCACTAAGGACAGAGACCTGATCTCCAGAGAATATCAGGAGCATATCGTATCTCTTTTTGGCCTTTCCATCAACACCACAAAACAGGAATTGAAGGCTTCCGTCTGGGGGTATATCAAGACCCAGTTCATTCTGATGGGCTTTACCTTTACCATCACCATCGTGGCTATGCTGGTAATGAAATCGCCTTATCCCGTATTGCTGAGTGTCCTCATCGCCGTCATCGATTCCCTGCCCTTCTTCGGCAGCGGGTTCATCCTCTGGCCCGGGGCAATCATCCATCTGATGACAGGAAATACCTTCCTTGCCATCGGATATATGGCGCTGTATGGTATCATTCAGGTCATGCGACAGATTCTGCAGCCAAAAATTTTAGGTACACAAATTGGTCTGCATCCCCTGCTGACCCTGTTCTCCATGTATTTTGGCTTTAAATGCATCGGTGTATTCGGGCTGATCCTGGGGCCTATCATCGCTGTGGTGCTGCGGGCATTTTTCCGCATCCGAAATCAGCAAAATCAGGCATAAAAATAACCACCTCATTCGAGGTGGTTTTCTTTTTATAGTATCATCTTAATGCCCCAAAGCACCAACAGATGCAGGGGATAGAATACATAGAAGAAATATCGGGGCAGTTTCTTCGACAGAGCCTCGATCCGCCATTTCCCATCCAGAAAACCAAAGGAAAAGAGGGACAGAATCTGAAGCCATGCCCCTGTGGTAAAGCCGTAAATGGCATTGATGGCCACCTGCCCGTAAAAGCACGTTGTTTCCTTCACCGCATAGAAACCAAAGAGGAAAATCGTCCAGACCCCATACCAGCTAAAACTCATATCCACAAAAACCGAGCCAAACAGCATTACTGCCGCTATCCCTTTTTTCTCCTGCCGCCAGAAATACAGCGCCGCCCCGCCCCAGGCCAGCATGAATAAGGGATTCAGCTGGGTCATATGAAAAAGCATATAATAGATGGGCTGAGAAATAATTGCCGCAAGCAAGATACGTCCAAAATATTTCCGGAAATTACGGGTACAGGCTACCCCCTGAGCAATGCCGAAGGCAAAGAGAGGGAAGGACAACCGCCCGATGGCACGAAAACCGATACTCTGAGGAAAAAATACCACACCGATATGGTCGATGAGCATAGTCAGTGCCGCTATGATCTGGATGAACTGCCGCTGTTCTCTCGTCATCTTGCCTTTTCCCTCCCATTGCTTAGTTCTTATTTCTCAGTTTAACATAAATTCTCAATCTGTACAGGCAGGCAGCCGAAAAATCTTGTACCTTCGCCATTTTTATGCTACCATAACACAAGAAGTGTATACAATCGTATGAATATAGAAGGAGAAAAACTATGAAAATCGGTAGAAACGACCCCTGCTGGTGCGGCAGCGGAAAAAAATACAAATCCTGCCATGCAGCTTTTGACGATAAACTGATGGCATATAAACTGAAACGCGTTCCTGTTCCCAGCCACAAGCTCATCAAAACCCAGGAACAGCTGGAAGGCATTCGCAAAGCAGGCAAGCTGAACACAGAAATCCTGGATATGGTTGCAGAAAACATCAAAGCAGGCATGTCCACAGACGATATCAACACACTGGTGCACAACTACACCATCGAACACGGCGGCATCCCCGCTCCCCTGAATTATCAGGGCTTCCCCAAAAGCGTATGTACATCCGTGAACGATGTCATCTGCCACGGCATCCCCAGCAAGGATGAAATTTTGAAAGACGGCGATATCATCAACGTTGACGTTACGACGATTCTGGATGGCTACTACGCTGACGCTTCCCGTATGTTCATGATCGGCGAAGTCAGTGACGAAGCAAGAAAACTGGTAGAAGTGACAAAAGAATCTGTTGACCTGGCCCTGAAGGAAGTAAAGCCCTGGGGCAGACTGGGCGATATCGGCGCAGTGGTCAGCGAACATGTTTATAAACACGGCTATACTGTGCTGCGTGACATCGGCGGCCACGGCGTTGGCAACGATTTCCACGAAGACCCTTATGTATGCCACATCGGCAAAAGGGGCACAGGCATGCTGCTGGTGCCCGGTATGGTATTCACCATCGAACCCATGGTAAACGAAGGCGAAGAGGATTTCTTCCAGGATGAAGAAAATGGCTGGACCATCTATACAGAAGACGGCTCCCTGTCTGCCCAGTGGGAATACACAGTTGCAGTCACAGAAGACGGCGTAGAAATCATTACACACTAAAAAAATTGACCCTATCCAAACGGATAGGGTCTTTTTTATTTCTCAGCTTGCTCCACTAAAAATCTCGCGACCTTTTCGATCATCGTCAGCCTTACATCGCTGAAGGAATGGTCTGTTTCCAGTGTCTCATAGGCCACATTCCCGCCAATGGAGCGGAGTTTTTCCACCCAGGGCAGGCAATGGGCCTCGGGTGGGCAGGATTCATCATGGGCCGCCCCAAGACAATAAACGGGTCGATCTGCCAGCTTTTCCACCAGGGAACTGATGGCATATTCCGCCTGACATTCAGAAACCTCTTTGAATAATGCCGCAGAGGATGTCCCATTCAGCCACAAGGGGCCGCCTTCAAAAATTTCCATCAGCAATTTTTTTACCTCTGTATCATCAGGAAAAGCCACCACGCCACCCAGATCACAGGGAGTCAGCAGCACGCCGCTTTTCAATTCTTTGTGCCTTGCCAAAAGATGGGACGCCACAAAACCGCCTACGCTATGGCCCACTACAAAGAGATTTTCTTTATCAAAGCCGTAGGTCTCATTGGTTTCGATGAATTCCAGAAGACTCTCTGCATCCTCCAGATCATTGGCATAGGAATAGGCCCCATCGCTGCCCCAGCTGCCGCTATAATGATAGGTCAGCACATGAAAGCCCACACGGCGCAAAGCCTGAGCCAGGTCAAAATTCTTCTCGATGCCGGGGAACCCATGGTTCAGCAAGATCGTAGGATGCACACCTTCCCCGCCTGTACGATAGATGGTCACCAGCAGTCTGCCCCGTTTTCCCTGAATAATCTCTGCCTGCAGATCGGGAGGAAACGGATTCGTCCCCCAGGGGATCTCTTTTGTCAAATATTCTAAGTGCATAAAAACACCACCTTGCATAAATTTCCACACATTTTCTATAGCATAGCATTTTTGTAGAAAATTGCAAGAGAAAAAAGAAAGACCATCGACTTTCGTCGATGGTCTTTTCCGCATTACTGCGGATGACAGGACTTGAACCTGCACGGGCGCAATGCCCACTAGAACCTGAATCTAGCGCGTCTGCCAGTTCCGCCACATCCGCACATCTCAGTGCGCTCAATTATAATAACCCATCGGAGAAGATTTGTCAACACTTTTTTCAAAAAAATGTTTCAGAAAAAATACAAGCTTTTTGACCGAATAAAATAAAAAGACCACCGACTTTTGTCGATGGTCTTTTCCGCATTACTGCGGATGACAGGACTTGAACCTGCACGGGCGCAATGCCCACTAGAACCTGAATCTAGCGCGTCTGCCAGTTCCGCCACATCCGCACATCTCAGTG
>NZ_JAFUMA010000064.1 GCF_017483025.1 Anaerotignum sp. | reverse complement strand
CCATTCTGCACAGGCAGCTATCTGTTATAGGTAAATTATAGCATGCAAGAGTAAATTCCAAAGGTATAGAAGTTACTCTTGCAAATTTTGTACAAAGGTAATCCAGCAATCAGACTGGAATTTAAAAATACATTTAAGGTTGACAGGAAAACAAGGAAAATGATAGAAATAATAAGAACAAACATTCTATAAATAGATAAAAATAAGAATATGTGTTTGTGCAAAGGGGTGAAAATGGATTGGCTTGGAAGGCATTTGTGAAAGGAAAACTGGACAGCGACAAGGGGCGTATGAAGGTACGGTTGCTGGACTGGGGCTGCGCCATGGAACGGTGCGTATGGAAGCAGGAAGAAATGAAGAAATTGATGAAACTGCGGGAAGAACAGAAAAATTTGATAAAGGAAAATGATTCTGCGGCAGTGGGGAAAATTCTGGAAGAAATCGAGCGAAGATATGAAGGAGAGATGGAAAAACTACAGGCGGAACTGGTGGGACTTCTGGAGAAAAAGGCTGAAACAGATGAAATGCTGAAAGCACTGACGGAGGATGAGCGGGAATTTGTGGAACTGCGGTTTGAGAAGGGGTATGGATTTGACTATATTGGCCTGCAGTTACATATGAGTCGGGCGACAGTTTTTCGGCTGCAGGACAGGACATTGGAAAAACTGATGCAGATGGAGAAAGATGAGACTACGTGAGAGAAGGAAGGGGATATATTGAGGAAGCAGTGGAGAAAGGAGGCGATGCAAATGTGGCAGAGAGAAAAACACTGACGGAGAAACAGGAACTGTTTTGTCGATACTGCGCGGAAGGAAAACGACCGAAAGAAGCGGCAAAACTGGCGGGGTACAGACAGGCGGAGACCATGGCGAAAAAGTTGATGCAGATGAGCAAGATTCAAAAAGCCATCGAGAAGAGGAAATACCCTAAGAAAGAAAAGCCGGAAGAAGAAACGGCAGTGGCAGAAAAAGAAGAGATCCTGTGTTTTCTGACGGAAATGATGCGAGAGGATGACGACCCGAAGCTGCGGATGAAAGCGGCAGAGCTTTTGGGCAAGCGGGAGAGTTTGTTCGAAAGAGAGAAAAAACCAGAAGGAAAGAGCCGCATCATCATCGTGGATGATTTGCCATGAAGATGACGAGGCTAAGCGAGTGTATCGGGGAAGGGTTTTACGGACTGCACAGAGACATTCGGGAAGGAAGGCATACCCACTACTGGCTGAAAGGCGGCAGGGGCAGCGGGAAATCTTCGTTTTTATCCATCGAAATTATTCTGGGGCTGGTGGAGAACGAGGATGCCAATGCGGTGGTGCTGCGAAAGGTGGCGGCGAACCTGCGGGACAGCGTATTCGAGCAGATGACCTGGGCCATTCATGCTTTGGGTGTGGAGGATGAATGGGAAAGAAAGGTCAGCCCTATGGAGCTGGTGCGAAAGGGGACGGGACAGAAAATCCTGTTTCGGGGCTGCGACGACCCGAGAAAGTTGAAATCCATCAAATTTCAGAGGGGATATGCCAAATTCATCTGGTATGAAGAGGCGGACGAATTTGGCGGGATGCAGGAATTACGAAACCTGAACCAGAGCCTGATGCGTGGGGGCGAGGAATTTCGTATCTTTTACAGCTATAACCCACCAAAACACGCCCGAAGCTGGGTAAACCAGGAAGTTACGGAGGAACGGGCGGACAGGCTGGTGCATCACAGCACCTATCTGGAAATGAAAGAGGAATGGTTGGGAAGCCAGTTTTTGGCAGAAGCGGAATACATACGGAAGCGACATCCTGAAACCTATCGTCACGAATATCTGGGGGAAGTGACAGGGGGCGGCGGAGAAGTATTTCGAAACCTGACGCTGCGGGAGATCACGGATGCAGAAATTGCCTCTTTTGACCGTATCCGCAGAGGGCTGGACTGGGGGTATGCCGTGGACCCACTGCATTACACGGTGAACCACTATGACAAAACCAGACGGCGTCTATATATCTTTTTTGAACTGCGGGCCCAGGGCATGAGCAACCGCAGACTGGCGGAGGAAATATCCAAAGAGAACCCGGACCGCAGAGAAATCATTTGCGACAGCGCAGAGCCGAAATCCATTGCGGAAATGCGGGAATATGGCGTCGCAGCCATTGGGGCCAAGAAGGGGCCTGACAGCGTTTATTACGGCATCAAGTGGCTGCAGGACCTGGAGGAGATCATCATTGACCCGAAACGATGCCCGGAAACGGCAAGGGAGTTCTACGGATACGAATACGAGGGGGACGGAAGAGGCGGCTGGAAGGCCGCGTTCCCGGACAGAGAAAATCATGCCATCGACGCGGTGCGCTACAGCAGGGAAGATGACATGAGACATGTACGGATCAGATAACAGAAAGGAGAAGGGGAATTGTTTATCACAGAAATGGAGCTGCTGAAAGCAAGGCTGGCGGCGGGGAAAAGCCTCAACGACAGCCACATCCTGAAGGAGATCATTCAGGAGGACAAAAACAGCGAGAAGAAAAAGAAAATGGAAGAGGGCGAGCGATATTACAAAGGGGAACATGACATCCTGCAGAAGGATTTTCGCAGAAGCCCTGTTTCCGAAACGGGAAGAGACGGGGAAGAAAGCATGCAGATGTTTTTCAACCCCAACAGAAGCAATCACCATTGCGTGAACCCGTTCCATCATACACTGGTGGCCCAGAAGACGGCGTATCTGGTGGGGAGAGAACCTACGGTAGCGGTAAAAGGCGGGAATATCGCCTTTGAAAAAGAGCTGGCGGAGCTGGTTGATGAAACCTTTAACAGTATGCTGCAGAAATGGCTGACAGGGGCGGCAAACAAGGGGGTGGAATACCTACATGTTTATTACGATGAGGAAGGGGAATTCCGATACTGCATCGTGCCTGCGGAGGAGATCATTGTGGTTTACGATGAGGTGTATCAGCAGGATATCCGAGAGGTCATTCGTTATTACGACATCAAAGTTCTGGACAAGGGGAGAGAAAAGACCCGCAGACGGGTGGAATGGTGGACAGCGGAGAACGTGACCTATTACACGGAAAACGGCGACGGAGAATTTCTGAAGGACAATGAAAGTGGTCATTGGACGGTGACGGAGCTGCTGGACGGGGAAGAAAGAGAAGTGTTTCAGCATGGCTGGGGCAGAGTGCCTTTTATCCCCCTTCGGAACAACGACAAGGAGATGACCGACCTGCAGCTGGTGAAGGGGTTGATCGATGCTTACGACTATGTGAGCAGTGAAGGGACCAATAATCTGTTGGATCTGGTGGATCTGTACTGGGTCATTCAGGGCTATGGCGGCGAAACAGCCAGCGCGGTGGCGCGGAAGCTGCAGGTGAACAAAGCGGTGCAGATCAGCGACAGCAGCGGCAGCGTGGAAGCAAAGCAGGTGGAACTGCCTGTGGAAGGCAGGCTGGACTGGATGCAGATGCTGCGAAAGGATATTTTCCACTTTGGCATGGGCGTGGACACAGACAGCGACGACTGGGGTAAGGCTGTCAGCGGGGTAGCACTGAAATTCCAGTATGCCATGTTTTATCTGAAGATCAATGGCATCGTGCCTGAGATCAAAAGGGCCATGAAGGAATTCTTCCGCTTTGCGGTGGAGGACTGGAACAGGGAGAATGGTACCGACTGGGATTGGAAAAAGATACAGATCACGCTGAACACCAATGGCATTACGGATGATTTGGAGACGATGCAGATCATCAAGGAAAGCAAGGACATCGTCAGCGAAAAGACACTGTTGGGAAAACATCCTTTTGTGGAGGATGTGAACAGCGAGATGGAACAGCTGGAGAGAGAAAGAAAGGGGAAACAGAAATGACAGACAAGGAACTGAGAGAACTGGGCGTAGAGGACGCGTATGTGAGAAAAGACATTCTGGCGGCACTGGAAAAGGAAGCTGCCGATGGCGGCGACCTGCAGGCGGAACTGGATACAAAAATCAAAGAGCTGGATGAAGTGAAGAAACAGGCGGCAGTGGAAAGAGAAATTCTGAAGGCTGGCGGCAAGCATGTGAAGGCCATTCTGGCGCTGATCGACATGGAAAAGGTGACTTACGATGAGAAAAAAGGTCTGATGGGGCTGGACATGGATGCAATCAAGGAAGAGGCACCTTATCTGTTCCAGGAAAAAGAAGAAAAAAGAACGGGTACAGGCGCAGCAAGAAGCAGCCAGAAAAAGAGAGAAGACGAGATCAGAGAGGCTTTCAGAAAAGGCCTGAGAAGATAAGGAGGACGAGAGAATGAGTATCAATACACTGGAATATGCAAGCGTATTTATGGAAGAACTGGACAGCCAGCTGGTGGAAAAATCTACAACAGGCTGGATGGAGGATAATGCCGGCCAGGTGCAGTACAACGGCGGTGCGGAAGTAAAGATTCCCAAAATGCAGATGAGCGGTCTGGGGAACTATGACAGAGATGGCGGTTTTGCCAAGGGCGCGGTGACGGTGACTTATGAAACAAGAGAACTGACACAGGACAGAGGCAGAACCTTCCAGCTGGATGCCATGGACGTGGATGAAACAAATTTTGCGGCAACAGCGGGCAATGTGATGAGGGAATTCCAGAATACAAAGGTGATCACTGAAATTGACGCTTACAGATACAGCAAAATTGCGGAGCTGGCAGAAGCGGCAGGCAAAACAAAAAGCTACGCGCCTGCGGTAGACAGCATTTTTGAAAACCTGATGAATGACATTACAGAAGTAAGAGACACAGCAGGCGAATGTACAGAAATCGTGATTGCCATGAGCGCGAAAGTGGCAGGGATGCTGGACCTGGCAAAGGGCGGCACAAATGTACTGCAGAGCGGTTTCTTTGAACAGGGCAAGGCGGAAATCAAGGTGAAGGAAATCGACGGTTGTCCTATCATTCGCGTGCCTTCTGCCAGATTCCAGACAAAATATACTTTCCTGGATGGCGTGGAAAATGCGGATGGTGGCTTTGCGGCCGCGGAAGATGCGAAAGACATCAACTGGATGATCCTGGTGAAAAATGCACCTGTGGCGGTTTCTAAAACAGACGTGACAAGAATTTTTGACCCCATGACAAACCAGAATGCAAACGCATGGAAAATTGACTACAGAAAATACCATGACCTGTGGATCATGGACAACGGCATGGATGGCGTACTGGTAAACATCAATAACGCGTAAGGAAAGGCGGCGGAAGGATGAAAGAGAAGATTCTGGCGAAACTGCAGGAATTGAGAGCCGATGAGGAGAACCTTGCCGCCATGGAATTTGCGGCGGGACGCAGCGTAGAGATGATGCAGGCTTACTGCAATATTGACGAGCTGCCCGAAGAACTGCTGGGCGTTGGCGTGGCACTGGCGGGGATGCTGATGGACAGCAGCGCGGCTGCGACGCCTTCCCAGAAAGCGAAAAGCATCAAGGAAGGGGACGTCAGTGTGACCTTTGCCGAGGGCGTTTCCGGCGAAAGCGGGCAGGAAATGCTGGCTTGCTTCAAGGTGGAACTGGACAGATTCAGAAGGATGGACTGGTAAAGGGGGCAGCGGCATGAAAAGAGAATTTGAAAGAGCAAAAAAAGCCGTGGAAAGCCTCTTTTGGGACACCTGTTATGTGGAGATTTTTTCTGAGGAAGGCACAGACTGGGGCGAAACTTTGCACCAGAAGGGGGAAGGGGATTCCTTCCCCTGCCGCCTGATGGAAAAGACGGTGGCAAGTGGCGAAAACGGCCTGCTGGCGGAGGTGGAAAAGACAGTCGTGCTGCTTTACCCCGCAGGGAAGGACATCCTGCCAGGGAGTGCGATCCGCGTGCGGAAGGAGAACGGCGAGGAACGGCGTTACTTTGCGGCGGGAGACAGCCAGGTTTTTCTGACCCATAAGGCGGTTGGACTGAGAAGGAGAGATGTGGTATGACGGAGGACATCAGAAAGGCAGTCATCCAGACGATTTCGGAGAGATTTCAGCTGCCTGTTTATGGGCAGAGCGTTCCCCGGGGCGGGAAGAAGCCCTGTTTTACAGTGGAACTGAAAGGACTGGAGCAGAAGCGACTGCTGGGGAGAAGAATGGCGCGGAAGGTAACTTTTGAGGTCAACTATTTCTGCGGAGAAGAAAAAACAGCGGCGGCAGAAGGAATCGAAGCTGTGGACGGGCTGTATGAAGTGCTGCTCATCATCGGGGAAAATGAAAAATT
Source organism: Anaerotignum sp. (assembly GCF_017483025.1). Taxonomy (GTDB): domain Bacteria; phylum Bacillota; class Clostridia; order Lachnospirales; family Anaerotignaceae; genus Anaerotignum_A. The sequence continues at coordinate 6,726 of NZ_JAFUMA010000064.1, read as the reverse complement.
CGCGGCCAGCGGCATGAAGCATGAAAAGACAGCAGACGGCGTGAAATTTACAGTGGAATATGAATACCACATTGTTTTCGTTGACGAGGAAGAAGATGCGGAACTGATGGAACGACTGAAACTGAACGGAGAGGAAATGGTTGGATATGAAGAAGAAATTCAGCAGGGAACAGCTGAGTAAGAGCAAGACCTTTGGGTACAACACTGATCTGGTGAAAGCGGTACTGGAGGAGAGAGACTACACGAAGGAAGAGGCAGAAAAGGAAATTCAGGCATATTTGACGGGAGAAAGAAAGGAGAACTGATATGGCATTAGGCGGCGGCACTTTTTTAGTGCAGAATAAAGTATTGCCCGGGGCATACATCAATTTTGTTTCCAGACCCAGAGCCATGGGCAGTCTGGGCGAAAGAGGCGTAGTCTGCGTTGGTATGGAAATGGACTGGGGCGCTGAGGGCGTGGTGACTGTGGAAGCGGTAGACTTCAGAACAGACAGCAAGGCACTGTTTGGGTATGATTACCTGAGCGATGAAATGAAGGACATGAGAGAACTGTTCCTGCATGCAAGTAAGGCGAAAATCTATCGACTGAACGGCGGCGAAAAGGCGAAGGCAACAGAAGGCGGCCTGACAGTAACTGCGAAATACGCAGGGGAAAGAGGGAATGACATTTGCTTGGCTATCGTGGCAAATGTGGACGAGGATGGTTACTGGGATGTGGAAACTTATCTGGGGACAGAACTGGTGGACACACAGACAGTGGCGACCATCGAAGAACTGGAGGACAACGACTTTGTGACTTTCAGCGGCACAGGCACACTGACAGCGGCGGCTGGTACATACCTGACAGGCGGTACAACAGCGGCGGTGACAGGCAGCGGGTACACTGATTTTCTGGCGGCGGCAGAAGCGGAGGATTTCAATGTGCTGGCTTACAACGGCAGTGATGAAACAACAAAGAAGCTGTTTGTGAACTTTACAAAGAGAATGAGAGAGGAAGAAGGCGTGAAATTCGTGACTGTGCTGCATGATTATGCGGAAGCGGATCACGAAGGCATCATTTCCGTAGGCACAGCAAAAGAACTGGTTTACTGGGTTGCGGGCGCAACAGCAGGTGCGGAAGTGAACGAAAGCCTGACAAATACTGTTTACGATGGCGAGTATGAAGTGGATGCGAAGCTGAAGAAGAGCGAATACATCAAAGGCATTCAGGCAGGACAGTTCCTGTTTTATGAAGAAGATGGCGAGCTGCGTGTGCTGAGAGACATCAACAGCTTTACTTCCTTTGAAGCGGCGAAAAACAGTGATTTTTCCAGCAATAGAGTGGTACGTGTTCTGGACAGCATTGCCAACGATGTGGCGAACATTTTCAGCAAATATTATCTGGGCAAACAGAGCAACAATGCCAACGGCAGAAATCTGCTGAAGGCGGAAATTCTGGCGTACCATGAGGAGCTAATGAAGATTGAAGCCATCGAGAATTTCACAGCGGAGGATATTACTGTGGAAAAAGGTACAGAAAAACAGGACGTAGTGGTTTACGAAAGCGTACAGCCTGTGGATGCCATGGAAAAACTGTATATGAAAGTGGAAGTTGTGTAAGGAGGTGCGAGCATGGGTTATCTGAGAGCAAAAGACACTGTCAATGGCGCGCTGGGCACCTGCTTTGCCATCATTGACGGGAAAAGACATGAACTGATGCAGGTGAAAAACGTGCAGGCAAAGGTGAAGAAAACCAGAACAGCCATCCCCATTCTGGGGCTGACAGCGAAACAGCAGAAAAGCGGCGGCTGGGAAGGTACCGGCACCATGACAGTCTACTATGTGAGCAGTCTGTTCAGAAAAGTGATGGTGGACTACATGAAAAACGGCGTAGACACTTATTTTGAACTGATGCTGACCAACGAAGACCCTACGGGGGAAACAGGCAGACAGACGGTTCTGCTGAAAGATGTGAACATTGAAGAAATGCTCATCGGCAAGCTGGATGTGGACGAAGCGGCTATGGATGAAGAAATGAAATTTACCTTTGGCGGCGTGGAACTGCTGGACAGCTTTGACGAGCTTTAAGAAATAAGGTAAGGGAGGGCATATTTTGGGACAGGAATGTTTTTATAGAGAGAACAGGAAGGACAGGGGAGAAAGAGAAGTCCTTCTGACGGAAAGACTGGCACAGGACGGGGGGCAGATGCTTTGGCGCATCCGCCCTATGAGCCAGAGAGAAAACGAGGACATCTGGAGAAGATGCGGCGAGGATGAGAAGAGATACGAAGGAGCAGTGCTGGCGGAAAGCGTGGTGTTCCCTGACTTGAGAGATGCCAAACTGCAGAACAGCTATGGCATGGCAGGGGCGGAGAGACTGCTGGGCAGGCTGCTGCTGGCAGGGGAATACGACCGACTGCGGATGGCTGTGGAAGAAATCAACGGAGGTGACGGCGGATGTATCGACTTTATTTGAAACAGGACGGGAAGCAGATCTTGCTGCCTGTAACTCCGGCGGAGATCCAGACGAAAACAGGGAACAGAAATAAAGCGGTTTATATCCTGAACTTTGGGGAAATGAACCTGGCGAAAAAGCCTGGCTTGCAGGAGATTCGATTTACGGCATTACTTCCGGGGAGACAATACAGTTTTGTGCAGACGGAAGATGGATTTCATGAGCCGGAATATTTCCTGAATTATTTTAAGGAATACAAAGCGGCGGCGAAGCCTGTACAGCTGATTTTATTTAGGCGGCTGGCGGACGGGACACAGCTTTTTTGCGGGAACATGGAAGTGCTGCTGGAGGATTACACTGTGACGGAAAAAGGCGGCGAACAGGGGGACTTCTGGGTGGAAATGCACTGGAAGGAATGGAAAACGGCGAAAAGCATCCGTTACAGCGTAAAAGGCAACACGATGGTGGAACAGGGGCAGGAACGGGCGGCCAAAACGGCCGCCGCCACCTATACGGTGCAGAAGGGGGACTGTCTTTGGAACATTGCGAAAAAACAGCTGGGTGACGGGACGAAGTATAAGGAAATCGCCCAGAAGAATGGCATTTCCAATCCGAACCTCATCTATCCCGGGCAGGTTTTGAAGCTTTAAGAGAAAGGGGAGAAGGGGTTGGAAATAAAGTTATTGCTGCAGCATGGCAGTAATATTTATGATGCAACGCCGATTTTGGAAGGCGGCGTGGAATGGTATGCCAGCATCGCGGGGAAGGCTGGCAGGCTGAAGTTTAAGGTTGTACGAGATGGTATCGTGAATTTCGTAGAAGGGGATAAAGTTTCTCTTTACGTGGATACGATTCTGCGGTTCAGCGGATTTGTGATGACGAAGGAGAGAACCAGTGAACAGATCATTTCCGTGACGGCGTACGACCAGATGTTTTATCTGGCAAGGAACAAGGCGACTTATGTTTTCCTGAATCAGGGGACAGGAGACATCATCCGAACCATTGCAGCGGACTATGGGTTGCAGGTGGGCGAGATCACCGACAGCGGCTGGAAAATTCCACAGCGTATTGAAGAAGGGGAAACGCTGATGGATATTATTCTTTCGGCGCTGGAAATTTGCGGGCAGGCAACAGGGAAGGAATATTTCCTTTTCGACAAGGCGGGCTGGCTGACGGTGAAGGAAAGAAACGAACTAGCGGCAGATGCTGTGCTGAAATGCGACGGCGGCATCAGCGATTATACATATAAGACGGATATCAGCCAGGATACCTATAACGCCGTAAGGCTTTACCATGCGGGGCGAAAGGAAACGGAACGGAAGGCATGGGAAGTGGAAAAGGCGGACAAGGTGAAGGAATGGGGCAGGCTGCAGTATTATAAGAGAGTGGCTTACACCATGAACAGCGCCCAGCTGAAGGAACTGGCGGAAAGCATACTGAAAGAAAAATGCAGAGTGGTGAAGAAGCTGACCATTGAGAATATCAATGGAGACATAATGCTTTACGCAGGGAACAGCATCTGGCTGGAGATCCCTGACCTGGCGGAGATCAGCCTGACGGGAAAAGCCTTGATCGAAAGCTGTACCCATATTTTTGAGGATGGGGAGCATGTAATGAAACTGGATATCCGCATTGAGGAGGTTTGAGGATGGACTTGAAAAGTTTTTTGAAGGAGAACAACGGCTTTCCTGAGAATCGAGAAGTAAGTATTTCTCCCTGCTTTGCAGAGGACGGCGCAGAAGTGCTTTGGGAGATTCGGGCGGTCAGTGAGGAGGAATACCGCAGGGCGGCGGAAGGCAAGAAGGACAAATGGGCGGCGTTGTGCCTGCTTTCCGTAGTGAAGCCTGATCTGACAGATAAGGTGCTTTGGGAAAGCTATGGCGTGGACAGCGGGGAAAAGGCGTTGAAGGAGATGCTTTACCCCGGGGAATATATGCGGCTGCTGGAAGCGGTGAAGGATATCAACGGCTTCGCAAGGCGGAAAAAGGCCTGGAAGGAACAGGCAAAAAACTGATCGAGGAGGGCGTGGATGAGGCGGACTATGCTTGCTATGCCCTCCGGAAATACGGGATACGGCCCGGAGAATGGGCAGAGATGACTACACCTGAGCGGATGTTTTGCTGTGCTGCCATTGAATTGGAAATAGAAGCGGCAGAGAAGGCAAGAGGATAAGAGGTGAAAAGGGGTATGGAGAAAGACAAGAAAGGGCTGTTTGGGCGTCTGCTGGATTTTTGGAAAGAGAAGATCGGGGCAGGCGAGACGGACAGCATTGGGTTTTGGAATGATACGGAGACTGTGGAAAATCATTTGGCTGAGATGGGCGCTGTGGCTTCCCTGACGCAGGAAGAAACGAAAAAAGCTTTCTGGGCAGAATCCATAGAGACTGCACAGGAAGAGAAGGAAGAAAAACTCTTTTTTGTGGAAGCGGCAGAGGAAGAAAAACTTTTGGAGGCGGAAGGCGAATCGTTAAATGGGAAGCGAGATGTTTCGAAGATATTTACAGCGGAAGTTTTCTGGAATGGGGGACGGGAAACGGAAGAGACAGAAGAACATGGACTTGGAACGGCGTTTGTGTGGGAAACACCGGAAGAGGAAAAAGCTATACGGAACATCATCCCTGTGATGGAAGAGGATGAGCAGGAGGAACAGATCGTAGAAACAGAACCTGCACAGGAAACTCGGCTGGAAGAGATGCCAAAGAGAGAAGACAAACAGACGGAAACACAGATCGATATTGAAAAACTGATGCGGCAAATGACGAAAAAGCTTTGGGAAGAAAGGGAAAGCTGCGGCAGGCGGCTGCGCGGATAAGGAGGGCGAAGGATGCTTGAGATCATCAAACAACTGGCGTTGGACGCGGCGGAAACAGGAGCGGATTTTTGCATCGGGACGGTGACTGCGGCGGAGCCCCTCTGCATCCGATTGGAAGAGGGGCTGGAACTGACGGAAGAATTTCTGGTGCTGACGGAAAACGTGCTGGAATGGGAAGAGGCGGGAACCATCAGCATTGACGGAGGAACGTGGAACAGCTACAGAATGAAGAGAAACAGAAAATTGCAGACAGGAGAAGCGGTGGCACTGATGCGGGCGGCTGGCGGGCAGCAGTATCTGGTGCTGGACAGAGTGAGAAAGGAGGGATAGGATGACACCGACACAGGAAGTGGAAATCGACATGGCGACCATTGAGAAAAAGACGATTCCCAGTCTGACCTGGAAGATCAACGAGGAACGGGCAGAGGTGCGGGGAACTGTAGATGAGCTGGAGGCGATGAAGCAGGCGGTCAACAAAATTCTGCAGACGGAAAGATACCGATATGCCATTTATGACTGGAATTATGGCGCTGAGCTGGAGGAACTTTACGGGCAGAACGTGACTTATGTGATCCCTGAACTGAAAAAGAGGATTGAAGATGCACTTTTGGCAGACGACAGGGTGACGGCGGTAACGGATTTTTCCTTTGCGCAGGAGAAAGGAAGCGTGACGGCGGAATTTCTGGTGCATACTATCTTTGGCGAAATAACGGCGGAAAGGACGGTGGATATTTGATATGGTGAAAAGTTTTGAAGAACTGATGGAGCAGAAACTTGACCAGATTGACGACAAAAGGGACAAGCGGCAGGGCAGTCTGATCTATGATGCACTGGCACCCAATGCGGCGGAGACGGCGTCCTTTTATGTGGATCTGGATATGCTGGAGGATAGAACCTTTGCAGACACGGCGACGGGGGATGACCTGACGAGACGTGCGGCAGAGAGAGGTATTCAGCGGAAAGGGGCTGTAAAGGCAACATTTTACGGGAGCTTTCTAGATGAAGACGGAGAAGAATACCCCGTTGAGGCTGGTACACGTTTTTTTCTGGAGAAATATTATTACGTGGTGCTTTCCAGAGAGGAAGACGGGCGATATGTACTGGAATGTGAAACAGCAGGCGCCTGCGGGAACGATTATCTGGGGAATCTGGTTCCTCTGGAGACGATGGCAGGACTGGCAACGGCTAACCTGGAAGAACTGCGGACAGACGGCGAGGATGAAGAAGGAGACGATGAACTACGGAAACGTTACTTTGCCAGCTTTGATGCGGATGCCTTTGGCGGAAACATTGCTGATTATGAGAGAAAGGTTAGCGCTCTGCAGAATGTAGGCGGCGTAAAGGTATACCCTGCCTGGAACGGGGGAGGCACGGTGAAACTGGTCATCATCGACCAGGGCTGGCGGGCGCCTACGGAAACGGAACTGGCGGCACTGCAGACGGAAATTGACCCGGAAAGCAGAGGCGACGGATATGGCATT